>NZ_CP029343.1:307613-615226 GCF_003143515.1 Massilia oculi | reverse complement strand
ATGGCGACACCGAGGGCATCGGCCGCGCGCGGGTACGCGCCATCGCCGGCGACGGCGCCGGCCGCCTGTGGGTCGGCACCGTCAGCGATGGCCTGATGCTGCTCGACCCCGTCACCCGCCAGGCCAGCCGTGTGCGTGGCGCGCTGCTGGGCGACAGGGTGACCGCGCTCGCCAGCGCCCGTGGCCGGCTGTGGATCGGCACCCCTACCGGCCTGCTGTGGCGCATGCCGGATGGGCGCATGGGCCGGGTGGCGCTGGGGCCCGGACCGAACGCCAGCCATGTGCAGGCGATCCGCGCCGGCCGCGACGGCACCTTGTGGGTGACGACGCGCGACGGCCTGTCGGCGCTGGCGCCGGGGGCCGAGACCACGCGCAGCTGGCGCAACGATCCGCTCGATCCCACCAGCCTGGGCGACAATTATGGCCGTGCGCTGCTGGAAGACCGCCACGGCATCCTGTGGATCGGTACCGAATCGGGCCTGGAACGTTTCGATCGCGCCACCGACACCTTCACCCGCTTTCGCAACGACCCGGCCGATCCGGGCACCTTGCGCCACAGCCGCGTCAACTACCTGCACGAGTCGCGCTCGGGCGAGCTGTGGGTCGGCACCGCCGGCGGGCTGCACCGCATGATGCGCGACGGCGAGCGCACCTGGTTCCGCTTCTATCCTTTCGATCATGCCCGTGAGGGGTCGTCGGTCGGCGCCATCCTCGAGGACGACGACGGCACCCTGTGGGTCAGCACCACGGCCGGGATCACGCGGGTCGATCCGGTGGGCGGCCAGACCAAGAGCTATACGGCCAAGGACGGCCTGATCGACGGTTCCTATTTCGTCGGCTCCGCCTGGCGCGGCGTCAACGGCCAGCTGCATTTCGGCGGCATCAACGGCATGACCTCGTTCCAGCCCGCCGAAGTGCGCGATAACCCGTTCCCGCCGGCGGTCGCGATCACCGACCTGCTGGTATTGAACAAGAGCCGGTCCATCCCCGACCTGCCGACGCGGCGCGAGATCACGCTGTCGTACCGCGACACGGTGTTCACGGTCGAATTCGCGGCGCTGCACTACGCCGACCCGGACGGCAACCGCTATGCCTACCGGCTCGAAGGTTTCGACCAGGGCTGGGTGGACACCAACGCCAGCCGGCGTTTCGCGACCTATACCAACCTCGATCCGGGGCGCTACGTGTTCCGGGTCAGGGCCAGCAACAAGGACGGCCTGTGGAGCCAGGACGCCGCCACGCTGGCGATCACGATCACGCCGCCATACTGGAAGACCTGGTGGTTCCGCACGCTGGGGGCGGCCGTGGCGCTGGCGCTGTCCTACCTGGCCTACCGGCTGCGGGTGCACGCGCTGGTGGAGCAGAAAGGGCTGCTGGCGCGCGAAGTCCATGCCCGCACCGCGGAACTGCTGCTGCAGAAGGAAGCGGCCGAACGCGACAAGCGCGAGGTCGAGCGCCAGAAGGAATCGGTCGAGCGGGCGCACCGCAATATCGCGCTGCTGTCCGACATGGGCCGGGTGCTGACCGCGAACCTGGACAACGAGGCCATCATGAGCACGCTCTACCAGCACGTGGTGGCGCTGATGGACGCGCCGGTGTTCGCGGTCGCGCTGTGGCACCCCGAGCGCGAGACGCTCGAGCTGCCATATGCGATGGTGGTCGGGCGGCGCATGGCGCCGCGCGAGCTGCGCTTCGATCCGGCGCGCCACCTGCTGTCGCGCTGCGTGGCCGAGGGCCGCGAATACCTGCTGGTCGACGTGCAGGCCGAGCTGCAGGTCGAACTACCTGCGTGGCTGGCGCAGGCGGGCGACCCGCTGGACGCGGTGGCGGTCTCGGAGTCCGCCGTCCAGGCGCCGCGCTCGCTGCTGTGCGTGCCGGTGACGGTGGGCGAGCGGGTGCTGGGAGCGGTGACGGTCCAGAGCCGCCAGCCCGGCGCCTACGGCCAGGTCCATCTCGACATGCTCGGCACCCTGGCCGCCTACGTCGGCGTGGCGATGGACAATGCCGAAGCCTATCACCGCCTCAAGGAAACCCAGGCCCAGCTGGCGGCGCAAGAGAAACTGGCCTCGCTCGGTTCGCTGGTGGCGGGCGTGGCGCACGAACTCAATACCCCGATCGGCAACAGCCTGCTGATGGCCAGCACCCTGCAGGAGCGCACCAGCGCGGTGGCGGCGCGCTTCGCGCAGGCCACGCTCAAGCGCTCCGACCTGGAAGACTATATGGCGGCGTCCAAAGAGGCATCGGAGCTCATCGTGCGCAGCCTGCACAACGCGGCCGAACTGGTGAGCAGCTTCCGCCAGGTCTCGGTGGACCAGGCCAGCGCCCAGCGCCGCCGCTTCGACCTGGCCCAGGCCGTCCACGAAATCGTGGCGACCCTGATGAACACGGTGCGCCTGGCCGAACACCGCCTGCTGCTCGACGTGCCGGCCGGGATCGTGATGGATGGATTCCCCGGCCCGCTGGGCCAGGTCCTGATCAACTTCGTCAACAACGCCATGCTGCATGCGTTCGACGGGCCGGGCGGCACGATGACGATCGGCGCCGCGCCACACGACGGCCGGGTGACCATCACCTTCCGCGACGATGGCCACGGCATCGAGGCGGCCCATCTCGGCCGCATCTTCGATCCCTTCTTCACCACCCGCATGGGGCAGGGCGGAACCGGGCTGGGCCTGAACATCGTCTACAACATCGTCACGAGCCTCTTGGGCGGGACGATCCGGGTCGAAAGCACGCCAGGGGCCGGCACGCTGTTCGTGCTCGACTTGCCGCTGCGGGCCCCGGATGCGCCTGAGCAAGGGTAAGAAAGGCGGCAATCAGACCACGTTGCGCGGCGTGCCCGCCCGCCAGGCCTCGATATTATCGACCAGCATATCGGCCAGCGTCTGCATGGCGCCGGCGCTGGCCCAGGCCACGTGCGGGGTCAGGATGAAGTTCGGCAGGCGCAGGCCGAGCAGGGGATTGCCGGACGATGGCGGCTCCTTGGAGAGGACGTCGAAACCGGCGCCGATGCGGCCTTCCATCAGCACGTCGGCCAGCGCCGCCTCGTCGACCAGGCCGCCGCGCGCGGTGTTGATCAGGAGTGCGCCCGGTTTCATCAGGCCCAGCTCGCGCCGGCCGATCAGGCCGCGGGTCTGTTCGGTGAGCGGCAGGTGCAGGCTCACGATGCTTGACGTCGCCAGCAGCTCATCCAGCGCCAGCTGGGTAACGTCCGGCTCCTGGATCGGCGAACGCGAGGTGGCGGCCACCCGCATGCCGAACGCGCGCGCGATGCCGGCGACGCGTTGTCCGAGCGCGCCGTAGCCGACGATGCCCAGGCGGCTGCCGGACAGGTCGCCGATCGGGTGGTCGAGCAGGCAGAAGCGGCTGGACGTCTCCCATTTGCCCGCCTCGACGTCGAGGGCATAGGCGCGCAGGTTGCGGCGCAGCGCCAGCATCAGGGTGAAGCAGTGTTCCGGCACCGAGACCAGCGAATAGTCGCGGATGTTCGACACCACGATGCCACGCTCGCGGCAGGCGGCCAGGTCCACGTTGTCGGTACCGGTGGCCGCGACCGCGACCAGCTTCAGGTCGGGCAGTTGCGCGATCGTCCCTGCGGACAGGGGCACCTTGTTGGTGATCGCGACGGTGGCGCCGGCCAGGCGTTCCACGACCTCGTCCGGGTTGGTGCCCGCGTGATCCTGCCATGCATGCGCGAAGCCGGGCACCCGCACATTGGCTTGCAGGCTGTCGCGGTCGAGGAAGACGATACGGTCCATGATGTCCTTTACGCTGCGGGAAAATACAAAGCGAACTACAAAGCGAAATACAAGGCGAACTACAAGGCGAACTACAAGGCGAAAGCCTATTGTAGAGCAGGCATGGCAAAAGACAGGAAGACCTGTCTTTTGCATGGCGCGGCGTGGGGAACGCCGCGATATGGTGGGGCTCGAGCCGGCTTCTGGTGAGGGCCCTGAGCCTGGGGGATTACTGCGAACGGGCGACGCCGTCGGCCTTCGCTTCGACCTGGTCGGCCTTGGCTTCAGCCTTCTTCTCGGATGCTTTCGCTTCGGCCTTGGCCACGTCGGCTTTCGCCTCGGCATTGGCCTTCTCTACCTTTTCGTCGGCCTTGGCGACTTCTTTCGCGTGCTTGGCGTCGGCCTTGGCTGCATCTTTGTGGGCCTGCGCTTCGGCGTGGGTAGCGGGTGTGGCGTCAGGCGTCTGGGCGAACACGGAAGTAGCGAACAGACCAGCGATCAGGGTAGCGGCGATTTTGCTCATGGTGTCATTCCTTTAAAGTGGTTTGAAACTCGATCGATCTCAGGTGGGGCTCCGTGGAGTTTTCCCCGTGTTACTGAGGTGATAACGGGGAGCGTTACGGTCCAGTTGACGAAAATTACATCCGCTTACATTTATCGCAACGGCCCCGGTCAGCGTTCGCTGCCGTACGGTTCCCGGCGCGAGGCAGGAATAGGCTGTGATCAATAGGTTCCAGGAGCACCGCGATGCCCGACGCACTCAAAGTCTATAAAGCCAAGCGCAACTTCACGATCACGTCAGAACCGGCCGAAGGGGGTACGCCCGGACTCGATGCCCTGACCTTCGTCATCCAGAAGCACTGGGCCAGCCGCCTGCATTACGATTTCCGGCTCGAGCTGGATGGCACGATGAAAAGCTGGGCGGTGCCGAAAGGCCCCAGCTACGACACCCACGACAAGCGCATGGCGGTGCACGTCGAGGATCACCCGATCTCGTATTCCGATTTCGAAGGAACCATTCCAGCCAAGCAATACGGAGCGGGGAAAGTGATCATCTGGGACAAGGGTACCTGGGAACCGCTTGAAGACCCGCACAAGGGTTTTGCCAAGGGCAGCATCAAGTTCGAGATGCACGGGCACAAGATGCGCGGCCGCTGGACCCTGGTGCGCATGAAGGGCCGCGGCAACGAGAAGCAGGAGCCGTGGCTCCTGATCAAGGAGAAGGACGAATACGCGCGCTCGTCCGAGGAGTTCTCGCTGGTCGACGAGATGCCGGACAGCGTCAAGGATCTGCCGATGCCCGGGCGCGTGCAGCGCAAGGTCGACGCGCTGCGCGCAGACGAGGAAGCGGCGCCGGCCCCGAAGAAGCGGGCGGCGGCGAAGAAGGCCGCGAAGAAAGCGCCGGCGTCGCCATCCGCCAAGGTCGCCTTGCCCGAGAAATTTTCTCCCGAGCTGGCCACGCTGGTGGACGCGCCGCCGCCCGACCCGGAGAACTGGGTATTCGAGGTCAAGTTCGACGGTTACCGCATGCTGGCGCGCATCGAGGACGGCGCGGTACGCCTGATCACGCGCAATGCCAACGACTGGACCGACAAGCTGTTGCCGCTCAAGGCCGAGCTGGAGCGCATGAAGCTGCCCGATGGCTGGTACGACGGCGAGATCGTGGTCCACGACGAGCACGGCAAGCCCGATTTCGGCAAGCTGCAGCAGGCCTTCGACGGCAAGCATGCCGAGCGCATCGACTTCTTCCTGTTCGACTTGCCGTACTTCGACGGCCACGATCTGCGCGAGCTGCCGCTGGTCGACCGGCGCGGCTTGCTCGAAAAATTGCTCGCGAAAAAGACGTCGGACAAGGTGCGCTTCTCCGCGGAATTCGGCGACAAGCCGGACGAACTCGTGATCGCCGCCTGCAAGATCGGCCTGGAAGGCGTGATCGGCAAGCGCCGCGACGCGCCCTATGTGTCGCGGCGCTCGCCCGACTGGATCAAGCTCAAGTGCGGGCTGCGCCAGGAATTCGTGATCGGCGGCTTCACCGATCCCAAGGGGTCGCGCACCGGCATCGGGTCGCTGCTGCTTGGCACCTACGACGAGGAAGGCGTGCTGCGTTACGCGGGCAATGTCGGCTCGGGCTTCAACCATTCCTCGCTGACCTCGATCGCCCAGCGCCTGGAAAAGCTGCGCAGCGACGAGAGTCCCTTCCCGCCGCGCGCCGTCCCCGGCCGCAAGCACCACTGGGTCAAGCCGGTGCTGGTGGCCGAAGTCAGCTTCTCGGAATGGACGGGCGCCGGCGCCGTGCGTCATCCGGTATTCCAGGGGCTGCGCGAGGACAAGCCGGCCAAGGGCATCAAACGTGAAAAGGCACAGCACATGACCGATGCGACTCCAAATGACGATGAGGATCCCGTTGCGGCATCCGGCAAGCTACCGGCATCGATGAAGATCACGAATGGCGACCGTGTGATCGACAGGGAAAGCGGCGCGACCAAGCTCGACCTGATCCGCTACTACGCGCTGGTCGGCGAACTGATGATGGCGCACCTGAAGGGCCGTCCTGTGTCGCTGGTGCGCGCACCCGAGGGCGTGGGCGGCGAGCTGTTCTTCCAGAAGCACGCCGACGTGCGCAAGATGCCTGGCCTGCGCCAGCTGGACCAGGCGCTCGACCCCGACCATCCGCCGATGCTCGAAGTGGCGAAGGTGGAAGGCATCCTGTCGTCGGCGCAGTGGAACGTGGTCGAGATCCACACCCAGAACGCGTTCAAGGGCAGTTACCAGAAGCCGAACCGCATGGTGTTCGACCTCGACCCGGGCCAGGGCGTCGAATGGCCGGCGATGCAGGAGGCGGCCCAACTGATGCACGCCTTCCTCGACGAACTTGGCTTGCCTGCTTTTCTCAAGACCAGCGGTGGCAAGGGCCTGCACGTGGTGGTGCCGATCAAGGGCGGCCACGACTGGGATACCGTCAAGGCGTTCTCGCAGGCGATCGTGCGGCATATGGCCGATACCTTGCCCGATCGCTTCGCCTTCAAGAGTGGCCCGAAGAACCGGGTCGGCAAGATCTTCATCGACTACCTGCGCAACGGGCAGGGCGCGACCACCGTCGCCGCCTGGTCGGCGCGGGTGAGGCCCGGACTCGGGATCTCGGTGCCGCTGCGCTGGGAAGAGTTGCCGGGCCTGACATCGAGCACGCAGTGGACTGTGGCCAATGTGCACACACGGCTGGACGAGGGCAATGCGCCGTGGGAGGGTTATGCCACGGCGGCCAGGACGCTCACGAAAGCGATGAAGGCGCTCGGGTTCGAGCCCTGAATCAAAAACCGCCACGCCGGAACTGGAGGCCCGGGTGGCGGCAAGGAGGGAGAACCGGTTTGCGGATTAGTCGACGTTCCTGCCCAGCGCCTTGAGCGAGGCGCGCACGCCGGCGCCATACGCACGATCGGCAAGGTCGAAGTGGCGCAGCTGCCGCTGCAGGATGTCCTCGTCCACCTGGCTCAGCGGGCCGGCCAGGTTGTCGCACAGGTTCTGGCGCGCCTGGGTGTCCATCAGGCGGAACAGGTTGCCGGCCTGCGTGTAATCGTCTTCCTGGCCGCGGAAGTCGAAGCGTCCGGCATCGCCCTCGAGGCCGAGTTCACGCTCGCCGTGGCCCATGCCGGTGGCGCCGGCGCCCACGCTGTTCAAGGTGTGGTAGTTGCGCGCCGAGCCGCCGTTGGCGATCGCCATCGCGCCGTCGCGCTGGTGGTTGTGCACCGGGCAGCGCGGGGCGTTGACCGGCAGGTGCTGGTGGTTGGTGCCGACGCGGTACAGCTGGGCGTCGTGGTAGCCGAACAGGCGGCCCTGCAGCATCTTGTCGGGCGAGTAGCCCAGGCCCGGCACCACGTTGGCCGGCGAGAAGGCGGCCTGCTCGACTTCAGCATGGTAATTCTGCGGGTTGCGGTTCAGTTCCAGCACGCCGACCGGCTGCACGGGGAAGTCGCCATGCGGCCAGACCTTGGTCAGGTCGAACGGATTCCAGCCGGTGCGCGCGCTCCAGGCTTCCAGTTCCTGGATGGTCGCGACCTGCACCTGCACGTCCCACTGCGGAAAGTCATTGGCGGCGATCGCATTGAACAGGTCGCGCTGGGCATGATCCGGGTCGCTGCCGGCAATGCGGGTGGCGTCGAGCGCGCTCAGGTTCTTGATGCCCTGGCGGGTCTTGAAGTGCCATTTCACGTAGACGCGCTCGCCCTGTTCGTCGATCAGGCTATAGGTATGGCTGCCGAAACCGTCCATGTGGCGGTAGCCGTCCGGGGTGCCGCGGTCCGAGAACAGGATCGTCACCTGGTGCAGGCTTTCCGGCGCATTGCTCCAGAAGTCGAACATCATGTTGGCCGACTTGAGGTTGGTCTGCGGATCGCGCTTCTGGGTGTGGATGAAGTCCGGGAAATTGATCGGGTCCTTGATGAAGAATACCGGCGTGTTGTTGCCGACCAGGTCCCAGTTGCCTTCCTCGGTGTAGAAGCGCAGGGCGAAGCCGCGCGGATCGCGTTCGGTATCGGCGCTGCCTTTTTCTCCGCCGACGGTCGAGAAGCGCAGGAACACCGGGGTCTGCTTGCCGACGTGGGAGAACAGCTTGGCCTTGGTCAGCCCGGTGATGTCATGGGTGACGGTGAAGCTGCCATAGGCGCCCGAACCCTTGGCGTGGACGACGCGCTCGGGAATGCGCTCGCGGTTGAAGTGCTGCAGCTTTTCGATCAGGTGGAAGTCCTGCAGCAGCAGCGGTCCGCGCGGGCCCGCGCTCAGCGAATTCTGGTTGTCGGCGAGCGGGATGCCGGAGGCGGTGGTCAGGCGGGATTGGCTCATTCGTGATCTCCTCATTGCGTTGCATTTCAATGAGATAGATTCTAAAGAGCAATCTGGATTAGGGAAAGATAATTGCTTTAATTATTATGATAGGTTTTTACAATACTCCGAGAAGAAGAAATGTCAGAAGGCGGCGGCGCCGCCCTCCGGCATTCAGTCTCCGTTCTTGAAGATGCCCCGGACATTCATCGCCATCAGCGCCAGCTGCAGGGTGATCAGGGCCCAGGCTTCGTCGTGCAAGCCCCAGACGATCCACATCAGGTTACTGAGGATGAACATCCAGAATCCGAAGACCCGGCGTTCGGCGCGCTTGGAGCCGATCAGGAAGGCGGCGTAGAGGCTGACCACCATGGCCGGCCATTGGAGAAGGTCGATCAGTTCCCCCATCCTCACGCCGCCTTCCTGCGTGCCGCCGCCTTCGCCGAGGCTTTTGCCGCCGCCTTTTTTGCGGCGGCCTTCTTCGCGGCCGGCTTGGCCGCAGCCTTGCTCGCCGCGGTGCGGGTCGACTTGGCGGTGGCGCCGGAGCGGCTGCCCGTGCCGGACGTCTTGCGCGCGCGCGGCGCCGGGGCGTCGTCGTCGTCGTCCTCGTCCTCGGCCGGCTTCCTCGACTTGCGCGGCGGCGGATCGTCGTCGTCGTCGTCGTCCAGCGCCGCCAGCGCGGCCTTGGCCGGCTTCTTGCCCAGGCTGGCCTGGAGCAGGGCGACCAGGTCGATGACCTTGCCGCTGGCGCGCTTTTCCTTCTCGGGCTCGGGCTGGGTGATGGTCTTGGTCTGCCTGGCCTTGATCTTCTTCTTGACCAGGGCCAGCACGTCCTCTCGGTAGGTGTCGTGGTACTGCTCCGGCGCCCAGTCCTCGCTCATGCCCTCGACCAGCGCCATCGCCATCTTGAGTTCCTTGACGGTGACGGCGGCGGTCTTCGAACTGGGCGAGGGGATCTTGAGTTCGTCCGCATCGCGCATCTCGTCCGGGTAGCGCAAAGTGTTGAGCACGATGGTGTCGCCCACGCACACCAGCGCGGCCAGGTGCTGCTTGACGCGGATGACGACGCGCGCGATGCCGATCTTGCCGGCCTCGCGCAGGGTCTCGCGCAGCAGGGCATACACCTTGGTGCCGCCCTTGCCCGGTGCGAGGTAATAGGGCTGGTCGTAGTAGATCAGCGGCACGTCCTCGGCATTCACGAAGGCCTGGATGTCGATGGTCTGGGTCGCCTCGGGGTTGGCGCGGCGCAGGTCTTCATCGGACAGCACGACATACTCGCCGTCCTCATATTCGTAGCCCTTGACGATGTCGTCCCACGCGACTTCCTTGCCGTTGCCCTTGTTGTAGCGCTTGAAGCCCACTGGCGAAAAGTCGCGCCGGTCGAGCATGGTCAGGTCCAGCCCCTTGCTGTCGACCGCGGTGTACATATCGACCGGAATGTGGACCAGCCCGAAACTGATCGCCCCTTTCCACATGCTGCGCATGGATGCTCTCCTCGTCGTTTGCGGATCGGCCTGTCAGCCGACCGAACCGGTGATCGGCAGCACGATGCCGGTGATGTAGCCCGAGCACACGGGCGAGGCCAGGAACACGTAGGCCGGCGACAGTTCTTCCGGCTGGGCCGGGCGCTTGTAGTCGGTGGCCGCGCCGAATTTCTTCAGCTGCTCGGGCGTCTGGTCGGCCGGGTTCAGTGGAGTCCAGACCGGGCCCGGCGCCACCGCATTGACGCGGATGCCCTGTTCGATCAGGCTCGAGGCGAGCGACATCGTGAAGGCGTGGATAGCACCCTTGGTGGCCGAATAATCGAGCAGCCTTTTGGAGCCCTGCAGGCCGGTTACCGATCCCGTGTTGATGATCGCCGCGCCGCGTTTCAGATGGGGCAGGGCGGCGCGCGCCATGTGGAAGTACCCATAAATATTGGTGCGGAAGGTCTCGTCGAGGCGCTCTTCGGTGATGTCGAGCAGCGAGTTCGCATGCTCCTGGAAGGCGGCGTTGTTCACCAGCACATCCAGGCGGCCGAACTCGGCGACGACTTTTTCCACCGCCTCGTTGCAGAAGGCGGCGTCCTTGACGTCGCCCGATATGGTGATGCAGCGGCGGCCCTCGGCCTCGATGCAGCGTTTGGTTTCCTCGGCGTCCTCGTGCTCGTTCAGGTACATGACGGCCACGTCGGCGCCTTCGCGCGCGAACAACACCGCGACCGCGCGGCCGATGCCGGAGTCGCCGCCGGTCACGATGGCGCTCATGCCCTCCAGCTTGCCGCTGCCCTTGTAGCCCTCGGCCATGAACTTCGGCTTGAGCTCCATCTGCGCTTCGATGCCGGGCTTGGCCAGGTGCTGGTCGGGCATCGGCGTTTCCGGCTGCCGCACGCCGGTCTGCACGGCGCCCTCGTCATTACTGCCGGCCTTCTGCATGCTGCCATCGATTTGGTCCTGGCGGTTCTGGATGGCCTTCTGCTTGTTCGCCACGTCGTCCTGCTGTCCCATCGTGCTTCTCCCATGAATGTGCATCCGATCTGGAGAGTATTGGACGCATGGCCCGGCGCGACGGTGCGGTTCCACACACAGCGCCGCGCTTATGGCACACTCGCGAGGCAAACATGCCGAATCGGTAATGCCTGGAAACGTTTTGGAGAATGAGGATGGGAGAAGAGGGCGCGCGCGCGGATGAGGTGGACATCGACTACAGCTGCCTGTTCGTGAATCCGGTGGGCCAGCGCCGCGCCGATTTCCAGAGCGCGTGCGCCGGGGTCTTCTCGCAGTTGCGGGTGGCCTCCGGCGCCGAGCAGGCGCGCAGCCTGCTGGCGCGCGAGCCGGCCGACCTCGTGGTGCTGGACCTCGAGCGCTGCGAGCTGGGCATCGACCTGGCGGCCCTGGGCGCCCTGGTGGCCGAACGGACCGGCAAGCCGACCCTGGTGCTGTGCCCCTTCACCAATGCGCGCTGGCTGCCGGCGCTGATGGCCTTCGGCCCGATCGACTATGCCATCGGCCCGCTGCGCGCGCAGCAGACCCGCGCGTTGCTCGACGCCCGCCTGCGCGCCGGCTTCCCGCCGGCATCCGCGCCGGCATCTGCGCCGGCATCTGCACCGATGCTCGCGCCGACCTCCGCCAAGGAAGAGCTGCACAATCTGCTGGCGCTGCGAAGCGCCAGCCTGGAGGCCCTGAGCCACGCCGACGACAGCGTACGCTTCGCCGAGCGCCTGTGCGCCGCGCTGTCCGGCTGGCCGGGCCTGGTGCATGCGGCGCTGTTCCAGCACCGCGACGGCGACCTGCACCTGGAAGCCGAACAGGGTGTGGGCGGCCTGCACCTGATGGCGCTGCTCCACCGTGAGGGGCGCCTGCTGCAGTCGCCGCTGCGCCACGCTTTTCCCGGCCTGCTGGCCGCCGCCACCGGCGAATTCACCCTGCTCGACGCGCCGGAGAAGGCGGGCGAGCCCGAACTGGCGGCCCGCCTGGAGGGCTTCGGCGTGCGCATGGTGGTCGGCCTGCCGATCCCGGGCCAGGGCCCGGGCGGCCCGCGCGGTTCGCTGTGCCTGATGTTCGACCATGCGCGCGCCTTCTCGCGCGCGCAGCTGCAGGCGCTGGACGACCTGGCACAGATGGCGGCCCATGGCCTGCGCATGGCCGAGGTCACGCGCGAGAACGAGGCATTGCTGGCGCGCGTGACCCACCTGGCCACGACCGACGCCCTGACCGAGGTCGCCAACCGCCGCCACGGCGAGCACCTGCTCGAGCAGGAGATCAAGCGCGCCCGCCGCTACCGCCTGCCGCTGGCGCTGGTGAGCTTCGACATCGACCGCTTCAGCCAGGTCAACGACAGCTTTGGGCATCCGGTGGGCGACATCGTGCTGCGCACCGTGGCCGACACCGTGCGCGCCCTGCTGCGCGCGAGCGACGTGCTGGTGCGCTCGGGCGGCGAGGAATTCCTGGTGATCGCTCCGCATGCCAGCGCGATCGACGGCCTGCGCATCGCCGAGAAGCTGCGCGCCGCAATCGAGCAGGTCGAGATCCCGGGCTGCGACCACGTGACCATCAGCCTGGGCGTGGCCCAGTTGGGCGAGAGCGAGAGCGGCGATTCGCTGGCGGTGCGCGCCAATGCCGCGCTGGCGCGCGCCAAGCGGGCCGGGAGAAACTGTGTCGAACTGGCGATGTCCTGAGCCGGCGCCGCCGCGTTAGCTCATAAACCGAATATCCTTATTCGGTATTTATGCTACGCTAGCGGCCTTTCAAATTGGCAAGTCCTCTAGGGTGACCATGCTTCAATGGCTTCGCGAATACCGGGGCGCCGCGCTGCCGGGCGATATCAGCGCCGGCATCGTGGTGGCGATGATGATGATCCCGCAGGGCATGGCCTATGCGCTGGTGGCCGGGCTGCCGCCGGTGGTCGGCATCTACGCCAGCATCTTCCCGCCGCTGCTGTACGCGCTATTCGGCACCAGCAGCACCCAGTCGGTGGGGCCGATGGCCATCGTGTCGTTGATGACGGCGTCCACGCTGGCGCCGCTGGCCACGCCCGGCACCGGCCTGTATGGCGTGCTGGCGGCCCAGCTGGCGCTGATGTCGGGCCTGGTCCTGCTGGCCTGCGGCCTGCTGCGCATCGGCTTTCTTGCCAACTTCTTTTCGCGTCCAGTGATGAGCGGCTTCACCATCGGTTCGGCGATCGTCATCGCGTGGGGGCAGCTGCGCACGCTGATTGGCGGTCCGATCGCGCTGGACGCCTCACCTCACTGGCCCAGCATCGCGCTGGGTTTTGGCTCCCTGGCCCTGCTGGTCATGGCGCGCGAATGGCTGGCGCCGCTGCTGCGCCGGCTGCGCGTCAAGCCCGTCGTGGCCGATATCGCGGGCAAGCTGGCGCCGATGTTCGTCGTGCTGGGCGCCACCGCGCTGGTGCCGTGGCTGGAACTGGACCGCCTTGGCGTGGCTACCACCGGCGCGGTACCGGCCGGCCTGCCGGGCCTGAATCTGGCCACCTCGAGCGGACATTGGCAGGCCTTGCTGCAGCCGGCGCTCTTGACCGGCTTCATGGTGTTCTTGATCAGCATGTCGGGCGCGCAGGCGCTGGCGCTCAAGCGGGGCGGCGAGAAGCTGGCCAGCAACCGCGAGCTGGTCGGCCTGGGCGTGGCCAATGTCGGCAGCGCACTCTCCGGCGGCTTTCCGGTCACCGGCAGCATCTCGCGCTCGGCGGTGAATTTCGCGGCCGGCGCCAACACCCAGCTGGCGAGCGTGATCACGGCCGGCCTGCTGGCCCTGGCGCTGGTGGCGCCCACCGGCTGGCTGGCGCTGCTGCCGCTGCCGACGCTGGCCGCGACCATCATCGTGGCGGTGCTCGGCATGCTCGACTGGTCGACCCTGCGCACCGCCTGGCGCTACGACCGCGCCGACGCGCTGGCACTGCTGGCCACTGCCGGCGGCGTGCTGGTGCTGGGGGTGGAGGCGGGCGTGCTGGTGGGCGTGGCGCTATCGATGGGCTCGCTGATCTGGCGCGCCAGCCGGCCGCACATCGCGGTGCTGGGTCGCATCCATGGCACCGAGCACTTCCGCAACGTCGACCGCTATTCGGCCGAGACCACGCCTGGCCTGCTGATGCTGCGGGTCGACGCCGGCCTGTTCTTCGGGAACGTGGACGCGGTGAACGAGCGTATCGACGAGGAACTGGTGCAGCATGCCGCTACAGCCCACCTGGTGCTGGTGCTGTCGGCGGTGAATGCGATCGACACCTCGGCCCTGTTCGGTCTGCAGGAATTGAACGCGTCGCTGGGCCAGCGCGGCGTGACCCTGCACCTGGCCGAAGTGAAGGGGCCGGTGATGGACCGGCTGCGGGACAGCGATCTGCTGGGCCAGCTCAGCGGGCAGGTGTTCCTGAGCGCGGCGAATGCCTGGGACAGGCTGGCGGGGTCGAGTGCGGCGGGACGGCCGGCGCCGGCCTGACGGCGCCGGTGCCGGACAGCGTGAGGCGCATCAGGCGCGCTTGCGCCGGGCCTCGCTGTCGTCCTTCGCGGCGAGGACGATCGGGGCTGCGTTTTCTGGGTAAAGGGCGGTGACGTCCTGGTAGACCGCGCGGATCGCTTCCATGTCGCGCTCGACGTCGCCCGATAGCTCGAGCGTCTCGGTCACGCGCAGTTCCTTCTTCTTGTAGTCGAAGCTGACCAGCAGCAGCGGCACGTTGGCGGTGCGCGCCAGGTGATAGAAGCCGCTTTTCCAGTGCGGACGATAGCCGCGCGTGCCTTCCGGCGTGATGCCGACCCAGCACCAGTCTTCCTTCAGCATCTGCTGGGCCAGCTGGCGCGTGGCGCCCATCGGCGCGCGGCGATCGACCGCGATGCCGCCCCAGTAGCGCATCAGGCGGCCCATCGCGCCGCGGAACAGCGAATCCTTGGCCAGCCAGCGAAACGGCGTGTCGAGCGCCCACTTGGCGACCAGCCCGATGGGGAAGTCCCAATTCGAGGTGTGCGGGTAGACCACCGCAATGCCATGTGGCCCGGGCAGTGGCTTGAAATACAGCTTCCAGCCGAACAGCTGCAGCACGCGCAGCGCGGTGCGCTGGCGCAGGGTGGGCAGTGCCTCGGGACGCTGCAGGTAATCGCTCATCGGGTCTCCGGTGGGGCGTAATAGCATGTTGCTATGGGAAATCTCATTACGCTCTAGAAAATCAAGCGTCGGATTCTAGCCGGAGCGGGGAGGGGGACAAGCAAAAATGCTGGTGCCGGGTATGCACTGTGGTTATCATGCCGCTGTCTGAACGACAAGCCGATGACAATCCGACACCAAGCCTGATCACAATGGAAATCACGATCTATCACAACCCGCGCTGCGGGACTTCGCGCAATACCCTGGCCGCGATCCGCGAGGCCGGCCACGAACCGCAAGTGGTCGAATACCTGGTCAATCCACCGACCCGCGAACAACTGGCGCGCCTGATCGCCGACGCGGGCCTGCAGCCGCGCGACGCCGTGCGCCGCAAGGAAGCCCTGTACGCCGAGCTCGGCCTGGACCGGCCGGAGGTGGACGACGCAGCCCTGCTCGATGCGATGGCTGCGCATCCGATTCTGATCGAGCGGCCTTTCGTGGTCACGCCGAAGGGCGCGCGCCTGTGCCGGCCGTTCGAGCGGGTGCGCGAAATCCTGTAAGCGTTACGCCCCGGCTAGGGGGGCGGCGCCGACGGCAGGGCCCCGATGTCGGCCTTGCGCATCGGCCGCGCCCCGGTATTGCCGCTGCCGGGCGGCGCGGAATCTGACGGCAAGCCCTGTCCGATCGCCGGCGAGCCGCGACGCAGGCGGAAGTCTGGCGTGCCGCCTGCGCCGTACTCGACGAACTGGGGCGGCGCGCTGATGCTGCCCGTATGCTCGCGGCCGGGCGACAGCTTCCAGTCCTGGCCGGCGTTCTGGTACACGAGGTTGTTGCGGAAGCTGTTGTGGCGGCCGATCGCCCCTTGTTCGAGGATGCCGTGGTGGTTGTCGTAGACGATGTTGTTGCTGACGTGGGTGTGGTCGTTCGGCCCCTTGCTGTGATAAAAGTCGCCGCCGCCGACCACGATGCCGGTGCCGCATGCCGCCACGGTATTGCCACGCACGGTCACGCGGTTGGCGTCGTGCCACAGATGGATGCCCGCGCCGGATACGCGGTAAACGACGTTGCCCCGCACACTGGCCGTGGTGCTGATGTAGATGCCGTGCATGTAGCGGCAGCCGGGTGGGCCGATGTCGTGCACGTGGTTGCCGGTCACGGCCACGTCCATGCCCTTGAAATAGCTGTCGATCCCGATGCCCGAGCCGCCCTTGGGCTCGCACGGCACGTCGTTGCCGATGTGGTGGATGCGGTTGCCGTGCACGCCGTTGTGCGAGCCGCCGTTATAGATGCCGCTCAGCCATTTCATGCCGCTCTGGTACTGGGTGCCGTCGATTTCGAAGCCGACGATGTCGACGTAGTTGCCGCGGTTGTCCCAGGCCGCGCTCTGGCGCGCGTCGAGCGGCGGCACGATCCTGGCGCCCCAGCGCTCGGTGCTCTGGAAGACGATGCGCGCTTCGAGCGTGCCGCTGGTGGTGGTGCGCACGCCGCCCGAATAGATGCCGGGCGCCACGTGCACGGTCGTGCCCGGCGTGACCACCTGGGCCGCGCGCGCGAGGGTGCGGAAGGGTTCGGCGCGGGTGCCGGGATTGCTGTCCGAGCCGTTGGGGGCGAGATAGAGATGGGTGCGCACCAGCTCGGGCACCACGAGTTCTTCGTGCCCGCCGTCGCGCAGCCTGCAGCCGGCCAGCAACGGCCCCGCGAGCAGCGGACTGGCAAGCAGCCAGAACAGGATCAGGCGCATATCGATCGGGATCTTGGGCAGAATCCGGAACATCGCATCCTCGTCGTCGGATCGGGTGACGGAACCAGTCTGATCCCGCCCAAGCGGGCGGTACGCCGGATCGATCAAACTCGTCCTTGAGCATGCGCAATGCAATCATGCGCGCGGGCAGCGTTTCAGTCTGGCGCGACCACGACGGGCATATAAGTGTCCAGGAACTCGGCCGGCATGCGGCGCGGCCGGCCGCTGCCGATCTCGATGCAGACCAGTTCCCAGCGTCCGCGCAGCACGGTGGCGCCGTCGCTGTCGCGCACCAGCTGGAAGCGGCGCTCCATCGTCAGCTTGCCGTCGCCGCCGACCAGCCAGGTGGCCAGGCTCAGCGCCTCACCCTGCACTGTTGGCAACAGGTATGCGTAGTCGCCGCGCCGGATCGCCATCGCGCGGTCCAGGCGCCGGTAGTCGTCCAGCGACAGGCCCAGCATTTCCGAGTGGGCCCAACCGGCCTGTTCGCACCAGCGCACGTAGACGGCGTTATTGGTGTGGTTCAGGCCATCGATGTCGCCAGCCTGCGGCGCGACCGGCAGGATGAACGGTTGCGGAAAATCCCAGTCCAATGTGTTTCCTCTGCAAGCGCGGCCGGGGCCGCGGACCCGGCCATTATATGTTCACGATGATCCTGCTGCTGTACCTGCAACAGCACCTCGACGTCACGCTGGAGAGCAGCAGCCTGCGCGGCGAGTTTGCGAGCGGCGCCGCATGCGAGGCAGCCGCCGTCCGGCTGCGCGGCGCGCTGCCCACGCCCGAAGGCCATGCGGCGGCCTGGCATGACGCGCTGTGCGTGCCGATCGCGCGTGGCGTCAAGGTACGCGAGGGAGCGCCGCTCGACCTGGGCGCGCTGCTGCGCGAACATCCGCCGGCGCAGTGCGGGGCCGACGGCGCATGGCGCCGGGTGGCGGAACTGTGCGTTGCATTGCCGACGGCGACGAGCGGCGCTCAGTCGCGCTTGAACTCGGCCCTGGACGGGCAGGGCACGAGGCCGGCGAGGCCACCTCCACCCGGCTTGTCGAACAGGACGGCGCCGCCGCCCTCGGCGCCGAACATGCTCGCCGCACGCCGCCGCCGGTGCGGCAGTAATATTGACCGTTCTTGCGGAAGCGGTAGACGATGGTGCCGTCGGGCGAGGTATAGCTCTCCGACGTCAGCGTGAGCGAGGTGTCCTTGCGGGCGCCTTCGACGGCGCTGGCAAAGCGCTTCCATGGGGTGTCGGTCGGTTCGAGCGGGGCCAGCTTGCCCTTGCGTAGTTCGTGATCGGCGCTGCCGGCGGCGCGCCTGGCGCGGCTGGCCAGCGTCGCTTCCTCGGAGACGGCATTGTCTTGCGGCGCAGGCTGCGCCGGTGGGTCGAGATAGGCTTCGGCGCCAGACTCCGCTGGCGGGGCAGTGGCAGGAGCGGTCGTGACAGGCTGCGCTTCGACCGCAGGGCGCGCCGGTGAGCGGGCAGAGGAACGGGGAATCGGCGCGGGTGGTGAGGATTCGGGTGCAGGCGGCGGTACCAGCACCGGCACCACGAGGAATTCACGCAGCGTCGGAACGATGGATGGCAACGCCCGCACGCCGGTGGCGTCAAACCACCACCATGCGAGCAGCAGGTGCGCGCCGAGCGTGGCCGCCAGCGGCCAGCCCGGCGCGCGGCGCGGCATCAGGCCGGCGTCCGCGCTCATCGAGGGTCTACTTCGGCGCCGTCATCGCCGCCTTGATGGCCACGCAGCGCTGCTCTTCCTGCAGGGTGTCCAGCAAAGAACGGCGGGTGAACGCCGACAGGTCCTGCATCCGGTCGGCCGCGCGGCTCAGGCGCTGCACGCTTTGCGGCGTGCAGGCGGTCGGGATCATCGTGGTGGCGTAGGCGCGCATATAGACCGGGCCGGCCGCCTTGTCGATTGCCGGCAGGCGCGCCAGGCGTGCGTCGGCTTCGCGCTCGCTCAGCTGGCCCTGTTCGGCCGGGAACACGCTGCCCATCGCCGTACGGATGCGCGAGAACGGCAGCGGCGACTTGAGGTCCTCGATCTTCCCGACCCAGTCCGCCTTGACCTTCGGATCCGGACGCGACGCGGTGGCCGCCACCGCCGCCACCTGGCCGGCGTCGGACTTGTCGCGCGCGCTTTCCGCCACGATCAGCCCTTCGGCGCCGGCGTGATCGTAGCGATTGAGGTGGGCGATGATCGACCAGCGCTGGTCTTGCGTGAGCTGCAGGCCGGCGGCATCAAGCTTGCCGTCGAGGATGCCGGCCAGGCGCGCCAGCGCCTCCGGAGTCGTGGCCACGCTCACGTAGAGACCGAACCAGCGGCGCTGGACGTCGGCATTGGCCTTGTGCGCCAGCACGCCGTCCCAGGCCATCTTTTCAAGCGCGGCGTAGGTCTGTTTCGCATACGCGCTGTCGAGGCGCATGGCGTCGAGGTAGGCTTTCGACTGGACGACCTTGCCCAGCACGTCGCCGAGCAGGGTGTAGTCCTTCTCTTGCGGCGCATTGTTCAGGGCCACGGTGATGAAGTCGTTCAGCGGCAGCTGGGCGTCGCGCACGCCATCCCACAGGCTTTGCCACAGCATGGCGCGCAGCAGCGGATCGTCGACCTGCGACAGTTTCGTCCGCGCGGTGTCGAAGGAGCGCTCGTCCAGCTGGACTTTCGCATAGCCCCAGTCCTGGTAGTTCGGGTACACCAGGTCCGGGCAGGCCGCGCCGTCGAGGTCCCTGACCGCGGTTTTCGCGCCCTTGTAGGTCACCGGCACGTTCTTGATCAGCGACAGCTTGCCGCCGTCGATCTTGAACGCCGCCACCTGTACGCGTTGTTCGCGCAGGGTCGGCAGCTCCTTGCCCGGCGCGGCTTGCGTGAGGGTGAAGTCGCGGATCTTGCCGTTGCTGCAGCTGTAATTGGCGGCGATCGTGTTCACGCCGGCGTGGTACAGCCACTCTTTCGTCCAGCCCGACAGGTCGCGGCCGGCGGTCTTGGCCAGGGTGCCGATGAAGTCGTCGAGGGTGGCGTTCTGCCACGAATACTTGACCAGGTAGTTGTGCACGCCCTTGCGGAACACTTCCTCGCCCAGCAGGTGACGCAGCTGCTTGAGGGCGGCGCCGCCTTTCGAATAGGTGATGGCGTCGATATTGTCGAAGGCGTTGCTCGAGGACGGCACCGGCACCTCGATCGGGTGGGTGCTCGCGGTCTGGTCCTGGATGTAGGCGCGCTGCTTGCCGGTCTGGTAGAACTTCTGCCACGAGTCCTTGAACTCGGTCGATTCGGCGGTGGCCAGGATGCCCATGAACGACGCGAAGCTTTCGTTCAGCCACAGGCCGTTCCACCACTTCATGGTGACCAGGTTGCCGAACCACTGGTGGGCCATCTCGTGCATGATCACTTCGGTCATCGACTGCTTCTGGTCGGCCGTCATGTTGGCCACGCCGTAGCGTGCTTCGGCGAAGGTGATGGCGCCGGCGTTTTCCATCGCGCCGTACAGGAAGTCCGGCACGATCAGCTGGTCGTATTTCTCGAAGGGGTAGGGGATGCCGAAGTACTCTTCGAAGAAGGTCATGCCGGCCTTGGTCTGGCGGAACCAGTCGGCGGGGACCACCTGCTTGGCCAGCGACTGGCGCGCGAACAGGCGCATCGGGTACTTGCCGCTATTGTCTTCCCAGACCTGGTAGGGACCGGCGTGCAGCGAGAAGTTGTAGGGGCTCAGGCGCTTGGTTTGCTTGAAGGTCCAGCGGCGGTTGGCGCCGGCGTCATCGATCTTCGTCTCGCGGGTGGTGGTGACCACGTGCCAGTCCTTCGGCGCGGTGACGGTGACGGTGTAGCTGGCTTTCAGGTCGGGCTGGTCGAACAGCGGGAACATCTGCTGGGCGGCCACCGGCTCGAAGTGCGAATAGGTATACACCCGGCCGTCGGCTGGATCGACCATGCGGTGCAGGCCTTCGCCATTGGTGCTGTGCAGGCGCTCGTAGGCGACGGTGACGGTGTTGCGGCCCTTGGCCAGATGCGCCGGGTCGATGGTGATGAACCAGTTGTTGTAGCGCGCCTGGACCGGCTTGCCGTTGACGCTGACCGACTTGACGGTGGCCTTGTTCAGGTCGAGGGTGACGGCGGAACTGGTGTCCTTGAGATCGAAGGTGACGGTCGTGGTGCCGGCGAAGGTTTCCTTGCCGGTCAGGGTAAAGTCCAGCACATAGTCGACGTTCGCGATGCGGGCGGAACGCGCAAATGCGTCGTCCTGCGAGAGGAAGGCGGTTTCGGCGCGGGCCGGGGCTTGTTTTGCCGGCGCGGCGTGGACGGCGCCGCCGAAGACGACGGCGGAAGCGATGGCGACGGCCATCACGCGGTGTGCGTGAAAGTTCACTGAATATCCTCTCTCTCGGTGGGCGCATCTTGGTGCGCGAAATGTCAATCGCGCAAGAATAGCACTAACGTTCCACGCTGGACACCAGTTGGAGAGATTGCGTGCTCTCGGTATGCGTGTTCGCTAGTATCGTCAATACGCGTAGAAACGGGACCGTGAAGGTCCCGTCGAAAGAGGCGCCGCCACTTCGCCGGCGGTGGGCGGCGAAGCGGTGGCGAAAGCGATGTATCAGGCAGCCTGTTCCAGTGCCGGATAGTCGGTGTAGCCGACCGGGCCAGGATGGTAGAAGGTATCGGTATTCGGCTCGTTCAGCGGCGCACCCAGCCGCAGGCGCTTCGGCAGGTCCGGATTGGCGATGAACAGCTGGCCCCACGACACCGCGTCGGCGGTGCCGCTGGCGATCAGTTCCTCGGCCTTTTCGCGGGTGAGCTGCTGGTTGGCGATCCAGACGCCGCCGAATTCCTTCTTGATCATCGGACCCAGCGCGTCCGGACCTTGTCCTTCGCGGGTGAAGATGAAGGCGATCTTGCGCTTGCCCAGCTCGCGCGCCACGTAGCCGAACGTCTCGGCCGGGGTCGAATCGCCCATGTCGTGCGAATCGCGGGCCGGCGCCAGGTGCATGCCGACGCGGTCGGCGCCCCAGACGTCGATGCAGGCGTCGGTCACTTCCAGCATCAGGCGCGCACGGTTCTCGATCGGGCCGCCGTAGGCGTCGTTGCGCTTGTTGGTGGAATCCTGCAGGAACTGGTCGAGCAGGTAGCCGTTGGCGCCATGGATCTCGACGCCGTCGAAGCCGGCCTTCTTGGCGTTTTCGGCGCCCTTGCGGTAGCCGGCGACGATGCCGGGGATTTCATCGAGTGCGAGCGCGCGCGGGGTGACGAACGGGCGCTTCGGACGCAGCAGGCTCACATGGCCGTCCGGCTGGATCGCCGACGGCGCGACCGGCAGCTCGCCGCCGAGGAAGGACGGGTCCGAGATGCGGCCCACGTGCCACAGCTGCAGGAAGATACGGCCCCCGGCCTTGTGCACGGCCTCGGTGACGATCTTCCAGCCTTCGACCTGCTCGTCGGACCAGATGCCCGGCGTATCGGCATAGCCCACGCCCATCGGGGTCACCGAGGTCGCTTCGGACAGGATCAGCCCGGCGGACGCGCGCTGCACATAGTATTCGGCCATCAGCGCATTCGGCACGCGTGCGCCGCCATCGGCGCGCGAGCGGGTCAGCGGCGCCATGACGATGCGGTTCGGCCATTCGAGGGCGCCCACCTTGATCGGGTCAAACATTGTAGTCATCGGGTATTCCTAAAGTCCGTCGTTCAGTTGTGCGAGAAAGGCATGGATCGCTTCCTCGTTCCGTTGGAAGAAAATCCATTGGCCGACGCGGCGCGTGTTCACGAGCCCGGCGCGCTGCAGGGTGGCCAGGTGCGCCGACACCGTCGATTGCGACAGGCCGGTTTTCTGGTCAATGAGCTTGCAGCACACACCCATCTCGAGCGGGTGATCCTGCTCGCTGAAGTGGTGCTGCGGCTCCTTGAGCCACTGCAGGATCTGGCGCCGCACCGGGTTGGCCAGGGCCTTGTGGATCGCGTCGATGTCCATGGTTTTCCTTATATCGGCTTCTTTCGATCCGAATATCGTCATCTTACGATATTCAAGAAATGTTTGCTGACGACGGCTCGAAATGTCCTGTCCAGGGTCTTACTCGCGGCCGAAAGTCGCGTTGGGGCGGGTCAGGTAGTACCACTCGGTGTTGGCGGCGGCGTTCGCGGCCGGGAACAGGATGCGGCCGCCGAATTCGGCCACCACCGGCGTGCCGTCGGCGCGGTGGCCGAGCAGTTCGCCTTCGCTCACCGGGTCGAAGCTCTTCCATGGGCGTACGAAGGCGTCGTCCGCGTGCAGCTTGTCGTGCACCACGACCATCGACAGCGCTTCCATCTCGTCGAAGGCGACCGGTTCCGGATCGGCGGCGGCGATCAGGCCCAGGTGGGCCAGCGTGTTCATGATGGCGCGGTAGGCGACGTCCGGCGCGGCCGGATCGTCGTGCTGGCCGCACTCGAGGGTCAGCGCGTAGCCGCCGGTGCTGCGCATGTACTCGGTGGTGCCGACGCCGTAGCGCAGCACGGTCTCGAGTTCGTCGGCGCTGCGGCTGCGGCGCTGCACGCCGTCGCCATAGGTGGCCAGCCAGCCGTCGACGAAGCGGCGCACGCCCAGGCGGCGCGCCCAGGCGCGCTCCTTGGCCGCATGGCGGAATGGCTGCAAGGTGCCGTCGTTGTCGAGCGGCCCGACCATCACGAACGGCTCGCCGGTGGCGGCGAAGGAGTGCAGGTCGAGCAGCACGTCGTGCTGGCCGAGGAGGGGGCACAGCCAGTTGGCGACCTGGTCCTCGAAGTCCAGCGGATTCTCTTTCGGGAACAGGTCGCGGTTCAGGTTGCGGTCGCCGTTGCGGGTGTTCTGGGCGTAGGCCAGCGGGTTGACGATCGGGACGAAGGTGACGCTGCCGGCCGCGATGTGCAGCTTGCCGCTGTCGATTTCTTCCATGACCCGCTTGATCGCCTTGGTGCCGCATACTTCGTTGCCATGGGTCGCGCCCATGATGATGACGCGCGGGCCGGCCGCTAGGGCCGTGTAGTTGATGGATTTGAATTGGAACTGGCGGGCGGAAGTCATGGCGGTATGGGCTGTATTGGCTGTGGAACGAAGATGGGTGCTTATTTTATCGGACAAGGTGCGCGGACTCGATGGAGGGGTTCAGCCCTGCGCCTCGATGACCCCAAAACCCGCCGGCGCATCGCCCAGGTAGGCCAGCACCGCATGCGCCTGGATATTGGCGTCGTACTGCGCATTGGCCGCGATCGCGGCGCGCAATCCCGGCACGATGTCTGGCGTATGCGGCTGGCGGTAAGCCTTGATCAACAGGTGCACCAGGTCGGCCGGGGCATCGGCGCGGCGCAGGCGCGATTCGATGATGGACAGCAGCGCGCGCTGCATGCGCGGGGTGGGGTTGCGGATCTCGCCGAACACATAGGGCGTGTTGGCGATCGCGGCGCAGACGACGCTTTCCATCCGGTCGGCCTGGTAGTCGGACGGGATGTCGAAATACGCCTTGTTCCAGCGGGTGTGCGGATAGGCGTGGCCGGGCGGGAAGCGGTCGGCGTTTTCCAGGCCCATGGCCCGGCTTGCACGCGACCAGAGGTCGCCGAGGGTGTCCAGCAGTGCCATTACGAGATGTCTTGCGCTTGTGTCATCCCGCGAGTGTAGCGCATGGCCGGGAACCTCGCATAGGGGGCAGCAGGGCGGTTTGGGGCGCCCTGCTGCCGATCGTTCAACTGAACCTGCCGGCCCGGAAATCCTCGACCGCCTGCTGCAGCTCGGCCTGGGTATTCATCACGAACGGACCGTACTGCGCGATCGGTTCGTTCAGCGGACGCCCGGCCAGCACCAGCGCGCGGGTATCGGCCACTGCCTTGATGCGCACGCCGTCGGCCCCGGGCGCGTTGTCGAGGATCGCCATGCGCGCCTGGCCGACACCCTTGCCCTCGATGACAGCTTCGCCGCGGAACACGTAGACGAAGGCGTTGTGCCCGGCCGGAATCGGCTGCTCGAAGGTCACGCCGGCCGGGATCTCCAGGTCGAGGTAGAGCGGCTCGGTATGCGCGCGCTGCACCGCGCCATCGACGCCATGCGTGCTGCCGGCGATCACCTGCACCGTCACGCCGTCGTCCAGCGTGAAGCGCGGCACTTCCTCGAGCGGGATGTCGCGGTACCAGGGCTCGATCATCTTGTCGCTGGCGGGCAGGTTCAGCCACAGCTGGAAGCCCTCCATCAGGCCCTCGTTCTGCTCCGGCATCTCGGAGTGGATCACGCCGCGGCCGGCCGTCATCCACTGCACGCCGCCATCGGTGATCATGCCCTCGTTGCCGGCGCTGTCGCGGTGGCGCATGCGGCCGGCCAGCATATAGGTGATGGTCTCGAAGCCGCGGTGCGGATGTTCCGGGAAGCCGGCGATGTAGTCGCCCGGCTTGTCGCTGCCGAAGGCGTCGAGCATCAGGAATGGATCCAGGCGGCGCTGCAGGGGACCGGTCAGCACGCGGTTGATCTTCACGCCCGCGCCGTCCATCACGAACTGGCCGTTGATGATGCGCTCGATGCCGCGTGTTTTCTGGATCGAGGTGGTGGCAACTGCGGTGTTCATGCTGCTCTCCTGTTGTTTGCGCCGCCTGGCGGGCGGCAAGAATTACGCCAGTGCCGCCTCGACGGCCGCGTTGGCCGCGGCCTGGCCCTTGGCCACGGCTTCCGGCCCCATCGCCATGCCCGACGAATAGATGAAGGTGTGGTCGTTCAGGCCGAGGAAGTTCAGCAGGGCGCGCATCTGCGGCACCTGCGGGTCGGCCGCTTCGTCGTACACGCCGCCGCGGGACGCGGCCACGTACACCTTCTTGTTCTTCAGCAGGCCTTCCGGACCGGTCTCGGTATAGCGGAAGGTCACGCCGGCGCGGGCCACCGCGTCGAACCAGCTCTTCAGTTGCACCGGCATCGAGAAGTTGTACATCGGGGCGCCCAGCACGATCACGTCGGCCGCCTGCGCCTCAAGGATCAGCGCATCATCCAGGGCGACGCGCGCTGCCTGTTCCGGGCTGCGCTGCTCAAGCGGGGTGAACAGGGCGCCGACGGCGGCGCCGTCCAGCAGCGGGTGCGGCTGGGCGCCGAAGTCGCGGCGCACGACGGTCGCGCCCGGGTTGGCGGCGGCCAGCTTGTCGACGATTTGCTGGGTGACGCGGGTCGATTCCGATGCGTCGCCGCGAACGCTGGTGGTGATGTGCAGGATGTTCATGGTCAGGCCCCTTCGTTTGGTAGAGAGTTTCGATGGGGAACACTTTAGCAATTCCAAAATCAGTCCGGAAGCCAGTAAAATGGATAACATTATTCTGCTGATGGGACAATCATGGACGTGGAACCGAATGACTTGCTGCTGTTCGCGCGGATCGTCGAGTCGGGCAGCTTCACCCGCGCCGCCGAGCGCGTCAACCTGCCCAAGTCGACCGTCTCGCGCCGCCTGGCGCTGCTCGAGACGACCCTGGGCGAGCGCCTGCTGCAGCGCACGACCCGCAAGCTGGTGGTCACCGAGTTCGGCGCCAGCCTGTACGAGCATGCGCGCCGCCTGGCCGACGAAGTCGACGCCGCCGGCGCGCTGGCCCAGCACCGCCAGGGCGAACCGAGCGGCAAGCTGCGCATCTCGGCGCCGGGCGACTTCGCCAACAGCGGCCTGAACGAAGTCATCGCGCGCTTCCTGGAGCGCTATCCGGCGGTCAGGCTGGAGATGGACCTGACGCCGCGCCGGGTCGACCTGGTGGCGGAGAATTTCGACATCGCGATCCGCATGGGCGACCTGCCGAACGACGCGACCCTGAGCGCGCGTCCGATCACGCTCGAGCAGCCCGGCCTGTACGCGGCGCCGAGCTACCTGGCGCGGCGCGGCATTCCCGAGCATCCCGACGATCTCGACGCGCACGACGTGCTGTGCATCCTGAGCCGCACCGGCGGCGCCATGCCATGGACCTTGATGCGCGGGAAGCTGCGCTGGGAGCGCGCGCTCAACGCGCGGCTCACGGCGAATTCGCCCGACCTGCTGGCGCGCATCGCCTCGCGCGGCGCCGGCATCGCGCTCAGCTCGACGCTGTTCGCCCAGCCCTACATGCAGACCGGTGAACTGGTGCGGGTGCTGCCGGAGTGGGATATGCCGACCGCCAGCGGCTGGGCGGTGTTCCCGAGCCGTAAGCTGATGCCGGCCAAGACCCGGGCCTTCCTGGAGATGATCGAATCGGCCTGCACCGAGAAGGGCCACAGCCCGCATGCCGCGGTGGCCGCGTTCAAGGCGCGCGCGGCGCTGGAGGACGAAGCCGTCGAACTCAGGACTTGAGCGGACGCTCGCCCATCGGTTCGCCCAGGCGCACCTTGCCTTCCGGCGCCCAGGCCGGATTGAAGGCGATGGCGCCGCGCTGGAACAGCATCACGACGGTGGAGCCGAGCAGGAAGCGGCCCATCTCGTCGCCCTTCTTCAGGGTGACCTGGCCCGGCTCATAGTGCCATTCGCAGATGCGCGGCATGCGCGGCGGATTGACCACGCCATGCCAGACGGTGGCCATGCTGCCGACGATGGTCGCGCCGACCAGGGTCATCACGAACGGCCCGAATTCATCGCTCTCGAACACGCACACCACGCGTTCGTTGCGCGCGAACAGGCCCGGCACGCCGCGCGCCGTGGTCGGGTTCACCGAAAACAGCTTGCCCGGCACATAGATCATGCGCGTCAGGCGGCCGTCGCACGGCATGTGGATGCGGTGATAGTCCTTCGGGCTCAGGTACACGTTAGCGAAGTGTCCGTGCTGGAAGTGCGCGGCCAGCGCCTGGTCGCCGCCAACCAGTTCGGCCGTGGTGAACTTGTGGCCCTTGGCCTGGAAGATCTGGTGGTCGTCGATGTCGCCGAACTGGCTGATGGCGCCGTCGACCGGGCACACGTAGTCGCTGGCCGCCAGCGGACGCACGCCGTCGCGCAGCGCACGGGTGAAGAATTCGTTGAAGCTGGGGTAACTGGCGATGTCCGGATTGGCCGCTTCGCTCATGTCGACGCCGTACTTGCCCACGAACCAACGAATCAGGCTGGTCGTCATCGACCCGCCCTTGTGGCCAGCGACCCGGCCGGCGAAGTTGGTCATCGCCTGTTTCGGCATGACGTATTGGGGCAAGACTTTTAAGCGGGACACGGGCGATCGCCTTTCTTCGAAAATTGCGCATTATAACGGGCGTACACTATGGTAGTGCCGAATGGAAAATGGTATTTCCATTGCAAGCCTTTGGCCGAGTGTACTCCAGGTAGCGCCATAGCGGCGAACGCTGCCCGGGAGGGCCGCGAACGGGATCGCGGAAAGTACCGGTGTCGCATCGTCAGGTTTTCAGGCCGCTGTAGCTGTGGCCGTGGAAATAGCGCCATGCCAGCAACAATGCCACCGCCTGCATCGCCGCGCACAGGAAGAAGCTGCTGCCGATGCGCCAGTCGTCGCGCGGCAAGTGGCTGACCGCGCTCAGGATGCCGGTACCGAGCAGCGGTGTGACGATTACGCCCAGGCTGCCGATCGACTGCAGCGAACCCATCACCTCGCCCTGCTGCTCGGGCGGCGAGGATTTCGACACGATGCCCTGCAGGGCGGGCCCGGTGGCATAGGCCAGCACATTGGCCAGGATGAAGACGTACATCATCCAGCCCTGGGTCGCCAGGCCATAGGCGAGAAAGGTCAGCATGCCGGAGGTGAGCGCCATCAGCGACAGCCGCACCTCGCCGAAGCGGTGAATCAGCCTGCCCAGCAGCCAGGCCTGGACCACTACCGAGCCGAGGCCGACGCAGAACAGGGCGATGCCGTTGTCGCGCGGCGTCCAGTCGAAGCGGAAGGTGGTGTACAGCACCCAGGTCGACTGCAGCATCATCTGGGCGAAGGTGGCCAGGGTGATGACGATCACCAGGCCGCGGATGTCTTCGCGTTTCACCAATCGCAGCAGGGCGGAGAAGGGATTCAGGCGCGCCAGCTTGAACGGTGCGCGGCCTTCTTTCGCCAGCGACTCCGGCACGAAGAAGAAGCCGTACACCAGGTTCGCCGCCGACAGCGCCGCGGCTACGTAGAAGGGCAGGTGGAGATCGGCGTCGCCCAGCAGGCCGCCCAGCATCGGGCCGCAGATGAAGCCCAGGCCGAAGGCGGCGCCGATCTTGCCGAAGCTCTTGGCGCGGTTCTCGCGGGTCGAGATGTCGGAGGCATAGGCCGAGGCGACCGACATGCTGGCCGAGGACATGCCGCCGATGACGCGGCCGACGAACAGCCAGGCCAGGGTCGGCGCCCAGGCGGTGGCCAGGAAGTTCAGGCACATGCCGGCCATCGAATACAGCAGCACCGGACGCCGTCCGATGCGGTCGCTGAGCGCCCCGAGCGCCGGCATGAACAGGAACTGCAGCACCCCGAACACCGCCGCCAGCACCCCGTACCACAGCGCCTGCTGGTCCGGCCCGTCCACGAACTGGCCGACCAGCAGCGGCAGCACCGGGACGATCAGGCCGATGCCGAGCATGTCGATGAAGATGCAGACGAGGACGAAATTGAGCTTGCCGGGGACAGCTTGCGGTGCTGCGGTCGAACTGGTCATGGACGCCTCGGTCAATACAGTTCGTCTATCTTAACATTGCAACAAATAGTCTAGGCTCCACTCCATTCGGCCGCGAACTCCTCGCGGAAAGCCAGCAGCTGGCCGAGCCGTTCGCGGCCCAAGTCACGCGCGGCGTCGGTCTGCATCATGTCCGGGAGCTTCCTCAGCTTGACCATGATGTGATCGAGGCAATAGCGGCGGTCGTCGAAGTCGCGCTCCTTTCCCAGCGGGTCGCTCGGGTGGGCCAGGCTGCTCTCCATGCGCCCCGCGATATAGAACATGCGCGCCAGTCCCACCAGGCCCAGGCCGTCCATGCGGTCGGCGTCCTGCACGATCTTCGCCTCGATCGTCTCGGCGGGGATCGCGGCCGAGAAGCTGTGCGCCTCGATCGCGTGCGCCACGGCATCCAGTTTTTCAGGCGGGAAGCCCAGGTGGGCCAGCTGGTGGCGCGCCAGCCGCGCCGAGCGAGTTGATGCCTGGTTGCGTTCGGGATCGTTCTTGGGCAGGTTGACCAGGTCGTGCAGGTAGCAGGCGGCCAGCACCACCAGGCGGTCGGCTTCGGGATGGTGTTCCAGCAGCGCCTGCGCAGTGCGCCAGACGCGGTCGAGGTGGGCGCTGTCGTGGGCGCCGTCGGTATCGGCGCTGCCGGCGGCCATGGCGGCCAGTCTGGTGCGCCAGTCGGCGAGATCGGTATTGCTCGTTTCGGTCATGTTTCCTGTTCCAGAGTGAGGGGCGGCGCGGCGCGCTGCGACAGCGCGTCGGCTCTTGCATTCTTGTGGCGCGGGATCCAGCGCAGCCTTGCCTGCGGCAGGCGGGCCAGCAGGGCCAGCGCTTCGGCGCGCAGCAGGCCCAGGGCCGGGGCGTTGGCGCCATCGGGGGTGTTGACGTCGTCGATCACGACCTGGCTGTCGCCCAGCACCAGCAGGTCGTTCGCGCCATGGTCGATGGCCGCGCGCAGCACGGCGTTCAGGGCGCGGTATTCCGCTTCGCTGCTGTTGCCATGTCCGCCGTCCAGCGACAGTTCGATGCGCTGGCCGTCCGGGCCATCGAGGACGGCGCCCAGGCCGCAGCGGCCCGGATTCGGACGCGCCGAACCATCGAACCAGGCGCGCCAGGCGCTGGTCTCCGGCCCAGCACCGCGGTTGCGCGCGGCGGCGGCGCTGGCCTGGCGCCGCGCGGCCTGCAGTTCGGTGTGGCGGCGCTGGGCCTGGCGCTCGGACAGCAGGCTGGCCAGTCCGGCGCTGCCGGCGCTGAGCGTCAAGGTCCGTTCCAGGGCCTCGGCCTCGGGCATGCCGGTGCGCGCCGTCAGACGCCGGGCGGCGGACAGCTCGGCCTTGAAGGCGGCGGCTTGCAGGGTGGCGAGGTCGATCATGGCGAGAGCATAACCGATCCGCGATGATTGACAGGTGTTAAGACTTTTGAAACACTCATCGTGTTCAACCCAACCACAGGAGAAGGTATGCGTCGGAATCGCCGTGCTGTCAGTCTGTCCTTGTTCGCCATGCTCGCCGGCGCCGGTCTGGCGCCGATTCAGGCCATCGCCCAGGCCGCGCCCGCCAAGACGACCGTCAAGCCGCGCACTCGGCCGGTCAAGCGCTACACGATCGAGCAGTTCATGGCGACGACTTCGCTCACCGGCGCCTCGTTCAGCAAGGACGAGAAGCAGATCCTGTTCAGCAGTAACGAGTCCGGCATCTTCAATGCCTACACGGTGCCCGTCGGCGGCGGCAAGCCGCGTGCGCTGACCGCGTCGAAGACCGACTCCACCTACGCCGTCGGCTACTTCTACAACGACGACCGCATCCTGTTCACGCGCGATGGCGGCGGCGACGAGCAGAACCACCTGTATGTGCGCGAGCTCGACGGATCGGCGCGCGACCTCACTCCCGGCGACAAGCTGAAAGCGTCGTTCGCGGGCTGGAAGCCGGACGGCAGCGGCTTCTACGTCGTCACCAACGAGCGCGATCCGAAGTTCTTCGACCTGTACCTGTACGACGCCGCCACCTATGCGCGCACGATGGTGTACAAGAACGACAGCGGCATGAATGTGTCGAGCATCAGCCGCGACGGCAACTGGCTGGCTTTCAACAAGCCCGCCACCACGTCGGACAGCGACGTCTACGTCTACAACGTGCAGGCGCGCGAGATGAAGCACGTCACGCCGCACAAGGAGCCGGCAAGTCATTCGGCCGAGACTTTCGACCCGGCATCGAAGCGGCTGCTCTTCACGAGCAATGCGGACGGCGAGTTCGCGCGCATCAAGGCCTACGACCTGGCCAGCGGCGCGACGAGCGACGTCGAGAAAGCCGACTGGGACCTGCTGGGCACCGGCTACTCGCGCAACGGCCGCCACCGCGTCAGCATGGTCAATCGCGACGGCAGCATCGAAGTGCGCCTGTATGACGATGCCGGCAACCCGGTGGCCCTGCCGAAGCTGCCGGGCGGCGAGATGCGCCAGGTGACCTTCTCCGGGAGTGGCAACCTGATGGCGTTCTACCTGAACGGCGACCGCTCGCCCAGCAATCTGTACGTGCATGACTTCAGGAACGGCAAGACCGCCCAGCTGACGCGCAGCCTGAACCCGGAGATCGATCCGAACGACCTGGTCGAAGCCGAGGTGGTGCGCTTCAAGTCCTTCGACGGCATGGCGATCCCGTCGATCTACTACCGACCGAAGGGCGCGTCGCCAACGGCGAAAGTGCCGGCGGTGGTGTTCGTGCACGGCGGGCCGGGCGGCCAGACCATGCGCGGCTACAGCGCCCAGATCCAGTACCTGGTCAACCACGGCTATGCGGTCCTGGGCATCAACAACCGCGGCAGCTCGGGCTACGGCAAGACCTTCTTCCGCGCCGACGACCGCAAGCACGGCATGGAACCGCTGTGGGACTGCGTCGAGGCCAAGACCTGGCTGGCCAGCCAGGGCGATATCGATCCTGAGCGCATCGGCATCATGGGCGGCAGCTATGGCGGCTACATGACCCTGGCGGCGCTGGCCTTCCGGCCCGAAGCGTTCAAGGTCGGCATCGACATCTTCGGCGTCAGCAACTGGGTGCGCACCCTGGAGAGCATCCCGCCCTACTGGGAAGCGCAGCGCAAGGCGCTGTACGACGAGATCGGCGATCCGGTCAAGGACAAGGAGTTCCTGGTCGCGACGTCGCCGCTATTCCACGCCCATCACATCCGCAAGCCGCTGATGGTGATCCAGGGCGCCAACGACCCGCGCGTGATCAAGGCCGAGAGCGACGAGATCGTCGAGGCGGTGCGCAAGAACAAGGTGGAAGTCGAGTACGTCGTGTTCGACGACGAGGGCCACGGCTTCTCCAAGAAGAAGAACGCGGCCGTGGCGAATGCGAAGATCCTCGCCTTCCTGGACAAGCACCTGAAAGGCTGATCCGCATCCCGGCCGCGCGGTGGATCAGTAGCGGTAGGGATTGTCCGGGCGGCGGTCGTGGCGGTTGCGCACGCCGTCGCCATCGCGGTCGCGGTCATGGCGGTCGCGGATGCCGTCGCGGTCCCGGTCGCGGCCATGGTGGCGGTCGTGCTTGCGGTGATGGCGGTCGCGGTCGTCGCGGTAGTGGCCCGGTGGCGGACCGTAATGGTGGCCCGGGCCGCGGTTCCAGCGCGACGGCTCCATCACCCAGCGGCCGCCGCGATGGTGCCAGCTCGGCGGCGCGTACACATAGCCCGGGCGCGCGGCGATGTAGTGGCCCCGCACCCAGTGGTGTCGGTGCGCGCGCCATTCCCAGTAGCCGGGCGCCCAGACGTAGCCGCGGCGCGGTGCAGGAACGACTTCATAGATGGGCGCGGGCGGCGCGGCGCCGATCACGACCGAGATATGGGGCTGGGCGCTCGAGGCCAGCGGGGTGAAGGCAGCGGCGCCGAGGGCGAGCAGGGCTGCGATTAAAAGAGGGGATTTCATGTTCGTCTCCAGATCCTTGAGCGGATGCGATGGAATATAGCAATCCGGGAATCGGGACGTGGCGTTTGAAGCAAGTTCTTACAACTGATACAGCTCAGTGGGCCAGGCAGGACCCGGTCGCCGCGCGCCGCACGATGGCGGCACGTCGGCGAAGGTGGTCCGGCATGCGGCGGTTCACATGCGGCTCCCGACGGTGACGGTGTCCGCCGCCAGCAGTTGCGACTTTTCGGCGGCGTCCAGGCGCTTGGCGCTGACCGTCACGACCGCCATTTTGTCGCCGCTGGCAATGGCTGCGCTGTCGATGCTGTAGTTGTCGGCACGGGCGTCGGGAATCTTGGCCAGGTAGCCCGCCGGGACGGCGACCAGCGCGGCGGCGATGAAGATGGCTTCCATGTGCTTGAGGACGTTCATTTTGCTGCTCCTTGTAGTGGGTAGTGAGGGGTGGTCGGTGTGTCGATGTGTTCACTGTAGGCCAAGCGCCGCATGGTCTCCAGCGGGATGCGACGAGCCGTAGAAAACGCGGAATGAGCTGCATCAGACGGCGGATGAAGCCACCGGACACCTCGGCTTTCACCTGCCCTCCGCTAGCTGAGCGCGAGGGGCGCGTGGGCGCCACGTAACCACCGGATGACAGGCATGCTCGCGACCCTGATCGACCAACTGGCCGCTACGCGCACGGCGCGCCGCCGTTCCCGCAACCTGCGCGCAGGCGCCCGCTCGACGAGCGCCGAGGCCAGCCGGTCGCTGTCCCTGGGTCCCGCCTGGCTGTGGTCCCTGGTCGTCGTCGTCCTGGGCGGCGCCGTGGCGCTGGCGATGCATGCGCGTGCGCTGCCGGACGGCGCGGCCGAGACGCCCGGTGCGGTCGCGTTGGCCGCCCTGCAGCCGGTCGCGCCGGGGCTCGACTTCGTGGTCCCGCGCGACAGCGGCATTTCGCTCACCCAGCACGGCGGCCTGGCCCTGCTGGTGGCCAGCGGCATGCGCGCCGGCTCGGCGCTGCGGGTCGACCTGTGCACCCAGATGCTCGACCCGGCGCGGCCGCGCATGCTGCCGCTGCGGATCGGCTACCCATTCGACGAGGCGGCGCGTATCGCGCGCGGCGGCAACGCGCCGCCGCGCAGCGTGCTGCTGGCGCGGCCGGGTTCCGGCATGCCACGCATCGACATCACCGGCAATGCCGGCGCCGGCACGGGCGGGCTGGCGATCGCCTGGAACGCCGGCGCCGCCACGGCGGGCTGGATCGGCGATGCCAGCGGCGGCAACGTCACGCGCGCGCGCCAGGGCCAGGCGATGCTGGGCAGCAGCGGCTGGCTGCTGTGGGGCAGCGAGGCACTGCGCTTCACGCGCCGGCCCAGCGCCGCCTGCCCGCAGGCGGGCGAGCTGGTGCTGCATCATTTCCAGCAGGGCGCCGCCGGCGGCGCGGCCCTGGTGCAGGCTTTCCCGGCCCAGGGAGAGCAGGTAGAGCTGCGCCTGGCGCCCGGGGCATGGCAGGTGCCGCTGCTGCCGGGCCCCGGCATGGAAGACCAGGCGCTGTTCGAGGCGCTGCGCACGCGCGGCCTGCTGCGCCTGGGTCGCGACGGCTTGGTCGAGCTGGCGCCGCGCGACCTGCTGGCCTGGCACCGGGCGGGCCAGCAGGCGCGCGCACCGCTGCCGGGCTGGCAAGATCACGTGCTGGACGCCGGCGACCGTCGCCTGCTGGAACGCCTGCACCACCGCGCCGATGGCGCCTATGTGCGCGAGCAGGTGCGCATCTTTAATAGCGAGCGGCGGCTGGTGGCCTGGCGCACCCGTCCGGGCGCCGACGCCGTCTGGCATGCGCTGGTCGGCGGCGCGCCGGCGCCGCGCGAAGCCGGCCTGCCGGTGGCCGCGATGCGCCTGTTCGCTCGCCTGCCGGAAGGCTGGGAGCCGTGGCAGCGGGTCGGCGGCTGGGAAGGAGGCCGCCAGGGATCGCTCGTGACCTTGAATACGCCGGCCACCGGCCGGCCGGTCGAGCTGCTGGTGGCGGGCAGGGTGCGCGGCGTGTCGGGCGCCCGCGTGCTGGCCCAGGGCGCCTGCGATGGCCGCGCCTGCCCGGACCGCGAGGCGGTGCAGCGGCTCGTGCTGGCGCCACTGGCCGGGGCGGCCGCGATCGCGGTGCAGGTCGAGCCGCTCGACCTGGCGGCGATGTCGGGCGGCGCCGACGCCGCCTACCGCCACCTGGCCATGGTCGGTGGCCGCCTGGCCTGGCAGGCGCTGCCGGCCGGCGGCAGCGGTGGAGCACGGTCCGAAGCGGTGCCGGTACGCTTGCGCGACCGTCACGGAGAAGCGTTGTGGGCCGACGGCGCGCCGGCCGAAGCGGCGCTGCGCGCCGGCCTGGCGCCGCTCTTGGGCGTGCACCGCCAGCACGACGGCAGCGTGGCCGGCATGCTGGCGCGGCTTGGCGGCACGGAGCACGTGGCGCATCTGAGCCTCGACCTGGGCCTGCAGGCCACGGCCCAGCGGCTGCTCGATTGCATCGGCCTGCGCGGCGGCCGCTGGGACGGCCAGGCCTGCGTCGGCGGCCTCGATGCCCAGCCGGAGCGGCGCGCCGGCCTGGTGCTGCTGGATGCCGGCAGCGGCGACATCCTGGCCGCGGCCTCCAGCGGCGGCGGCCAGGCCGAGCCAAGCCGCTGGGGAGAATTGCGCGACTTCGACCGCGCCGACCCGGCGCGCAGCCCACTGCGCATCGCCGCCTTCCAGCACGACGGCGGCGCGCACCGGGCCCCTGGCTCGACCTTCAAGGTGATCACCGCCCTCGGCCTGGAGGGAGCCGCGCGCGGTGACGCCCGCCTGGACGGCCTGCTCCAGGGTTTGCCGCTGCATGAGGTGGACCGGCTGGCGCAGGCGGGCGGCTACGATTTTCGCACCGGCGCGCCCAGCTATCCCTTCGATGGCAACCGGGCCCGCATCACCAATTTCCGCGACCAGATCACCAGCACCCGCGCCCAGGACGGCCGCCTCGGGCTGGCGCAGGCGATGGCGCACAGCGTCAATACCTGGTTCGCCTGGAGCGCGGAACTGAGCGACCGCACGCTGATGGACCAGCCCGACGGCGGCATGCCGGGCGCGCGCGAACTGGAACCGGGCGCGCTGGACACGGTGCGGCCGGTGGCGGCGATGGCGGGACGACTTGGCTTCGGCCAGCCGCTGCGGCTCGACGGGGGCCTGCTGCCGCCTGACTACCGCTGGGGCGAGTGGGACGCGCTGCAGGCCAGCGCCTCGCGCCTCGACCCGGTCCACAGCCGCCACGAGCTGCGCCAGATGGCGATCGGCCTGCGCATGCAGACCACGCCGCTGCAGATGGCGCTGGTGGCGGCGGCGGTCGGGGAGGGGCACACCGTGACGCCGCGCCTGCTGCTGTCGCTCGACGGCCGCGCGGCCCAGACGGGGGCGGGCGAGCCGCTGGGCGTGCGCCTGGACCGCGTGCGCGCCGGGATGAAAGGCGTGATCGACGGCGGCACCGCGGCCGGGGCGTTTCGCGCGGCCGGCTTCGACGCGTTGCGCCCTGGCCTGTACGGCAAGACCGGCACGGCGCCGGCCGGCCAGGACGAGCTGGCGACCGTCTGGTTCATGGGCTGGCTCGAGCCGGGCAGCCTGCCGGGCCAGACCCGGCGACTGGCATTCGCCGCCTTCGTGAGCCATTCCGCGGCCACCGGCGGCGGCCATGCGGCTCCCGTCGTGGCCGCTCTTTTGCAGTCAATGCAATCGTCGTTGGAAGGCCAGTCGTTGGAAAAGAGGCACAAATAGGGCTCTCCTGCGCGCCTCAAGGCCGTGTTTGTATGGCATCATCTATTTCAATCCGCAAAAACCCGCGGAGCGAAACAGAGGATGGGGAAGGTATGCGTTTGCCGGGAACCCGGTATCAGGAACACGGTTGGGAGCAGGTCCGCAAGCTGCTGGGACACTGTTCCCTGCAGGCGTGCGCCCGGATCGAGCCGGATACCTTGCTCGATCCGGATCCTGAACAGTCGCTTGGCGCCTATGTCGACGCGGTGGCCCAGGCCCTGCGTACGGCCGGTACGCGTGCCGAAGCGCACGGCAACAGCTACGGCGACACCTGCGGCGAGCTGGCCCTGACCCTCGTCTACGAGCTGCAGGCGCGCCCGTCGGACTGGGCCTTTCTGTGCGCGGCGGTGGCGGCCGAGCATGCGCGCAGCGGTCCGTTCTGGACCCAGCCCGGCGGCGAGGCGCAGCTGCGCAAGAAATTCAACGACCTGTATGCCGTCCTGCGCGACAAGGTCGACAGCGACAACTACCAGGCCGCCTGCGGCCGTCCGTGCAGTCCCAACCGCATGTATGCCTACCGTATGCTCGATACCGCCTGGCACGAGGTCGCACGCCTGTTCGAGCTCTGGCGCGAGCATGCGCCGCAAGTCGGCGCCATCCTGGGTCGCGAGGTGGTGGCGATGCCGATCGAGGCGCGCCAGCTGCGCACGAGCGGCGACTGCAAGCCCGAATGGATCGTGCGCTGGAGCGAAAGCCTCGAGTTGCATACCGGCGCGGCCGGCCCGCTGCACACCAGGTCCAAGCGTTTCGCCAGCCTCAAGAACAGCCCCGAAAAGATCGGCGTCATGCTGCGCGAGATCGGCGAATACGAACTGCTGTCGGCCAACCGCGACCAGGATTGGCTGCACGACGCGGGCGAGGCCAACGCCTGGCTGGACGACTACTGGCGCGTGCTGGATGAGTCGGAACAGGGCAGCACGCCCGGTCCCGACCTGATCCTGGAAGCGCGCCAGGACGAGCTGGACGTCGCCGACGCCGGGGAGGCGTTTGACGCCGACCCGGTCGAGCCGGAGGAAGCCGCGCGCCTGGCCCTGGTGGCGCAACAGCTTTCACTCCCCCCAACTATTCTCTACTGGCGGCGCTGGCAGAAGACCGCGCCAGCTGGGCGGCGCGCCGGATGGCGCAGGATTCGCTGCCGGTGCGGCTGGCGGTGTATCTGAAGCTGCTCGGTCCATTCGACGACAGCTATCCGTCCGAATGGCTGGATCCGCAAACCGGCGAGCTGCCGACGATGCAGCAGCTGGCCGGGCTGGACGGGATTTCGCTGCCGACGCTGCGCAAGCGGCGTGACGCCGCGATCAACCGTCTGAACGAGATGGCGGGAATGGAGGAGGAAAGACGATGGGCATGACGGAACTGGATCGCAAGCTGCAGGCCGGCGCCTTGCTGGGACGCCGGATCGCGGGCGACCGCCTGGTGCTGGCCGACGAGGTGCTGGCGCAGGCGCTGGACGGCAGCCGGCCCTTGACGGCGGGCGAACGCGCCGCGCTGCAAGGCTCGCCACTGACCTTGCGCCGCCTGCGCCACCTGGCGGACAGCCGGCGCGCGCAGGCGCTGTCCGGCAACTGGCGCGGCAGCCGCGGCCTGTTGCGCGCCGCCGATGGCGGCAATGCCCTGGACCTGCTGCGCACCGACGACGGCATGTGGCGCCTGCACTTCGTCGACGCCGCGGGCAGCCTGGCCGTGGTGGTCCAGCTCGACCCGGAAGCGGCGGGTGCGGCCGGGGTGATGGCGGCGCGGCCGGCGATCCAGGTGCGCGATGGCCGCGGCGAGCTGGTCCTGGAAGGGCAACTCGATGCCGACGGCGAGTGCGAGGGGCGGTGGCCTTTCGAAGCGCCGCCCGCGGCGCATTTCCAGCAGCATGGGGCACGCTTCGAGGTGATTCCTCGGGCGACGCCGATCACATAGTGGTGTTCTGAGATACCGGAAGGACGATGATGCTAGGTTCGCTGTTCAAGAGTACATTGCAGAACACGCTGCGCCCGCTGCGGCAGCCGGAGTTCGACGCGAGTCGCCTCGGCGGCGTGGCGATCGCGCTGCCGGCGCCGAATGGCCTCACCGTCCCACCGGGCTGCGCCGCCGTGCTGGTCGACCAGGCCGGACGCAGCCGGCGCCAGGCGGCCGGCAGCCGCATCGCCGCGATCGAGGGCGAAACCGCATGGTGCGTCCATCCCGGCCCTTACACTTGCGAGCTGACGCCGTTCGCAGGCGCGCCCGAGATCGGGCTGCGGGTGCACTTCGCGATCGACGCCAGCGACCCGCGCGCCACGCACCAGCGCTTCGACCTGTTCCTGGCCAGCGAGGCAGGCTGCATGGTCGAACTGGGCGGATTCGTCGAGCTGGCGCAGACCGCGCTGCAGCGCGAGCTGGCCCAGGGCAACCTGGAGCTGCCTCCATGCACCACCCTGGAAGAGTGGAATGCCTTCCGCACCGGTTTCAACCAATTGCTGTATACCCGCTTTGGCGTGACGGTCGACGATTGCGTGCCGGTCGACCTGGGCGCCGCGCGCGATTATGCGGCCACGCTCGATGCCCGCCTGGCCGCGCGGCTCGATGCCGTCCATCCGTCGGCCGCCGCCCGCGAGGGTGCGCTCGCCCCGGTGGCGCCGCAGCAAGCGTTCGTTCCCGCCTGCGAGGACGCGCGCGCGCTGCGCCGCCTGTTCCTCGAGCTGCCCTGCCTGATGTGCGCGGTGCGCATGGCGGTGCTGCCGGCCGACCAGGAACGCTTCCGCCAGCACCAGGACCTGCTGCGCCGGCTCGACCTGGTGAGCCTGTCGGTCGGCACCATGCCGGCCCTGGAGCTGGCGGCTCCCGGCCAGCCGCTGGCGCAGGAAGAGCAGCTGCGGCGCGCGCGCCACAGCCGCCGCGCCGCCGCCGCGCTGGACGAGGCCTGGGCCCTGCTGGCGCGCCTGAAGGTGGCCGGCGAGGGCCCGCTCGACGCCTTGTTCGACGAGGCCGACCGCATCGTGGCCAATCTCGAGACCGAGGCCGGCGCGCGGCGCGCCGTCACTGCGCGTGAAGTGGAGCTGGAGGAGGTATGACCGCTATCCAGTGCCGCAGCATCGCCGTTGACGGCGGCATGCTGACGATCACCGCCACACGCCGTCCGCGCGCCGGACGCGCCGACGTCAAGTGCAGCGTGCCGGGCGCACCCGGCGTGGCCGAGCGCATTCAGCAGGTGGTGCGCCTGGCGCGCCACACCGAGCCGCGCGTCGACAGCCGCGACCAAGTGGTGCTGAGCCTGGACCGCGCGCCGCTCGACGCCGACCGCGATTGGGAACTGGCGGCGGTGCTGGCCGACCGTATCGTGCGCGACGTCTTTGCGCCGAAGCGCGAGGTCGTGGCCAACGGCTGGTCCGATGCCTGGCACCTGGGCCGGATCGACGGTCGTCGGCTGGCAGGGATGCCCGACGGCGTGTTGCTGGGCGGCGCCGACGCCCTGGCGCACCTGGGCGTTCTGAACGGCCAGCCCGATCCCGCCGCCGCGATCTCCAGCGCGCGCGCCTGGTTCCCGATGCACAGCGGCGGCGAACACGACGGCCTGGGCTGGGTCGAGGTCAGCGTGCGGCCATTGGCCAGGGCCGGGAGCGGCGAAGACGATCCTGTCAGCGTGCCGGACGTGGATGCGGTGCGCCAGGCGCAGGTGGCGGCGGTGCTGGCCGGGTCGCGCCACTTCGACGGCCGTGGCCAGGGCCAGTGGCGCACCACGGTGCGTTTCGGCGAGCCGCGCTTCTCGGGCGACTCTTACCAGCTGGCGCTGGTGATGGCCGACCGCATGGCGCGCGGCCGCGAATTTTTGGCGCGTGGCCGGGTGATCGCCACCGGCAGCTCCAGCGCCTGGCATGCGGGACGGGTCGAGGCGGTCGAGGCACTGGCGCCGAAATGCGCGCTGATCGCGCGCGAAGCCGGCCCGGGCGACCGCATCCTGCTGCCGAAGGAGTGGGAAACCGCCCTGCCGCAGGGATTGCGCGAAGCGTTGCGCGCGCGCGGCGCGAGCCTGGCCTGCGTCGAGCGGATCGGCATCATCTAACTGGGCGTCGGGCTGGGATTGACGGATCGCACCCCACGCACGGGAGCGATCCGTGCCGGAGGCATGGCCCTGCTAGAATCCAGTGGCTGGACGGCAGGTTTGTAATCGGAAGTGACGAGAAGTACAGGATAGAACGGAGTCGGATATGTTGCAGATGTTCGGAGTTAAAGGCGCCAGTTGTCCGCGCTGCGAGTGCAGGAACGCGCCCGAGGCGCGCTATTGCGCCGGCTGCGGCGTGATCCTGGGCGCCCCGCGCAACAAGCCGGTGCTGGTCGAGAACCGCTGGGTGCCGGGTCCCGACGAGCTGGCCGTGTTCTTCGGCGTGCGCGAACTATCCGGCCTGTTCGTCAAGACGCTGCGCGTGCCTGCCACGGCGCGCGGCTTCATCCTGCAAGGAGATAAAGCCACCGAGGTGCCGCAGGGCGAGTACGAGATCGAAGGCTTCTTCACCCGCCTGAACCACCTGCTGCGCGACCAGCACGCCGAGATCCTCGTCACCCGCACCGGCGCGCTGGCGGTGCCGTTCGAATTCGCCGACATCCCCACCTGCGAACATCTCGACATCGCCCTGCGTTTCTCGGTCAGCGTCAGGATCGAGCATGTGCCGGCCTTCGCCCGCCATTTCATGACCACGCCGGGCACGATCGGCGCCGGCGAATTGCGCGAACTGCTGTCGCATCCGGTGCGCCAGCTCGCGCTGGAGTTCATCGGCGCGCGCTCGATTCGCGAGCTGGCGGCCAATGGCGAACTGCGCGAACAGCTCGATCAGCGCCTGCAGGGCGGCCTCAGGACGCTCCTGGCCGGTTACGGCCTGGCGGTGACGGCGGTCGAGACCTTCGAGCTGCGCCACGACAAATACGACACCAACCGGGCCCGCATCGGCAGCCTGTGGCTGGCGACCGACGAAAAACACGTGCAACTGGCTCACAGCCGCCAGCTGGACGAGCTGTACACGGCCGAGGAATGGCAGCGCATCAAGCGCAGCGAAGAAGAAGGGCGGCTGCGGCTGCGCCGCGCCGAGCTGCGCCAGGATGACGCCATCGCGCGCGCAGAACTGTCCCTGCAGGGCGCCGATCGCGCGCATGGCGTGCGGGCGCGCCAGATCGAGCTGTATGGGCGCATCCTCGAGGCGGATTCGCGCAAGCAGGCGCTGGCCAACGGCGCGGCCGAGGTGCTGGCCGAACTCGACCACGAGATGGCGCACAAGAACGCGCAGCGTGCCGACGAGACGGCCGAGTGGCAGCACCTGCGGGCGCTGGCCGGCGTGCGCATGCGCGCCGAGATCGCGGGCGCCCAGCAAGAGGCCACCCAGGCGCGCCAGCTGGCCCAGCAGCGCTTCTCCCAGCAGCTGCTGCAACAGCAGATCCGCAACAAGATCGAACAGGCGCGCCAGATCGAGGACGCGGCCCGCCAGCGCGCCGAGCTGGCAAGGCTGCGCGAAAGCGAAGAAGAAGCAGCGCGGCGAATGCGTGACATCGAGGGCGCCGAGCACGAGGCGACGTTCCAGTCCCTGAAGCTGGCCAACGAGGCGCGCCGGCGCGAGGCCGAACGGGCGCAGGAATGGGAAGACGAACAGGCGCGCCAGCGCATCGAGAGCGTGCGCCGCGGCGCCGGCCGGGCCGACGCCCAGGCCCAGCACGAAAAGCTGCTGCGCACGATCGATGCCGACGCCACGCACGCGCGCCGGATGCAGGACGTCACCCTGGAGGCCGACGAGCGCCGCGCCGGCATCGCGGAAGGTGCGCGCGCGGCCGACCGCGCCCACGAACTCGAACTGGCCCGGCTGGCGATGGCGCGCGCACAAGCCCTGGGCGCGATGGACGATACCGCCAAGCTGGCACTGAGCGAGGCGCCGAATGCGGCCGTGCTGGCCGACTACCTGAAAACGCGCGTGCATGCCTCGATGGATGGCGACCAGTTGACGGCGCTGGCCGGCGTGGCCGGCGTCGGCAAGATCGACGCGGCGCTGGCCGATGCGCGGGTCGCCGCGGAACAGGCGCGCCGCGAGCACGAGGTCGACAAGGACCGGCGCCACCAGCTCGACCTGCTGGCCATGCAGAACGATGTGAACAAGGCGGCGCTGACCTCGCAGGCAGCGCTGGCTACTGGCGTCGCCAGCGCGCGCCAGTGCGTCCACGGCCACCCTGCCGGACGTGACGACCGTTTCTGCGCCGCATGCGGAGCGACGCTGCCGGCGTGATTCAATAGCAATGCAGACTGCCATCGACAAGATCCGCGAACTACGCGCGCTGCACGAAGACGGCTTGCTGAGCCGTCAGGAGTTCGACCTGCGCAAGAACGCGATCCTGGACGCGGCCTATACGCCGGCCGAGCGCGCCGGCGCCGGGGCCGAACCTCAGGCGCCCGGCACGGAAATCTACCCCGAGCCCGGCGTACCCATGGCGCGTCCCGGCACCGAGATCGGCCTGATGGCCGGCCAGGAAATCGGCCCGCAAACCCGCCGCTACCGGCTGGAGCGCCTGATCGCCCACGGCGGCATGGGCCAGGTGTGGCAGGCGACCGACCTTGCCACCCACGCCGAACTGGGGCACAGCGCCCAGGTGGCGCTCAAGATCCTGCCCCCGCACCTGACCCAGGCGGCGAGCCACGCCAAGCTCCTGATCCAGGAGGCCACGCGCGCGCGGCGTCTGGCGCACGAGCACATCGTGCGCGTCTACGAATGGGCCCAGGATCCGGCCACGTCCAGCTACTTCATCATCATGGAGTACCTGGAAGGCGAGGACCTCGACGCCGTGCTGGCGCGCGAGTCGCGCCTGCCCCTGGACCGCGTGCTGGCGCTGCTCGACCCGGTGGCCGATGCCCTCGACTACGCCTGGGGCAAGCACCGCCTGGTCCACCGCGACATCAAGCCGGGCAATGTGTTCGTCACCCGCAAGGGCGAAGTGAAATTGCTCGACTTCGGCATCGCCGCGCGCGCCCGCGCCAGCGGCGCCATGTCGCCGCTCGACGCGCCGGCGACGTCCGGCACCGCCGGCTACCGCGCGCCCGAGGCGGCGCTCGAAGGCCGGGTGCCGGAGCCGACGCTCGACGTGTACGCGGTGGCGGTGATGATCCACCAGCTGCTCACCGGCGTGCTGCCCGGCGCACCGGGGGACAGGTGCCCGAGACGCTCGGCGCGCGCCAGTGGGAAGTGCTGCGCGCCGGCTTCGCATCCGACCCGGCGCAGCGGCCGGCCACGGTGCATGCGCTGCTGGACGCGATCCGCGCCGCGGCCGGCCCATCGGCCGAGGAACTGGCCGCGCAGGAGGCGGCGCGCCGGGTCGAAGCAGAGAAGGAAGCGCGCGAGCTGGCTGCACGCCGCAAGGTGGAGGCTGAAGCCGCGGCGGCGGCCCAGGCACGGCTCGACGAGCAGCGTCGCATCCAGTTGCGCGAACAGCAGCGGCGCGAACGGGCTGCGGCCGAGGAGGCGCGCCTGGCGCGCAAGGACTCGCTGCGCCAGCAGTTGCTGGCCAAGCGCGACGAAGAAGTGGCGAAGGCGCAGGCGGCCAAGGAAGAAGCGGCACGCAAGGCTGCCCAGGCCAAGGCCGCCGCCGCGTATCTCGCGGAGCAGAAGAAGGCGCGCGAGGAAGAAGCGGCGCGGGTGGTCGGGCAGGCGGCTCCGGCCCCAACCGCTCCGGCGCCATCGGTGCCGGCCGTCGACCCCGGCGCCATCCTGCACGACCCGTTCACCGACGGCAGCGGCAACGGTCCGGCCCTGGTCCTGATCCAGGCCGGCCGTTTCGAGATGGGCTCGCCCGAGCACGAACGCCGCATCGCGATGGCGGCCGGCTCGCAAAAGAACTGGATCGCGCGCGAGACGCCGCAGCACTGGGTCGGCATCGAACGCCCCTTTGCCATGGGCCGCTATCCGGTGACGGTTGGCGAGTGGCGCGCCTTCGTGCGGGCGAGCGGCTGGGAACAGCATGGCGAGGTCGATTGGGAATCCCCCGGTTTCCCGCAGACCGATATGCATCCGGTGGTGGGCGTGACCTGGTTCGACGCGCAGCAGTACGTGGCCTGGCTGAGCGCGGCCACGGGCAAGCGCTACCGCCTGCCGAGCGAGGCCGAATGGGAATACGCCTGCCGCGCCGGCAGCAGGACCGCGTTCAATGTGGGCGACACCATTACGACCCTGCACGCCAATTTCGACGGCAGCTTCACCTATAACGGCGGGCCGCGCGGCGAGTTCCGGCACGGCACCACGCCGGCCGACATCTTCCAGCCGAATGCCTGGGGCCTGCACGATATGCATGGCAACGTCTGGGAATGGGTGCAGGACGTGGTGCACGACAACTACGAGGGCGCGCCAGGCGACGGCAGCGCCTGGGAACTGGGCGGCGACCAGGTGCGGCGCATCCTGCGCGGCGGTTCATGGCTGTACAACCCGCGTTACCTGCGCTCGGCGCTGCGCAACGGCTTCTCGGCCGTGCTGTCGAACGATATCGTCGGCTTTCGGGTGGTGCGCGAGTTGTAACTCCGGTGTGCAGTCAAGCACGGCCTTTTCGACCAGGAGCGCGCTTCGTCGTGATCGGCGGCCCGCCGCTGGACGGCAAGCGCTTCATCTTCTGGAATTTCGTCTCGGCCAGCCGTGAGCGCATCGAGCAGGCGGCGCACAACTGGGAAGCGGACCGCTTCGTCGCGCTGCCCGGAGAAACTGAACGCATTCCGCTGCCGCCTTTGCCGTCGGCCTGGCGCCACGACTGACTTGCCGCGCGGCTAACTGGCGCGGGCGGGTTGCGGGCAGGCGTAAGCTGGCCTCACCAACGTGGGCTCATTGCATACGGGAGGTGAACCATGAAGATTCCTGAACATCTGCGGGCACCGGCGATCGTGTTCGCCCTGCAGGCCGCACTATTGGCCGGCGCGGCGCTGGTCTTCCTGATCCTGATCCCGCCGCACGGCTGAGCGCTCGCCTGACAGGCGGCGTCAGGCGTCGAGTGCGATCGTGAGAGCGTGGTGGTGGCGTTCGCCGCCGCCGCGGTGGCCGCCATGCGCCTCTGGATAAGCCTGCGCCACGAAGCGCGCCGCCATGCCCAGGCCCGCCTGCTGCAGGCGGTCCAGCCGGGCCTGCGGCGCCAGCGGGGTCTCGCGGCCACTGTCGCGGTCGCGCTGCCAGAAGCCGCCGTCGCGATGGAACAGCATCGGCAGCGCCGCGGCGCGCGGCATGCTGGACGCTTGCTGGGGCCGGTTGGGAGCGGGCAGGCAGTCCGGCGCCATCAGGTAGAAGCATTCGGCGCGCGCGCCGGCGTCGAGGCGGTGCAGCACGACCGCGTGCGCCATCAGGGCCGTCACCTCGAGCGTGACGATGCCCTTGATGCTGGCCGTCAATTCGATCCGCATGCCGAGCCGCAGCTGCACCGGCATGTGCTTGCCGGGCCAGACGCCGTCCAGCAGCAGGCCATAGCGCGACACGTCCTCGATCTCGAAGCCATGCCGGCTGCGGCGGATGACGGCGTGTCGTCCCGACAGTCGGCGGGTCAGGCCGCCAATCTCGGCGCCGGTTTCGCCGTGGTGGGCCAGCAGCAGGTCGGCCTCGGGCGCGATGCTCTCGAAGCGGCCCAGCACGCACTCGTCGAGCGCGAACAGGCGCACGTGGCGCTGGGTGGCCGAGTCGGCCTCGGCGTGCACCAGGCAGGCGCCAGTCACGGGACAGGGATGCTGCGCGGCCTCGACCGGGATGTCGATCTCGATCAGGTCTTCGTCCCAGGCGATGGTCGACATGCCGAGGTCGATCCTGCCGCCGCCGCCGTCCAGGTTCAGCTGGGCGATCGAGGCATTGCGGGCATTGACGTCGATATCGATCCGTCCGCCGCCGAGAGCGCCGCCGGTGGCATTCATGCGGGCGATGCCGGCGTCGTCGGCCGTCACGCGCACGTTCTTGTGGGTGGCGAGGAAGGTCTGGTGGATCTCGCCCAGGCTGGCGTCCTGGCGCGGCACCAGGATGACGGGCGAGCAGGTCCAGGTGCGATTCGATTCCGGGGCCTGGCGATGATGGCTGTGCAGCTCGATCTCGATGCGGTACTGGCCGTGTTCCAGGCCGCGCGAGGAAAACTCGAGGAACAGGGGGCGCCAGTCGCCGCGCGAGGTGCGCTGGAACGCATAGCTTTCGCCGCCGTGCAGGCGCAGCGCCGAGCGCACCAGCATGCGCACCTCGGGCGCGCAATCCATCGGCATGCCGCGCAGCTCGAGTCGGATCGCCTGGCGGCCGCCGGCGGCGCGCGGGTCGAAACCGCTGATGTGCAGCTGGGGGCGTTGCAGGTTGGTCCGGGGGAGCGTCGGCGCCGGCCCGATGTCGGTCGGGCGCCGGCTGCGCAGGGCGGTGATGGCGTCGAAACTCGACGGCAGGCCGACGGCCGGCGCGGTGGCTGCCGGCGGCGGGGAAGGCTGCAGCGCGGCCTGGACCTCGGGCTGGGCATGCCCGTGCGCGCACAGGGCGTCGCCGGGCAGGACCCAGACGGTGCAGTGCGGATGCTCGGGATTGCGGCAGCGGTTCATGTCAGGGCGACAAGTCAAGTAATGGTCGAAATCAATATTGCAAGCTTACGCTGTTTTTGAACCGCACGGCGCACCAAGTTCGTTGATTAACAACATTATTTTCTAAAAGCATTAGATCAGTTGGTGGCTTTGGCCGGGGCTTCCACCGGCAGGACGGTTTCGTCCGCGTGGCGGGCCAGTGGGCGCACGACCAGGGCGGTCAGGTTGTCGGGCTGCAGTCCGGCCGGCGGATCGTTTTCCAGCAGGCCAAACAGGCGCTCGACCAGGGTCACCGCATCCGGATCGCCCTGCATCTGGGCCGGCCAGCCGGCGACGAAACCGTCCGGCTGGGCGCAGGACCAGAAGCCGTCGGTGGCCAGCAGGTAGGCCGCGCCGGGCCGCAGGGGTAGCGCGCGGCGGTCGGCCAGGTGGGCGAGCCAGCAGGGCAGGTTATCCGGGCTCAGGGCGAACAGCGGATCGGACAGGCGCGTCGGATCGGCGAAGGCGTTGCCAAGGATGAAAGCCTGGGCGATCTGCGGCGCATGGCGTCCGTGCACCTGGCGCCACCAGTGGGCTTCGTCGAGGCGGCCGGCGAGGGCGGCCACGGTGGCCGGCACGTGGTCGACTGTGAGGGACGTGGCGTGCGCCGCATCGAGTTCATACAGGCGCGAATCGCCCACGTGGTACAGCAGCGGCGCGCCGCTCGCCGGCAATTCGAGCAGGGTCAGCGTGGTGCCGGGCCGCCCGGCGCCGCTGGCGCCGTGGGCGAAGCGCGCCTGCAGGCCGGCGTGGATCGCGTCCAGCCGCCCGCTCAGTTCTTCCAATGTGGCGCAGGCCGGCATCGCCAGCAAGGCCGCCGCAAGCGCTTCGGCCGCTTCGCGGCCATGGCCATGGCCGCCCATGCCGTCCAGCACCGCCAGCCGGCCATGCCCGGCCGGCCAGCCGTCCACAGTGACAGGGAAGGGCTGCTGGTCCTGCAGGCGGCAGGCGCGGCCGTCGAAATCGATGACGACGAAATTGTCCTGGTTCTCGGCGCGGGTGGACGGGCCGCAACCGACGCGGCTCGCGACCGCGACGTCGAAGCAGGGAGCGAAACGGAAATCGGCGAGCGTGACTGGCATTGGCAAAATGTTCAGGATGATGGCGCCACTTTACACGCTCGCGTGACGGATGAAAGACACGATTAGATGGGGTGTTTCCGGCCACCCGTCAGCAAGACCAGGGCGTTGAGCACCACACAGGCGCCTGCGGCGGCTAACGCGGCGCGCACGCCCCAGGCGTCGGCGACCAGTCCCCACAGCACGCTGCCGGCCGCATAGCCGCCTGACATCACGAACAGGTAGATCGACAAGGTGCGCGCGCGCACTTCGGCAGGGAACGACAACTGGGCCGCCGCGTTGAGGGTCGAGACGGTGGTGGACCAGGCCATGCCGCCGCATACGATCATGGGCGCGAGCAGGGCCAGCGAGCGGGTATGCGGCATGGCCAGAAGCATCGCGCCATACACCAGCAGCGCGCCGGCCAGCAGCCCGGTGCGGTCGACCCGTGACCGCACCTGCGGCAGGAAGAAGGCGGCAGCCACCGCACCACCGCCCAGGCAGCCCATCAGGGTGCCATACACGCCGGCGCGCAGGTGCAGCACGTCGCGCACGAAGACCGGCAGCAGGCTGGCGAAGGCGATGGTGGCGAAGAAGACCGAACACACATTGCGCAGGATGCGGCGGTAGCGCGGGCAAGCGAAGGCGGTGGCGAAGCCCAGGCGCAGGCGCGCGCCGAACGTTTCGCGCGTGCCCGGCTGCGGTTCGCCCTCGCGCCACCAGTGCCAGTAGACCCCGAGCAGTCCGATGAAGGAGACGGCGTTGGCCAGGAACAGGGCGCCTGGCCCGATCCAGCCGAACAGCAGGCCGCCCAGCGCCGGGCCGAGGATGGCGGACAGGTTGTACGACAGGTTGTTGAGCGTGGCGGCGGCTTCGACTTCGTCGGGTTCAACCAGGCTGGCCAGGGCCGCCTGCCAGGCCGGCCAGATGAAGGCGGTGCCGATGCCCAGGCAAAACGTGATCGCCAGCACCGGGCCGCTGGATACCTTGCCGCTCCAGACCAGCACGGCCATCGCGCCGGCGCATACGGCATTGAACAGATTGCAGAAGAACAGGAACTTGGGCCGGTGCACGGCGTCGGCCAGCACCCCGGCGAGCAGCGCGAACAGGAAGACCGGCAGATAGGTGGCGGTCTGCACCAGCGAGGTGATAGAGGCCGATTGCGACAGCGAGGCGACCAGCCAGGCCGCGGCGAAGGTCTGGACCCAGGTACCGAGATTCGATACCAGGTTGGCGAGCCAGATGCGGCGGTAGCGGGCATGGCGCAGCGGCTGCGTCAGGGGCACCTTGCGGCGTCTGGGAACCGTGCCGGCGGCAGGGGAGAACAAGGCGAGTAAGCTGGCTTTCGGCATGGTCGAACCATGGTAGGACGGGGTCCGCTCGCTCGTCAATAAAATTGCATTATGGAAAATCAACGCTGTGGTATGTTTACTCTCCACGCAACACTGTCAAACCATGTCATGGACATCAGACCGCTGGTCGACACCGATATTCCACTGCTCGTTCCCGCCATCGCGGCCCAGTTGCGCGAGCTGGCGCTGGAGTTCATCGTGCACGAATCGACGCACGAGGGCGCCGCGACCTTCCTGGCCGAGAACGACCAGACCGGTGTGCGCAAATACCTGGCGCTGGGGCATGTGTATCACGTGGCGCTGGATGAGGGGCAGCTCGCCGGCTTCATCGCGATCCGCGACAACAGCCATCTGTTTCACCTGTTCGTCGGCAAGCGCTGGCAGGGGCGGGGGCTGGCGCGGCGCTTGTGGAACGTGGCGCGGGCGGCGGCGATCGCGCGCGGCGGCGACGGTAATTTCACGGTCAATGCGTCGAACCATGCGGTGCCAGCGTATGAGGCGTTCGGCTTCGTGCGGGTGGCGCCGACGCAGTGCGTGAAGGGGCTGTATTTCAATCCGATGCGGCTGGGGTGGGCGGACGACGGCCACGGCTAGCGCGCACCGCCCGCCTGCACACCATGGACGTCGACAGCAGCGTCAGCGCGCCGGTTTCGGCCGGCGCCGCGCCCAGCCCAGGATGCCGCCGCCGAGCACGAATAACGAGGCCATGCCGGGCTCCGGCACCTCGCCGCCAGGCGCGTGCAGGATGAAGGAAAGGTTGTCCGCATAGCCGTCGTTGTCGCCGGAGACCAGGCGTTCCATCGACAACCAGAACGACAGGGAGCGGGTGCCCTCCGGCAGGAAGCCCTCGGACTCGCGGTAGAACAGGCCGGTCTGGTTGTCGCGGTCTCCCGGCGTCACGGGGCCGATCGCCGAACTTCCGACCTCGTTGCCCAGTTCGTCGAGGAACTGCACGTAGAACAACGCGTTATCGCCCTGGTTGCTCCAGCCGCCGAGCCATCCGCTCAGGGAGTACGACATCCGCTGCGAGGTCGTCGTGCCGAAGTCCAGCGTCTGATAGCCGACGGCGTATTGGCCGAGGCCGCTGAACATCCGGGCGCCTCGATCGCCGGGGCCGGGCTGGGTCGGCAAGACCCAGTTGCTGCCGTAGTTCACGGACTGGAACATATCGTAGCCGGGATACCCGGTCCATCCGACCAGGCCGGCCTCGGCATCGCCGTTGACGACCAGGTTATCGCCATAGACCACTGCCGCCTGGGCGCTGCACACCGCGGCGAGCAAGGCCGCGCCAACGAGAAATCGCTGCATCATGGAAGACTCCTTGTGAGGTTCAATTGACACGATACTGGTCGAGCCTTGCCGGCCCGTGCATTGCGGGGTCGCTGATCGACGGTAGTCCGTTCTCCAGGTGGCCGGCGAAGCGCCGGAACCAGCCGGGCAAGCCGTTCACGCGAAGGCTGTAGTCGTACCAGTGGTGGCTTGCCGCCAGCGGCAGCCTGAGGCTGCTGCGCGAACGCGCCACGACACGCACCTCGACCGGCCTGGCGTTGTAATACTTGTTGGCGGTCAGGACGAAGGTGCATGGCTGCGCGCCGTCGTTGACCAGCTCGATGACCAGGTCACCCGCCTTGCGGTCGGCGCGCAGGATCAGTTCGGGCCCGGCCGCATTGCTGCCGCGGCGAACATCTCCCGCGACGTGACGGTGGAAGCCGTTCGGCCCCAGAATCCAGAGATCGTAGAGCGAAGCGGCGCCCCAGCGGCCCTTCAGCTGCTTGCCCGCCTCGACGGTGTAGCGGCGCGGAACCTGGTCCAGCGCCAGGCGGTCGTAGACATGGAATACCGCACCGGCTTCGCCGGCGTTGTCGAAGGTGAGTTCGACCTGGCCGGCCAGCGCTTGCGCCTGCACCTGGAGTTCGTACGGCAAGGCGCGCGCCGGACGCACCCCGGCTGCCTGCACCGGCGCGGCCAGTGTGGCCGGCATGGCCGGCACCTTGGTGTTGGGCAGGGCCAGGGCCATTGCGCGCCGGGCCGCCGTTTCGGGCAGCAACTGCCCGAATCCGCTGTCGGGCGGGTTCACGAAATCGAAACACGAGAGCAGGTCGCCGCTCACCGCGCGCCGCCATGGGCTGATGAGCGGCTCGCGCACGCCGAAGCGGGCCTCGATGAATCGCACCACGGACGAATGGTCAAAGACCTGGGAATTCACCCAGCCACCCTTGGACCAGGGCGAGATGACGTACATCGGCACGCGCGGCCCGAACCCGTAAGGGCGGTGCAGCGTGCGTGGATCGGCGCCGTTCAGCACATGGTGGTATTCACCAAGCGTGTCGACTGTCGACGCGCCGGCCAGGCGCGCCTGGGCCGGGTCGGCGCTATAGGCCGTGTAGGCCGGGACCGAGGGAGGCGGCATGTGGTCGAAGAAGCCGTCGTTCTCGTCGAAGTTGACGAGGAACACCGTCTTGCTCCAGCTCTCGGGATTGGCCGTCAGCGCGTCCAGCACGCGCGCGATATAGTCGGCGCCGGAGGCGGGGCTGGACGGGCCGGGGTGTTCGGATCCTTCCGCGGTGGCCACGATCCAGCTCACCTGCGGCAGGCGGTTGGCCAGCACGTCGGCCTTGAGCAGGTCGAGGTCGCGCGTGCTGATGCCGCGCTCGCGCAGCGCCTGTGAAGCGCCGGGGCGCCCGTACCAGGCGTTGCGGAAGCTGCGGAATCCGGCCAGCGGATTGTCGGTAAAGTTGTCCGCCATGTTCTGGTACACCTGCCAGCTGATGCCGGCGGCCTGCAGGCGTTCGGGATAGGTAATCCAGCGATAGTCGGTGGACGGGTCCTGGTTGAAGTTGTCGCGGCTGTTGTCGGTCGACGGGCCGCCCGCCACGGCCAGCGGATCGTTATGGCCGGTAAACAGGAACAGGCGGTTGGTATTGGTGCCGGTCTGCGTGGCGCAATGATAGTGGTCGCAGATCGTGAAGGCGCGCGCCAGCGCGAACTGGAACGGCAGGTCGGCCTCGGCGTAATAGCCCATCGAGTGATTCTGCTTGGCCGCGCACCAGTCGTTCATGCGTCCACTGTCCCAGGCCAGTTGCGCGTCGAGCCAGGCGTGCGGCGTGCCAGCCACCCGGATGACGGGAAAGTCCTGCACCGTGTTGAGCCGGAATGGCGCGATGGCGCGGCTTTGCGGCCAGTCGGGCCGGCCGGGCACCGGCGCGCCGCCGACGCTTTTCTGGACGAAGACCGACTTGCGGCTGAAAAGGTTTTGCCGGTCGACGACGGGGATTGGGAACGGATCCCCGAAGCCGCGCACGCCTTCCATGGTGCCGAAATAATGGTCGAAGCTGCGGTTTTCCTGCGTCAGCACGACGATGTGCTCGACGTCCTGCAGGCTGCGGGTGCGCTGGTTGGCGGGCAGGGCGAGGGCGCGCTGGATGGCGGGAGGGAAGGTGGCCAGCACTGCGCTGGCGCCGCCCGTCTGCGCCACCGTGCGGAGAAAGTCGCGACGGCTCATGGGCGCACCTGCATGATGAGCGGGGCAAAGTCGTGTGGTTGCATTGGATTGATCCGGTCGGTTGGATGGATGGCAAAGAAACACGTACAGCGCCGGCCAGCTTACGTATCGATGATGAAGTGTTGATGACAACATAACGCTGAGTGCGCGAATCCATTATGTTGAAAACAATTCTTGGTCTCAGCGGTGTGCAGCTTGTGCCTGGTGATCGGTTAGGGTATGTTGGACACGCGTGCCGGTCCGCATGCGGCGAGCGTCTAACGTTCGCCGCAATATCCCCTGCTATTTTCATGACGATAGAATTGTTGCTGGCAGCAGCCAGAAGTTTCTTGTTTGTATTGGTCACCATGCTGCCGATCCTGAATCCGGCCGCCACCGCACCGATCTTCCTGAGCATGACCGAGGGCGCATCGCCCGCAACCCGCACGCTGCTGGCGCGCCGCATCGCGCGCAATATGTTCTGGCTGATGACGGGGTCGATGCTCATCGGCTCTTATGTGCTCGACTTCTTCGGCATCTCGCTGCCCATCGTGCGGGTCGGCGGGGGGCTCATTCTCGCCTCGGTGGCCTGGCGCCTGCTGGGAGCGACGCCTTCCTCGCTGGACAGCCGGACCGCGCTGGCCGAGGCCTACACACCGGACCACGCCCACCGGCAGGCCTTTTATCCATTGACCTTCCCGATCAGCTGCGGCCCGGCCTCGATCGCGGTGGCGATCACGGTGGGCGTCGCGCTGCACGACGTGCAGATCGTGTTCTCGCTGGCGCGCATGGGCGGCGCCTTGATGGCGCTGGCGGTCATCGGTGTGCTGATCTATCTCGCGTTTCGTTACGGCGAACATTTGCTGCGGCTGATCGGCGAGGCCGGGACCGCCGTCTTCCTGCGCCTGACCGCCTTCATCCTGCTGTGCCTTGGCGTGCAGATCGTCTGGGACGGCCTGCGCGAACTGCTGCTCGAGGTGATGTCGGTGCCGGTGCACCTGGCCACGGTCCGGACGATCCTGGGCGCCGGATAGAATTGGTGAGCGTACGCGCTGGCCGGCTCGCTATACTGCTGGTCGATGACCAGCCTCTCCTATCCATTACCGCCGACTGCCGGCACGCGCAATGAGCGCCTTGCCGGTGTTGGCGTCACGCTGGCGGTCCACCTGGCGCTGATTCTGGCCTGGCAGATGGCCGGGGGATTGCCGTCGATGCCGCAAGAAGGTAGCGACGAAGCGATGCAATGGTTGACCCTGCCGACGCCGACGCCGGCGCCGCGCGTCGAACCAGCTGCGCCTGAACCGGTGAAGGAAGTGCGGCCCGCATTGGATGCTGCTCCAGCGCGGGCAACCCGCACCATTGCCGCCCCGGTGTCGCCAGTGCAGGAAGCGCCATCGGCAGCGCCGGCACCGACGGCTGCGGACGAGCAGCCCGCCCGGTCGCCAGCCGCCGTGGACATCCTCGCCAATGCGCGGCGCAGCGTCGGAGAGATCGACCGCGCCCTGCGCAAGGAAAACAAGCCCGTGATCGTCCTGCCGCCGGATAGCCCGCAGATCCGCATGCGAGAGGGCATGGAGCAGGCCCGCGCCATTGCGGCGCCGCGTCTGTGGGAAGCGCCCAAGGTCGAGGAACTGGTGAACAATACTGGCGACGGCGCGCGACGCACGCGGGTGATCACCGGGAGGGGTACCTACTGTGTCACCGACAGGGCGCCGACGACCAATGTCGAGATGATCGAGATGCATGGCCGGCAGCGCTTCACCAACTGTCCGACGCATGAAACGCCGGCCAAGCAGCAAGTCTGGCGCACCGCGCGCGATTAGCATCGCTTCGTCAACAGGAAATAAGGAGTTCTATGTTCACAGGCCAGTTGATTCTGGTTTTCTCGTTCGTGACGACGTTTGCGCTGACGGCTTATCTGGCCAGTGGTGCCAAATCGCACAGTCGCCCCGGGCGGTTCTTTATTGCCGCGCTCGTGATGATTGTGATCGGCTACGGCTTCAGCCTGGCGAACAATTCCCGGAATGCCTCAATCGTCAAGATGGAAAACTCTGCTCGTTCCCTGGACCAGAAGATCGAAAATTTGGAAAGCGCCGCGCGCGCCAAGTCGAAGGATGTTCTCCCGGCCGACAGGCAAAGAATCCAAGAATGGAGGCGCCAATCGGGTCAGCTGACCGAATCGGCCACGAAGATACGCAGCGCCACAGCGCATCTGGATCACAGAGCGACGTTACTTCAGCTGGTCGCGGGCGCGTTTGCCGGCGCACTGGCCAGTGCAGCTATCACCAACCGGGCGAAGGCGCAGCATGATGCCAGCGTCCATGCGGCGATGGACCAACATTTCCGCGCACTCTCGGATTCGGCGAAACGGTTATCAGACGATATTCGAATCCATGTATCGACGAGTAACGTCGATACGAGCGTTCACGCGGAAATTACGCGCAAATCAGCGAAACTCGCCGTGCTGGTAAGAGAACTTGAGCTGCTCTCTGCGGAGCTGGGGCGTCGAGAGCTGGAGAATTTCGTCATGCTGGGCGGTAGTGACTGATCCCCGAGGCTCGATCTCCCATTCAGACACCGGGTCCTTCGCCTGCCCGCCGCAGCCACAGGCTGCTGGCCCAGCCCTCGACCGCCTTGCCATCGACCGTCGCACGCACCTGCCACCAGTCGCCTTCGCGCAAGCCGGTCGCTTCCACCCGCGCGCCGGCCGGCACCACCAGCAGCCGTTCAGCGCCGACGCCGCCCGCCACACGCAGGTTGAGCGCATCGTGCACGCGGTAGCGGGCACCGGCGACCGGCAGATCGATGCCTGCCACCTCCCGCGCCTGTGCCGACTGCACCGGCTCCAGGGCCGGCGCCGAAGTCCCGGACACGGCCAGCAACAGCGTCCCGCCAACCGCGGTCCCGACTCCGAGCACGCCGAGCGCGCGCGCATTCGGCCGCCGCCACCAGGCGCGCGGCGTGAGCCAGGCGCAGGCACACAAGGTCAGCACCAAAGCCACCGCGTAGGCGGCCGCGTGAGTCCAGGTGACCATCGTCGTCAAGCGTCGAAACGCAGCACGTAGTGTCCGGCCACCAGGTGATGGCCAGGCGGGATCACATAGGGTTGATCCTGGGTCGCGCTCTCGATCTGGGCCACCAGGGCCAAATGCTCGTCGAGGTGGTACAGCGCCTGGGTAGGCGACAGGCGCGCGATACGCAGGCCTTCGCTGGAGGCTTCCCAGCTGAAGGCGTTGCGCGACAGGCCAAGACGGTCGGCGCTGGCGGCCGGGGCGCCGTCACCCTGACGCACGAATTGCGGCGTGTCGAGCACGCGCAGCGCGCCCAGCGACGGCATGCCGCGCCCGAAGGTCAGGCGCGTGCCCGCTGCCGCAGGCTGCGACGGGCCTTCCGGCAGCACCAGCAGCGCGCGGTAGCGCTCGGCCAGCTGCTGCTGGACCGCAAGCAGGCGGATGCTGGCGTTGTCGAGCGGCGCGAACTGCGACGGCGCGGCGATGCGCTGGCGGCCGGCCGGAGTGATTGCGTGCAGCTCGTCGGCATCGTCGACCGCGAAGCGGATGACGCTGTCCTTGCCCGGCGCACCGGGCAGCAGCTGGGCGTTCAGGCCGACCTCGAGTTCCTGGGCGCCGGTCTCACGGTAGCGGCTCAGGCGCGGCAGGGCCAGCGCGGCCAGTGTGATGCGGTGGCGCGCAACCGGGGCGTAGGTCGCATCGAGCTCGGTCGTTGGCGTCGGTTTAGTCGCCGGGCTCGGAGCGGCCAGCGGCATCGCGGTCATGTCGGCGGCCAGCGGCGTGGTGGTGCGCGACTTCCATACCGCCGGGCTGCGCTGAGGCTGCGCGCTTGGTGTGGCGGGTGCGGCGCTGGACGTCGGCGCAGGCTGCGGACGGACGGCGGCGCCCGCGCTGGCGCCGACGCGGCTGATTTTCAGGAGCAGGCGCTGGGCGCTGGCGCCCTTGCCGCGCAGGACGTAGTAGCCGTTGGCGGCATCGAAGCGGCATTCGAAACTGTCCTTCGGACGCACCTGCAGTTCGAGCGGGGCGCCTGCGCCGTCGTTTACCAGCAGCAGCCCGCCTTCCGGGCCGAACGGCCAGCCGGGCACCGCGAAGGTGGCGTTGGCGCCGTCCAGGCCGACCAGGGTCAGGCGCTGGTTCGGATAGATGGCGCAGACCGGCTGCCAGATCGCGCTGTCGCGCGAGGCGGTCACCGTGTACTGGACTTGCTCGCCCGGCGCCGGCAGGTAGACGGCGTGGCCGAACTTGACCTGCACTTCGCCCGGATCGAGGTCGTCGCTGCCCAGCACGTGGTAGCGTACTTCGTCGCCGCCGAGCAGGTCGCCGAAATCTTTCTGGTGCAGGGCGGCCAGCGATTGCGCCAGGTCGCGCACGCGCGCGCCGCGGGTCAGGTGACGGTCGTCGTCGACCTCGTCCTGCGGCAGCACCAGGGTTACGTGCGAGAAGCAGCGGGTGGCCGCGCGGCCGCGCTGCTCGCGCGGCGAGCGCTCGAGCAGGTCGCGCAGCAGCGGACGGCGCGAGAACAGCGCGAGGCCAGGCGCCTGCCACAGGGCGTCGGCGTTGAACACATCCTGGACCTTGCCTAGGACTTCGTGTTGGACATAGACCGGCATGATTGACTCTCCTCGTTGAATTGGGTGCTCGCCATGCCGAACGCTAGCAGGGGGCAGATGAAAAACAGCAGGTGCGAGCCGCCCGCGGACAGGAAGCTCATGGGCTGGCCCATGATCGGGAACATGGCGAGGTTGGTGCCCCACGACAGCAGCAGGTGGCCGGCGACGAAGGCCGCGCCGCCGCACAGGGCGAAGCACTGGAAGCGGCCGCTCCAGGCGCGCCGGAAGTCCTTGGCCTCGTTCGAGCAGCGCCAGGCGCCGGCGGCGGCGCGCAGCAGCGCCGCCAGGAACAGCGCTTGCAGGCTCCACAAGGCCAGGCCCGCCGCCAGCCCATGGCGGTGCAGCAGGAAGGAGGGGGCGAAGTCGTCCTGGATCGCGGGAATGGACAGGGCCTCGCCGGCCGCGCCGCCCAGCGCCGCCAGGCCGAGCAACTGGTCGGCGCCCAGCCAGCCGCCCTGCACGATGGCGCGGCTGCCCTGCAGCATCTGCTGGCCGGTGTGAGGGTGAATGGCCGGCTCGCTCCAGACCTGGAAGCGCTCGGGATAGAAGCCGAAGGCGCCGAGCAGGTCGCCGCCGGCGCGCATCGTCACGCCGCCCGCCGCCAGCAGGGCTGCGGCCACGAGGACCGAGGCCAGCGCCGCGCGCCGCCCGTGACTCGCGCACCAGGCCAGCAGCATGGCGCCGCTCCAGACCAGCAGCAGCAGCAGCGGAGAATAATCGTCGACCCGCACCAGGGCCGCGGCGAGCAGGAACACGAACAGCAGCACCGGCGCAGCCATCCGCAGCCAGAAGCGCCAGTCGCGCCGCTCGTGCGCGGCCCCGCCGGCGGCCAGCGCCAGGCAGTGGGCGCTCAACGCGGCCAGGGCGAACTTGGCGAATTCGAAGGGCTGGATGTCGAACACGCCGGTTTCGCCGCCGAAGCACACCTGCAGCAGCAAGCCGCCCAGCGCGAGCGCGGCGCATACCAGCAGCACGCGTTCGGTGACCGGGCGCGACACGGCGCCGCGGGCGAAACACGACAGCAACAGCAGGGCGCCGGGCAGGCCAAGCCCCAGCAGCGCGGTCGTGTTCTGGAAGTGGCGCAGCCAGGCCGTGTCGCTCGCCCCCAGCCCCATCTCGAGCTGCACCAGCAGGCCGGCGCCGAGCAGCAGCACGGCGCTGGATGCCAGCAGCGAGGCGCGGCGCGGATACAGCAGGGTGAGCCAGAGCGTGGCCCATGCCAGCAGCAGGGAGATGGCAGCGCCGGGTGCGCCGACGGTGCGCTGGGTCACCAGCAACAGCATGGCGCTGGCGGCCAGCAGGCTTGCTGCGAAGGGGCGCACGAGCGCCGAATATCCCCTGCGCTGGCGCAGCGATGGCGCGATGCAGGCGAGTCCCATCATCAGGACGAGGCAGGCGGCGGCCCAGGCCAGCGACGGCGGCGCGGGCAGGGCGAGATGGTCGCGTTGCTCCCAGCGCCAGCTCACCGTGGCCGGCAACTGATTCGCGGGCGACGCCGACAGCGCGACCTGGCGCGACGGCGACAGGAGCAAGGTAGCGCCATCCCGCGCGATGGTGAACAGGGTGCGGCCGACGGCGAAGCCGTCCACGTCCGCCAGCGGCAGCTCGCGCTGGGCGGCGTCGATCCAGCCGGCGCCCTGCGAGACCAGCACCGGCTGGGCGCCGCGCGCCGACAGGGCGATGCGACCGTCCTCCTGGCGCAGCAGCAGGGCGTCGCCGGGTTCGATCGCGGCGGCGGCGATGCGGTTGCCGCAGTAGAGCAGACCGCCGAGGCTCAGGGGACGGGCCAGGCTCGCTCCTTGCGGCAGCCAGCGGTTCCAGGCCGCTACCGCGCGCGCCGACAGGCCGGCGTCGGGACAGGCCGGCTGGGGCTGGCCGTCGCGCAGCACGGTGGCGCCGTCGTAGGTCCAGGTCTGCTCGCCATCGTGCAGGGTGACGCGTCCCGCTTCGGCGGAGACCACCTGCAATCGCCGCGCGCCGGCCTGGATGCGCTGGCCGGCCGCGAGCGGCAGGTCGCTGCTGCGCTGGCGCGCATCGCCCCGGCGCAGCACGACGGCTTGCTGCGGTTCGGCGTTGCGCAGCAGCCAGTCGCCGTCACGGTCGCGGCGCAGCACCACCTGGCGCGGCGCCGCGCGCGGCGCGCCCAGTTCCTGGCGGCCCAGCATGGCCGATTCTCCGGGGGCGAGGGTCACTGCGATCCCGGCCGGCGTCCAGGCGGCCGGCGCCCTCATCAAGGCCAGCAGCTGCACGGCGCACAGCAGCGCGAGCAGGGTCGCGGCCAGGGTGGCGCCGAGGGATAGGCGCCTCATGCCGCGCTCCGCAGCGGTTCGGCATTCAGGGCGGAGACGATGTCCGCCAGGCCGCGGCTGATGTCCAGCGCATGGCTCGGACGATCGGCGGGACGCTCGGCCACCAGCGCGCGCAGCAGCGCAAGGCCGGGCGCGGCGGCCGGGCCCAGTCGGCTGGCGAACAGCGCCGCTTCGTCCGGTTGTAGTACAGCTGGCCGGGCCTGGCGCTCGGCCAGCAGGCTGGCCGCCGCGTCGCGCCCGTGCGCCTGCCAGGCCTGGCCGCAGGCGCTGCTGTAGCGCAGCAGGCGCCCGCAGACCAGGTAGTAGAGCAGGGCGCCAAGGGCGAAATAATCGGTGCGCGCCTCGGTGGCGTAGCCGTTGGCGTCGGGGAAGAACTGTTCCGGGGCTTGCCAGTTGGCGGTGCCGGCATAGGTGTGCGCGCGCAGGTCGTCGAGGCGGCGGTTGGTGCCGAAATCGGCCAGCTTGACGCTGTCGTTCGCGCCGTCCAGCAGCAGGTTGCCCGGTTTGAGGTCGAGATAGCGCCAGCCGCTGGCGTGCACCTTGGCCAGCGCCTGGCTGACCTGGCCGATCCAGGCCAGCGCGCGGGCAGGGGCGATCGTGCGCCCCAGCGCCATCTCGCGGGTCAGGTGGCCGGCCAGGTCGCCGTCGAGCAGCTCGAGCGCCATCGCCGGCATGCCGGCGTGCTCGCCGCTGTCGAGCAGGCGCACGATGTGGCGGCCATCCCACGGCGCCAGGCCGCGCAGGAAGGCGATCTCGGTGCTGGCGCTGGCCAGCCAGCGTGCGCGCAGGCCGGTTGGGGCGCGTTCCATCTGTTCCAGGTTGACCAGCTTGAGGGCCACGCAACCGTTGGCCTGCAGGCTGTCGGCGCGCCACACGACGCCATAGGCCGATCCGGCCAGCGCCTCGCGCAAGCGATACTGGCCGCCGGCCAGCGAAACGACGGTGCCTGCTTCGTACATGGTGTCCCCGAACCTGGCGCATGGCGCCGATGTGGGGAACTAGCGGAGGGGAGACGAAAAAAAGCCGCGCGGTGCGCGGCTCATTGGATCGGCGTGGATCAGCGGCCGTGGCCGTAGTGATGACCTCGGCGGTCGTCGCGATCCCAGCGGTCGTGGCGATCCCGACGGTCATGGCGATCATGCCGGTCCCAGCCGCGGCCGCGATTGTCGATGTAGACCGGGCGCGGTTGCACGTACACCGGACGGGGCTGGACATAGACCGGACGGGATTCCACATACACCGGGCGTGGCTGCACGTAGACCGGACGCGGTTGCACATACACGGGGCGCGGCTGCACGTACACCGGTTGCGACTGGTAGTAGCCGTTGTTGTAGCCGTTGTTGTAGCCATTGTGGTGGCCGTAATGACGGCGGTCGTCGCGGGTCTTGATGGAGTTGCCCACCGCCGCGCCGATCACGCCGCCGGCGACGGCGCCGCCGGTGCCGCCGACCGTGTGGCCGACGACGGCGCCGAGCACCGCGCCAACGGCCGTGTTCGTACCACGATCACCGGCCATTGCCGCCGGCGATACCGCGACAGCGGCCAGCAGCACAGCACCAAGGGTTGTCGATTTCAACATGGTCTTTCCTTTTACCCTGGCGGAGATCGGGATGATGACTGCGACACCGGGTATGGACGTACTATATTCCCGACGCCGGATTGTGCCTTTCGTTAATACAGTTTTTTACAACTGCTTCTCAGCCGGTAACATTCCGCCTTGCAAGCAGCGGCAGGCGCCCCATCTAGGAACAACCACCGTCATTCGATCATCACCATGCGCCCGAGCCGTAGCTTCGTCGTCGTCCTCTCCCTGCTGGTCTTGCTGCTTGTCTATATCGGCATGCGCCTGCTGCCCGATCTCGGGCTGGGCCTGGCCGGCAATGCCTTCTCCGTCGTCCTGCTGGGCCTGCTCGGCGCGCTGGTGCCGGTCGGCCTGATGTCGTCCTCGCTGCGCCGGCGGCGCTGGTCGAACCTGGTTGCCTGGCTAGGCTTGCTGTCGATGGGTCTGTTCTCGTCGCTGCTGGTGATTACCTTGCTGCGCGACCTGGTCCTGCTGGCGCTGCTGCCTTTCGGCGCGTTGACGCCGGCGATCGGCTACGGCAGTGCACTGGCCGTGCCGCTGGTGGCGCTGGCCGTGACCGTGGTCGGCTACGTCAACGCGCGGCGGGTAGCGCGGGTGGTGAAGGTCGACGTGCCGATCCGGGACTTGCCGGCCGAGCTGCACGGCTACGCCATCGCCCAGATCTCGGACATCCACGTCGGCCCGACCATCAAGCGGCCCTACCTGAACGCCATCGTCAACAAGGTCAACAAGCTCGGCGCCGACGCCATCGCCGTCACCGGCGACCTGGTCGATGGCAGCGTGCAGCGCCTGGCCATGCATACCGAACCGCTGGCGCGCCTGAAGGCGAGCGACGGCGTGTTCTTTGTCACCGGCAACCACGAATACTATTCCGGCGCGCTGGAGTGGATCGCCGAGGTGCGCCGCCTGGGCCTGACGGTGCTCATGAACGAGCACGTGGTGCGCCGGCGCGGCAATGCCGCCCTCATGATTGCCGGCGTGGCCGATTACACGGCCCATCACTTCCACCCCGAGCACAAGAGCGACCCGCAGCGCGCCGTCCATGGCGCGCCGCCCGGGGTCGGCGTGAAGGTGCTGCTGGCCCACCAGCCGCGCAGCGCGCCCGAAGCGGCAAAGGCCGGCTTCGACTTGCAATTATCGGGCCACACCCACGGCGGCCAGTTCTTCCCATGGAATTTATTCGTACCGTTGCAGCAGCCTTTTGTTGCCGGTCTGAACCGCGTACGCGATATGTGGGTTTATACCAGCCGCGGCACAGGCTACTGGGGACCGCCGAAGCGCTTCGGCGCGCCGTCGGAAATCACGCTGGTGCGCCTGGTGCCGGCCTGAGCAAGGAGCTGCGCCCTTACCGTTTAAATGTACGTACGGCAAAAAACAGGGGCGAAAAGTTGCCGAATGCGCTATCGTTTGAATCCTTTCGAACTAGCAAGGGTTTGCCGCATGAAACGCAGCTTCCGTCTCCACCACCTTCCCGTCATGGGCGTCATCGCCGCCGCGCTGCTGAGCGTCCCGGCCCTGGCCGCCAGCCCCGGCAACGATCCGGCAGCCCTCGCCAGGATTCGCGACACGGCGATGAGCAGCGATTACGCCTGGCAACGTACCGAAGACATGACCGACCTGATCGGTCCGCGCCTGTCCGGTTCGCCCGGCGCGGCCGCCGCGGTGACCCAGCTGGCGGAAGCGATGCGCAAGCTCGGCGCCAAGGTGACCTTGCAACCTGTAAAAGTGCCGCACTGGGTGCGCGGCATCGAGACCGGCGAGCTGGTCGAGTACACAGGTCGTCCGCAGGGCGTGACCCAGCGCGTCGTGCTGTCCGCACTGGGCGGTTCGGGCGCGACCCCGGCCGAGGGACTGGTGGCGCCGGTGCTGGTGCTCAAGAGTTTCGACGAGCTCAAGAGCCGCGCCGCTGAAGTGAAGGGCAAGATCGTCCTGTTCGACGTGGCGTTCGACCAGCACATGGCCGACCGCGGCCTGGCCGGTCATGCCTATGGCCAGGGTTCGGCCTACCGCCGCAACGGCCCGCGCATGGCGGCCGAGCTCGGCGCTGTCGGCGCGCTGGTGCGTTCGGTCGGCGGCGCCGCCTACCGCCTGCCGCATACCGGTTCCTCGGGCCTGCTCGAGAACGCACGCATCCCGGCCGCCGCCGTGACGGCGGAGGACGCGATGCTGATGGCGCGCCTGGCCAAGCGCGGCCCGCTGAGCATGAAGCTCGTGCTGACCCCACAGAACCTGCCGGACGCCGACAGCTTCAATGTGATCGCCGACTTGCCGGGCACCGAGAAACCGGACGAGATCGTGATCGTCTCGGGCCACCTCGATTCCTGGGACCTGTCGCCGGGCGCGCACGACGATGCCGCGGCCGTCGCCAGCGCGATGGCCGTGTTCGAGGTGCTCAAGAAGCTCGACTACCGGCCACGCCGCACCATCCGCTTCGTCGCCTGGATGAACGAAGAGAATGGCCAGCGCGGCGCGGCCGCCTACCTGGCCGCCGAACAGGCCAACGCGGGCAAGCACTTCGGCGCCATCGAAAGCGACAACGGCGTCGGCCGTCCCTTCGGCCTGCGCGCCAGCGTCATGCCGCAGTCGGTCAAGCTGTTCGCGCCGCTGCAAGCGGCAATGCAGCCGATCGGCGCCAATGTGTTCCAACGCCAGGACGTGCTGGCCACCGGCGACCTCGCCGGTCTGGAACGCGCGGGCGTGCCGAGTTTCGCGCCGATCGTCGACACCTCGAGCTATTTCGACTATCACCACACGCCGGCCGACACCCTGGACAAGGTCGATCCGGACATCCTGCGCCGCCACGTGGCGCTGATGACCGCGACCGCCTGGTACCTGGCGAATATGGAGCAGGACATCGGCCGCTCCAGCGTGCCGAAGCCCTGATCCCGGTTCGCCCGCGCCGCCGGCTCAGGCCGCTGTGCTGATGCGCCGGATCGCGCGCGCATGGCCGCGGTAGGGCCGGCCATAGATGGTCTGGATGCCACTCGCGAAATTCTGGCCCCAGACCAGCTGCGCGCGGGTGGCGTGCGGCTCGCTCGACCAGTACCAGTTGCGCTCGAACGATTCGCGCAGGTTCGCGAACAGCAGCGCCAGTTCGCGCCGCGTCGGCAGCGCACCCCCATGGGCGCTCGCCCAGTCCACGGCCGTGGGCCAGCTGACGTCGGCGGAGTCGCCTGGCAGCAGGACCAGGTGGTAGTCGGGTTCGTCCTTGCCCAAGATCAGACCGGCATATTCTTCGCCGTCTTGCAGCAATCCCCGGATTTGCATGTATTCGCCCATTGAAATCTCCTCGCGTTAAGTAGCCGTGGGATAAGACTGCTGAGCGCGACTTTTGGTTTCGTGTTGGGTTCGATTTAGATCATGGTCGCGTCTAATTTCTAAGGAGAAGGATCGCCCCGGTCCGCACAGACGCTACCCGCAGCACTGCTGCCGTCGCCTGGCTGGCCGCCGCCATGTCCGCCGTCGCCGCCATCCGGACCGCCCCGAGCAACTATCTGCGCGTCCTTGCCATTTCTCTCTGCAAACTCGTCCGCTGGCGCGCTACATGGGGACAATCCAAGGCGAGTATTCGATTTCTATAGGGAAATTGTTCTTGGAGATTTATTACTTCAAGAAAAATTTCTCTAAAAAAGTTGAACTTAGGAAGTTTCCCAAGCTCAAAGGGTTGCATTCATTATTTGGGGTAAGACACATTCATGCAGACCTTCGCCACCTTCGCTTCGATCCGTACCAACGTCACCCACGCCGCTGCCGCTGTCGCTTTGCTAGCCGCCGCCATGTCGGCCAACGCCGCAACGATCCCGACCACCCCGAACAATTTCTACGTCTCGCCAACCGGCTCGGACACCGCCGCCGGCACCAAGGCCGCACCATTCAAGACGCTGGCACGCGCCGCCAAAGCAGCAACCAAGGCCGGCACGACTGTGTTCGTTGCGCCGGGCACCTATGCCGGCGGTATCAGGACGACCGCCAGCGGTACGGCAAGCAACCGCATCTACTGGGTGTCGACCACCAAGTGGGGCGCCAAGATCGTGCCACCTGCCAATTCGACCAACAAGACCGCCTGGGACAACCGGGGCAACTACGTCAGCATCATCGGTTTCGACGTCGACGGCAGCAAGATCGGCACCGGCACCAAATGGGTGCTCGGCATCTACACCGGCGGTTCGTACAACGTCATCGAGGGCAATCGCGTGCACCACATGGCGACGACCATCCCGTGCAATAGCGCCGGCGGCTCGGCGATCGGCGTCGACAGCTATTACAAGGGCGTCAAGGGCGATGTGATCGGCAACGTCGTGCACGATATCGGCCCGGCCGGCTGCACCTACGTCCAGGGCATCTATCACAGCACTTCGGGCACGATCAAGAACAACATCGTCTACCGCGTGGGCTCGGCGGCGATCCACCTGTGGCACGATGCGACCGACCTGCAGATCGTCAACAACACGGTGAGCTCGTCTGTGTTCGGCATCATCGTCGGCGGCGGCGACTTCTACTTCACGAAGGCAGGCGCCAACAACGTCCACGTGCACAACAACATCGTCTACGACAACAAGTACGGCATCTCGGAACAAGGGACCACCGGCAAGGGCAACACGTATAAAAACAACCTGGTCACCAGGAACACGACCTACAACTTCCGGCTGCGTAACGGCCTGACCCATACGGGCACCATCAGCTCGGAACCGCTGTTCGCCGGTTACTCGCGCACCGCCGCAATGCCGAATTACAAGCTGTCGACCAGCTCGCCAGCGATCGGCCGCGGTCTCGCCACCTACGCGCCGAAGACCGACATCGACGGCAAGGCACGCGGCACCGCCATCGATCTCGGCGCTTACCAGCGCTAAGCAGCACTCAGCACCACCCAGCAGCACCCGGCACTACCCAGCAGCACCCCGGCAGTACCGACCCGGACCGAAGCCAGCCCCGGCCAGCTTTGTCCGGCGTCACCCGCGCCAGCGCCAGCTGGCAGATCTCGTGGACGGGCGCCTGCGCCCCGTCCGCTCCGACACATCAGGAGAAGCCCACGCCTCGCGTGGACAGTCGCGCCCTGTGCGTGGCCCCTCCGTTGCCCGGTCATTTTTCCGGACTAGAAGGAAACCCTTAGATGAAAAGCAGCACCATGATCGCCTCGCACCTCCGCACCAATATGACCCGTGTCGCCGCCGCAGCAACCTTGCTGCTGGCCGCTACCGCATCGGTCCACGCCGCTACAGCCCCGCAAAGTGCGGCGCCAGCCGCCACTGCCGCTGCCTCGGCCCAGGAACAAGTGCGTCAGCTGTACCTGACCCTTCTCGGCCGTGAGCCGGATGCGGGCGGCCTGCAGTACTGGACCCAGGCAATGAGCCGCGGCGTCAGTCTCGTGAGCGTCGAAGCGGAGATCAAGCGCAGCGCCGAGTACACCAAGCGTCATCCAGGCCCTGTCGCCGGCCCGAGCACGATCCCGGCCACGCCGTACAACTACTACGTCTCGCCGAACGGTTCGGACAGCGCCGCCGGCACCAAGGCCGCGCCGTTCAAGACGCTGGCACGCGCCGCCAAAGCAGCAACCAAGGCCGGCACGACCGTGTTCGTGGCGCCGGGCACCTATGCCGGCGGCATCAGGACCACCGCCAGCGGTACGGCAAGCAACCGCATCTACTGGGTGTCGACCACCAAGTGGGGCGCCAAGATCGTGCCACCTGCCAATTCGACCAACAAGACCGCCTGGGACAACCGGGGCAACTACGTCAGCATCATCGGTTTCGACGTCGACGGCAGCAAGATCGGCACCGGCACCAAATGGGTGCTCGGGATCTACACCGGCGGTTCGTACAACGTCATCGAGGGCAACCGCGTGCACCACATGGCGACGACCATCCCGTGCAATAGCGCCGGCGGCTCGGCGATCGGCGTCGACAGCTATTACAAGGGCGTCAAGGGCGATGTGATCGGCAACGTCGTGCACGATATCGGCCCGGCCGGCTGCACCTACGTCCAGGGCATCTATCACAGCACTTCGGGCACGATCAAGAACAACATCGTCTACCGCGTGGGCTCGGCGGCGATCCACCTGTGGCACGATGCGACCGACCTGCAGATCGTCAACAACACGGTGAGCTCGTCGGTGTTCGGCATCATCGTCGGCGGTGGCGACTTCTACTTCACGAGGGCAGGCGCCAACAACGTCCACGTGCACAACAACATCGTCTACGACAACAAGTACGGCATCTCGGAGCAAGGGACCACCGGCAAGGGCAACACGTATAAAAACAACCTGGTCACCAAGAACACGACCTACAACTTCCGGCTGCGTAACGGCCTGACCCATACGGGCACCATCAGCTCGGAACCGCTGTTCGCCGGTTACTCGCGCACCGCGGCAACCCCGGACTACAAGCTGTCGACCAGCTCGCCAGCGATCGGCCGCGGCCTCGCCACCTACGCGCCGAAGACCGACATCGACGGCAAGGCGCGTGGCAGCAGCATCGACCTGGGCGCATACCAGCGATAACAGCTGGTGATGGCGGCATGGCCGCGAGGCGAATGGCCCGGACGTGCGAGCGTCCGGGCCACTTTTTCTATGGCGCTGTCATCGTTATCTGTTGATGACCTTGAACGCGATACGCAGCAATTGCTCGACGGAAGGGACCCTTCCACCATCAATCGCCCAATGCCAGCCAAGGTAGTTGGGTAGCCAGCGCGACGCCACGCCATGGAAGCGCGCCAGCCATTCCTTGAAGCGCCGATGATAAGCGTTCACATGTTGAACATGGATCGCGCCCTCGACGCCGCTGCGCACCCGTTCACCGGCACTGAGATTGACGGCCTGGTGCGCAATGCCATGCGATTGGGCGAAGGCGCGATAGGCGGCGTTGGCGTCGGTGACCAGCAGCGCCTGGGGATCGAGTTTCGGCGGCAGGTGCTTGAACAGTTGGGTCACCGTAAGGGCGCCGCGGCCGGTGACGGCATCGATGGTCTGTCCGCTGCGGTCGCGCGCCACCAGGATGCAGTCGAGGTGACGTGAAATGCCGCGCAGGGCGGCCCTGCCACCGCGTTTGCGCGCAGGGCGATCGAGCTTGCGCGACCCCTTCTGCGATTCGAGCAGGAGCATCTCGTCGGCCTCGACGATGCCGGCCAGGCGCTCGGGCCGGTCGTCCTTGACCCGCTCGAGGAAGCGGTGGCGCCAGCGAAAGGTCGTGTTCCGATGCACGCCTACTCGCTTGGCCGCAGAACGCACCGTGCGGGCATCGAGCACCGTGTCCAGGTAATCGAGCCACTTGTCCTTGTGCCTGAGCCGCGCCAGCGGCGTGCCGGTCAGGTCGTTGAAGGTGCGGCCGCATGCGCAGCAGCGAAAGCGTTGCAAGTCGTTGGCCCGGCCATGGCGGTGACAACGCTCGCAGCCGCAATCCGGGCAGCAGCGCTTCTTTGACCGGATCTCGCCGATGAGGGCGATCACTCGGTCGAGCCCGGCTGCCGGATGCAGGACGGCGAGCACCTGCTGGCGCTGCGGCTGGTTCAGCAGCGGCAACCCGGTGAACAGCTTCGCAAACTCCGGCGCTTTCATTGCGCGCTCCCGATCGATGACGACCGGGGTTGGACCGCGGGTCAGCTCAGCAGTTCAATGCTCATCCATATCTAACGGGTACAGCGCCTTTTTATTCGGATTCGGTATCGACCGGTTGCACGACCTCTGGACCGCCGAGCCCGGCCCGGTTGAGCAGGGTGCTGACCGCGTGCCACTCGAACGCGTCCGAGGGCAGGGCGGCGCGGCGCGCGAACGCCAGCGCTTCCTCGCTCGAGAGCGCAGGATCGAGCCAGGTCTCGGCATCCAGCGCATCCAGCACCACCGGCCGCCGGTCGTGGATGTCGAGCATGCCTCCCGAGGCATCGTCGGTCACGAGCACGAAGCCGGCCTCGGCGCGGTGTTCGGTAAAACCGCCGAAATTGGCCAGGGCCAGCATGAATAGCGGCGCGCCGTCCCGGCGGTGGATGTGCCAGGGTTGTTTATGGCCTTTTTCTCCGGTCCACTCGTACCAGCCCTGGGCCGGCACCAGCGCCCGACCCGACTTGAGCAGGCCGCGCCAATAGCGGTTGGTGAGCTTGTCCATGCGCGCATTGATCGTCACCGGCACCTTGCCCTTGGCCCAGCGCGCCTGGTAGCTCCAGTACACGTCGTCCACCCGCCGCTCGCCATCCTGGATGTGCAGCAGCGGCCGGTAGGTGCCGGGCGGCACGTTGTAGGCGGGCGTGGCTTCGCTGTCATACACCGCGTCGAGCCAGCCGAGCGCGCTGGCGTAGTTGCGAGCCGTCTGGCTCTGGTCGAATCGTCCACACATGGATCGATACTAGCGCAAGCCGCATGAAGGCAGCACGCGGCAGCGCGCGAGGCGTGTGGCGTTTGGCCGCACCGTCCGGCAATGGTATGCTCCGGGATCATATGATTGACGAGGAGCAGGTATGGCAGCAGGCTGGTGGACCGTATTGAAGACCGTCCCTTGGAGCGAGGTGATCAGCGCCGCGCCGCAGGTGGCGACCGGCGCGCGCCGCCTGTGGGACACGGTCAATCGCAAACCGGGGTCGGTGGACCCGGCGACCGGCCTGAGTCCCGAGATGGCCGCGCAAGAAGACGACATCATCGGCCTCCTGATCGCGCGTTCAGAACAGAACGATGCGGAGCTGAACGATTTGCGCAACCAGATGCGCGCGGCCTCCGAGCTGATCGCCAACCTGGCCGACCAGAATGCCCAGCTGATCGCCAAGATGGACGTGCAGCGCCAGAAGATCACCTGGCTCGGCGTGACCGCCGGCCTGTCCGGGCTGCTGGCCGTGGTGGCACTGATCCTGGTGGCAGTGCGGACCTAGATGAAATGAAACTGGTACTGATCTGCGCGACACTGTTCATCTTCATTTCGATGCTGCTGAACGGTGCGCGCCAACGCGGCAAGCTCAACGAGAGCGCCAACCGCGCCGTGACCGGCCTGGCCAATTCGATGCGCATCTTCGTGTTCGGCTTGCTGTTCTTCGTGGCGATCGTCTGCGTGGCGATGGCCTGGCATATGCTGCAGAGCCCGCCTTGACCCCGGCCGGCGTGGGCGCCGGCAATCTTGGTTCTTCCGTTGGTCCGGTAAACTCCGGTATGATTTGAATTGTTTCCCAAATTCAACATTTGCCGATCCGTGACTCAAACCAATCCAGAACCCATCAGCAGCCTGCCGGCGCGGGCGCTCAATCTCGTCGATTGCGGTGTCATCGTGCTCGACCATGAAGGTTGCATCGTCCTCTGGAACGGCTGGCTGGTGCCGCGTTCCGGCCGCGGCGCGGCCCGGATGCAGGGCCATGCCTTGATCGACGTCTTCCCCGACCTGCGCGGATCGCGCGTCGAGGCGGCCATCTTCGCCGCGCTGCTCGAAGGCGTCGCCACCGAGCACGTGCCGCCCTCGAACAGCCGTGCGCCATTCCCGCTGCGCGCGCCGGGCAGTTTCGACGGCGCCCTGATCGACCAGGCGGTCTCGGTCACGCCGTTCGACGAAGGCGGCCAGCGCTTCTGCCTGGTCGAGATCCGCGACGTGAGCAGCATCGCGGTGCGCGAGCGGCGCCTGATGGAGCACGCCGAATCGCTGCGCGCGCGTTCCTATATCGATGGCCTGACCGGGATCGCCAACCGCCGCCATTTCGACGTGGCGCTGGAGCGCGAACTGCGCCGCGCGCAGCGCGCGGATGGCGCGCTGGCGCTGCTGCTGGTCGATATCGATTCGTTCAAGGCCTATAACGACCACTTCGGCCACCAGCAGGGCGACAGCTGCCTGGCAATGGTGGCCCAGGAGCTGGCCGGCATGCTCAAGCGGCCGGCCGACCTGGCGGCGCGCTATGGCGGCGAAGAGTTCGCGGCGGTGTTGCCCGAGACTACTTTGGAACAGGCGCGCGTGCTGGCCGACCGCATCCGCGCCCACGTCGCCGGCCTGGGCCTGCAGCAGGCGCCGGCCGCCCACCATCCGCAGGTCACGCTCAGCATCGGCGTCTCCGCCTTCGACCGGGCGCGCCTGAATGCGCCGGAAGCGCTGATCGAGGCTGCCGACAAGGCGCTATACGCGGCCAAGCGCGGCGGCCGCAATCGCGTGGTCGCCGACGGCGACGAAGTGGACGCCGCCGCCTGAAGCGTCAGACGGGCGGCAGCCGGTCCAGCAGCTTGTCGAGCGTGACCGGATACTCGCGCACGCGCACGCCGGTGGCGTTGTAGATCGCATTCGCGACCGCGGCGCCGACTCCGCAGATACCGAGCTCGCCGACGCCCTTTGCTTTCATGGGCGAGGACAGCTCGTCTTCTTCCTTGAGGAACACGACTTCCTGGTGGGGGATGTCGGCGTGAATCGGCACCTCGTAGGTGGCGAGATCGTGGTTGGCGAAGAAGCCGAGGCGCTTGTCGACCACCAGGTGTTCCATCAGCGCCGCCCCCACGCCCATCGTCATCGCGCCGATCACCTGGCTGCGCGCCTGCTTTGGATTGAGGATGCGGCCGGCCGCGCACACGGCCAGCATGCGCCGCACCCGCACTTCGCCGCTGATCGCGTCGACCGCGACTTCGACGAAGTGGGCGCCGAAGGTCGACAGCTGGTTCTTCTTGTCGAGGCCACCGGAAAATTCGATGGTGTCCTCGGCCACCAGCTCGCCGCCGGCGGCGGCTTGCGCCAGCGGCAGGTTGCGCCCGCCGGCACGCACGGCGCCGTCCACGAACTCGGCCTCGCTCTCCTTGACGCCAAGCTTGGCGGCGACCTGTTCGCGCAGCTTGGCGCAGGCGGCGTAGACGCCCGAGGTCGAGCTGTTCGCGCCCCACTGGCCGCCGGAGCCTGCCGAGACGGGGAAGCTGGAGTCGCCCAGGCGCACCTCGACCCGATCGAGCGGCACGCCCAGCATTTCGGCCGCCGTCTGGCCGATGATGGTGTAGCTGCCGGTGCCGATATCGGTCATGTCGGTTTCGACGATGACCTTACCTTCGCCCGTGAGCCGCACCCGCGCCGCCGACTTCATCACCGGACTGTTGCGGAAGGCCGAGGCCACGCCGTAGCCGATCAGCCAGCGGCCGTCGCGTGTCTGGCCCGGCTTGGGATTGCGCTTGTTCCAGCCGAACTTCTCGGCGCCCATGCGCATGCACTCGACGAAGCGGCGCTCGGAAAACTTGCGGATCGGCTTCTCGGGATCGACCTTGGTGTCGTTGAGGATGCGGAACTGGACCGGGTCGATGTTCAGCTTTTCGGCCATCTCGTCGATCGCGATTTCGAGCGCCATCATGCCTGGCGCCTCACCCGGCGCGCGCATCGCATTTCCTTCGGGCAGGTCGAGCATGGCGACGCGGGTCGCGGTCATGCGGTCGGCGCCGGCGTACAGGAGGCGGGTCTGCTGGGTGGCGACTTCCGAACTGCCCTTGGGCAGATTGCCGTTCCAGGACTCGTGGCCGATCGCCGTGATGCGGCCGTCGCGGCCGGCGCCGATGCGGATGCGCTGGATGGTCGCCGGGCGGTGCGTGGTGTTATTGAAGATGAGGTGACGGTGCAGCGCCACTTTCACCGGACGCTTGGCTGCGCGCGCGCCCAGCGACGCCAGCAGGGCGTCGGCGCGCAGGAACAGCTTGGACCCGAAGCCGCCGCCGACGTAAGGCGAGATCACGCGCACCTTGTCCTTCGGGATGTTCAGCGTCTTCGACAGGTCCTTGACGCACCAGTTGATCATCTGATTCGAGGTCCATACCGTCAGCTTGTCGCCTTCCCACACGGCGGTGGAGGCATGCGGCTCCATCATCGCGTGCGACTGGTCCGGGGTGGTATAGGTAGCGTCGAGCTTCACCGGGGCGGTATCGAAACCACGCTGGAAGTTGCCGGCCTTGGAGTCGGGCGGGTCGGATTCCCAGTCGGGCTTCACGGCCTTGTCCTTCTCGGCGGCGAGGTCGAAGCGACCTTTCTCTTCGACGTACTTCACACGCACAAGATGCGATGCGGCGCGCGCCTGCTCGAAGGTCTCGGCCACCACGAGCGCGACGGCCTGGTGGTAGTGCTCGACCTTGGGGCCGGCCAGCAGGTGGGCGACGTTCATGTCGCCTTTACCCAGCTTGCCGGCATTGGCGGCCGTGACCACGGCCAGCACGCCGGGTGCGCGGCGCGCGGCGTCGATCTCGACCGAGGCGATGCGGCCCTTGGCGATGCTGGAGCCGACCACGAAGCCGTGGGCGGCGTTCGGCACTTCCTTGTGGTGCTCGTAGGCGTAGGGCGCGGTGCCGGTGCACTTGAGCGGGCCATCGATGCGGTCGAGCGGCTGGCCGACGTAGCGCTGGCGGTCGATGGGATTGGTGGTGGCTGGAGTCGTGAATTTCATGGGATCAGCCTTTCTTCGCTGCGGACATCGCTTCCGCGAGGGTACGGTGCACCAGGGTCACCTTGAATGCGTTGTCTTCGGTGGTACGGGCGCCGGCCATCAGGCGATCGGATACCGCCCTGGCGCCTTGCGCCATCTGCCGTTCGGCCTCTTCGACCCGCCACGGCTTGTGCGCCACGCCGCCGACCGCCACGCGGCCGCTGCCGTCGGGCAGGATCACGGTGGCGACCGATACCAGGGCAAAAGCGTAGGAAGCGCGGTCGCGCACCTTGCGGTAGGCGTGCACGCCGCCCAGCGGCCTCGGCAATTTGACGGAGGTGATCAATTCGCCCGGCTCGAGCACGGTCTCGATGTGCGGGGTATTGCCCGGCAGCCGGTGGAAATCGGCGATCGGGATGCTGCGCATGCTGCCGTCGGCCTTCACCGTCTCCACCTCGGCGTCGAGCAGGCGCATGGCGATCGCCATATCGCTCGGGTGGACGGCGATGCAGGCTTCGCTGGCGCCGACCACGGCGTGGTGGCGGGTGAAGCCGCCGATGGCGGCGCAGCCGCTGCCCGGCTGGCGCTTGTTGCACTTCTGCGCCGTATCGTAGAAATACGGGCAGCGGGTGCGCTGCAACAGGTTGCCCGAAGTGGTCGCCTTGTTGCGCAACTGCGTCGACGCACCCGCCAGCAGGGCGCGCGACAGCACGGCGTAATCCTTGCGCACGCGCGCGTCGGCCGCCAGGTCGGTGTTGCGCACCAGGGCGCCCACACGGAGGCCGCCGTCGGCGGTGGGCTCGATCTCGTCGAAGCCAAGACCGTTGACGTCGACCAGGGCGGTCGGGGTCTCGATCTCGAGTTTCATGAGGTCGAGCAGATTGGTGCCGCCGGCGATGAAGCGGGCGTTCGGGGTGCGGGCGACGAGCTGGGCGGCCTGAGCCGGCGAGGTGGCGCGCTGGTAGGTGAATGCCTTCATGCCTTGACCCCTCCCACTTCGGTGATCGCATCGATGATGTTCGAGTAGGCGCCACATCGGCAGATATTGCCGCTCATGCGTTCGCGGATCTCTTCGACGGAGAGCAGGGGTTTCGCATTCAGGTCGGCGGTCACGTGGCTCGGAATGCCCTGGCGGATTTCCTCGATCACGGACACGCTGGCACAGATCTGACCGGGGGTACAGTAGCCGCACTGGTAGCCGTCGTGCTTGATGAAGGCGGCCTGCATCGGATGGAGCTTCTCTGGCGTCCCGAGGCCCTCGATGGTGGTGATGCTGGCGCCTTCGTGCATGACCGCCAGCGACAGGCAGGAGTTGATGCGGCGCCCGTCCATGATGACGGTGCAGGCGCCGCACTGGCCCTGGTCGCAGCCCTTCTTGGAACCGGTCAGGTGCAGGTGCTCGCGCAGCGCGTCGAGCAGGCTGGTGCGGGTGTCCAGCTCCAGGGTGACCTGCTTGCCGTTGACGGTGAAGGTGACGCCGGTGGTGACCGGCTCGGGAGTGGTGGCCGCGCCAGCCGTCGGTGCGGCCTGCTGGGCATGCGCGCCCGGGACGGCCGCGGTCGATACCGACAGGGCGCCGGCGATCAACAGGTCGCGCCGGGTGAGCTTGACGTCGCTAAATTGGTCCATGCTTATGGCTTCCTTCTCTAGAGTGCGTTGCCCACGCCTGTTCTCGGCGTCAATATTGCGGCGCCGACAGGTGTGGAAGGGCTTGCGGAGTTGTCGAATTGATTCTAAGTCAGCTGCCGGGAAGGCCGCGTTCACTTGAAACCTGAAGGATCTGGCTGGCTGTTAAGCACGCCTCGGTCGCACATGGCACATCGGTCCATGCGGGCACATGGTGGGGGGATGCAAGCCCGCACGCAGGCACACGAAACCTCACGCGGACCAACGGGCAGGGCTCGATCGTCCGGACCGGCGGCGCCGGCCAGGGCGGTGTTGGAGCATGAGGAAGGGCTGCGCCTATTGCTGAAGGACGTAGTCGCCCGGCGCCGGCGCCGTATTGGGCATTGGTGCCGGCGGCGGAACATGCTTGCCGGCATGGCCTGACAACCATTGTTCCCAGGCGGGCCACCAACTGCCTTCTACCTGGGGCACGCACGCCAGCCAACGGTCGGGATCGATGTAGGGATCGTCATGCCCGTGCACGGCGATCTGGTAGCTACGGTTGGGACTGCCTGGCGGTGAGACCACGCCGGCATTGTGGCCGCCGCTGGTGAGGATGAAAGTGATTTCGGTATCGGTGAGAGGGATGATCTTGTACACCGAGCGCCATGGCGCGACATGGTCGGTGAGCGTGCCGACCGCGCAGATGGGCACGTCGATGTCGCTCAGCGAGACGGGATGTCCGCCGGCCAGGTAGCGCGAGCTGGCCAGGCTGTTGCTCAGGAACAGGCGGTGCAGGTATTCGGAATGCATGCGATAGGGCATGCGAGTGGCGTCGGCATTCCAGGACATCAGGTCGCTCTCTTTCTCGGGCAGGTCGAGCAGGTAGTGGCGCAAGCGCCGCGACCAGATGAGGTCGTTGGAGCGCAGCAGCTGGAAGGCGCCGGCCATCTGGCGCGTGTCGAGGTAGCCCTGCTGCCACATGGCGGCCTCCAGGAAGCTGACCTGGCTGTCGTCGATGAACAGCGACAGCTCGCCGGGCTCGGTAAAGTCAACCTGGGCCGCCAGCAGCGAGATGCTGGCCAGGCGCAGATCGTGGTCGCGCGCCATGGCGGCGGCGGCGATCGCCAGCAGGGTGCCGCCCAGGCAATATCCAGCGGCATTGATCTTGCTGGCGCCGGTCTGGGCGACGATGGCGTCGAGCGCGGCAGTGATGCCCAGTTGGCGGTAGTCGTCCATGGAGAGGTCGCGATCTTCGGCCTGGGGGTTCTTCCACGACACCATGTACACGGTATGGCCGCGCTCGACCAGGTAGCGCACCAGGGAATTGTGCGGTGACAGGTCGAGAATGTAGAACTTCATGATCCAGGCCGGCACGATCAGGAGCGGCACTTCGTGCACGGCGGGGCCTACGGGGTCGTAGCGCAGCAATTCGATGAGCCGGTTCCGCATCACCACCTTGCCCGGCGTGATGGCCACCTCGCGCCCCGGCCGGTAGTTGACCACGCGCGGCTTGCCCGCGAGCAGCCCTTGCACGTCGCGCCGGGCGCGCATGGCGCCGTTGACGAGGTTCATCCCGCCGCTGGCCAGCACGGCGCGTTGCACGACGGGGTTGGTGGTGACGAAATTCGACGGCGCCACGCAGTCGAGCAGCTGGCGGGCGACGAAGGTGACGACGTCGGCATGGTGCGGCGCCACGCCGCGCACGCTGGAGGTGGCGCGGTGCCACCATTGCTGGCTCAGCAGGAAGCCCTGGCTGAGCTGGCGCCAGGGCCAGGCATTCCAGGCCGGATCGACGAAACGTTTATCCTGGGCCAGCGGTCGCACCAGATCGGCGGCATCGCCGGCCGGCGTGACCAGGTAGTGCAGCCAGCGCTGCCAGCCGAGGGCAGCGTCGGTGGCCAGCTCGTGCTGCTTGTCGGGCGACATCATGAGGTGGCTGGCCCAGTCGAACCAGGCCATGGAGAGCGCTGCCGGCGACAGGTTGCCGGTGAGGCGGCCCAGCCAGGCCCACAGCACCAGGTCGGCATGGACTTGCCCGCTGCCGGCGACCCGCGCATGGCGGTGGGTGCCGCCGAGCCAGGCGCTGCCTTCGAGCCGGCGCGTGCTGCCGGCGGCATCGGGTCGCCGATTGGGCAAGGTATCGGGCGCCATGGCGGGGGCTCGCGGCATGCAGTTGCGCTCAGTGCGCGATCAGGAGCGGTGTGTCGCTGCCCGCCAGCAGCGCGCGCGTGACACCGCCGAGGACGAATTCGCGGTAGCGGCTATGGCCGAAGGCGCCTGTGACCAGCAGGCCGGCATCGTGCTCGCGCGCGACCTTGAGGAGCGCCTCGCCGGTGCTGCTGCGCGTGGTCTCGATGACGACGTCGACCTTGACCCCGTGGCGCGCCAGGTGCAGCGCCATGTCGGCGCCCGGTTCCTCTCCATGCATCTCGGCCATGGCGCCGGGATTGATGAGGGTGAGCTTGACCGTATCGGCTTGCCGTAGCAGGGGCAGGGCGGCGGAGATCGCGCGGATCGCCTGCATGCTGCCATCCCAGCCGACGACGGCGGTGCCGGGCAGGGGCCGGTTTTTCCAGCCGGGCGGCACCACCAGCACGGGACGCGCACCGTGCAGCGCGACGTATTCGGGCAAGCCGCGCGCCTGGGCCGGGATGCCCGGCACGGCGATCGGTTCGCCGTCGCGGCTGACGATCACGAGATCGGCATAGCGCGATTCGAGCAGCAGGGCGTAGCGGGCGTCGTCTTCGAGCATGCGCGTCTCGAAACTGGTGACCCCTTGGCGCTGGACGGCGGTGCTGAATTCTTCGAGCCGCGCCTCGACTGCCTCGCGCACCCCGCTGAAATCGGATTCGGGCATCATCGGTGCCCCCATCGAGCCGACCAGGAGGGAATAGTCGAGCCAGGAAATGCCGGTGGCGGCGCTGCCGACGAGGTGGGCGTCGAAGGCATTGGCCAGCAGCGCGCCGGCGCGCAGGCGCGCCTCTTGCTCGGGACTGCCGTCGACGTGAACCACGATAGTCTTGTACATGCTCGTTCCTTTCTTTTCGGTAAAAGCGGACTCGGGCGGATAGACGTTCCGGAACCTGCCAAGGGAGCGACCCTGGACGGTTTCTGGCCTATACGCTTGGATTATTTAAAGTCCACTTTATTCCCGGATCGGAGACGTGTCAGGGGCGCGGTTGATGTGAATCAAAAAATCTAACAAAGAAGGCGGAGAAATGCCGAGGAGCATTGTCCTGAAGGTGTACGACTGTTCTGACGCAAGGACGCGGTCGCGATTACCACTTTCAGGCCTTGTGACTATCCGGCTTGGCCGCATACTCATGTCATTACCGGCGATGTGGTCGGTTCTCTTGTGTCTCCATCTCGGCCCTGCCGAGGACTTGGCCGTTGCCTGCTTCGTGCGGCAGCGGCTTTTTTTTATCAGATGGCAGGATCCGTGGCATGCGCTGTGGCGAGGTCCGGCGCGGCGGACGGTCGCGCGGCGGCAGTGACGGGCTTGGCGGCGTGCGCGGCCAGGTCGCCGGGAACGAGTACTTCCCAGTTCGTGCTAACGAGGTCGAGGACCATTTCCTCTTGCCGGCCGCAGCAGGTGCAGGTGCGCTGGTCTCGGGTCCTTTCGTACTGCCAGGAATGGGTCGTCGCGATTGCGCTCGTGATGGCCGAAAAGAACGATTTTGATGCCGAGAGAAATCCCATGATGCTCGCCAGAAGTTAACCTGGTCAGCCTATTACGGAACTTGTCGTTACGCAAGATACTGAACAGACAAAGGCAACAGTCCCTCGCTCGCGGCTGCTCGAGTGTTGTGAAATGGATGAATCAGAGGCCGGACCAGGGGCGTGGCGATCCTTGGCGATTCAAGTGACTTCGAAAGTCGCGCTCATGACGCCGACCAGCGCCACCATCTCGGCCGACCCGACCCGACCCGACCCGACCCGACTCGACCAGTGCCGGCAGCACGTCGCCGCGATCGACTGGCCATTGACCAGCAGCGCATTCCATTCCGACAGTTCGAGCGCCGTCGCGTCGCGCCCGAGTGCCGTTCGGTACAGATGGGCGACGAGGGCCGCCTCGTCCGGTCCGCCCGTTGCTTCATCGGCAGCGACGAAGCTGGCGGCGCTGTCGGTCAGCGAGGCCGTCGATGTTGACGGTGGCTGAAACGGTTGCCATGGCGCTTCTTTACGCATGGGCATGTTGAAGCCGCCTAGTGCAAAGGTGAATGAGCCGTGAGCCGGCAAAACGGGTGCTATCGCGGGCGTCGATACTCATTGCGCCTCAGCCAACGCATCGGCCTGGCCGAGGCAGGCCGGAAAAAGGGCCTGCCACAGTGCCATGGCCGACACCAGATCTGCATCGCCTGCAGCGACGAGCGCAAGCGCGAGACCCGGTATCAGGACTAGCGTCAGATCTGATACTGGCGAATGCAAGCAGCGGCACGCATTGGCAAGCTGTTCGGGTGATCGCAGCAGAATTCAGCAATCCAGCCGGTACAGTGTACGAACCCTTTGCACGCCGTGGGATATGGCCATCATTTCTGCAAGGCCCCTGGTAGTAAAGCTTTGCGCGCGGACCTCGTGCAAGGCAGCCGCCTGTTTCGGTGCATCGGGGATGCCGCGGATTCTCTCGATCGAGTATGCGGGCCAGAATCCCCCGTCGGGGGCTTCCACCACGCGACCATGGATGCGGTAATCGCCTTCATCCCAAGGGTTGACCGACCTTGTTGAGCCGAAGCTGTCCATAAACCCCTCGTTCTAAATCGACAACTTATTTTACGAGCGGCGGGGCCTGAGGTCAGTACAAAGCATATCAACAGCGGTTCAAATTCGTACCGGCCATGCTGAATGCATACGGCGTTTCTCGCCTTGAACGGCTGAAGTTTGCCAAAAGCGTCGCGAGCCTCGCTACCGCCGGCTGTAACCGGGTCTGCAATGGGCTGCGCATCGCCGAAGGGCCTCATGGCTGGAATGGCCGGAAGCCAGGGGTGGCATGGGGCTGGAGAGAACACCCATCCGATAGTTGGTGAAATGCATTATTTGTTGTTTTTAAGAAGCTCCTAAGTGAACGGTGCTGTACGAGGTTGCAAACTGCAATTAATATTTAGAAAGAAATCTCTCCAATTGTCACGCTAGCGTTAACTCCCAGCGATTGATGTGGCCCAAAAGGTGGAATAATGCAGAAGTTACGAGGAAAGCGCGTCGCGCAGATGATGAACGAACTGGAAGCTGAGGGAGTCGTCATCTCCGAAGCGGATCAGGCGATGCTGTGCGCGTACGTAAAAGGATCGGTGAGTGGTACGGATCTGCTTGCGCACGCCGTTCAATTCTGTGATCTTTCGTCGTACCAGAGCTGGCTTTGCGGTAACTTCGGGGGGGCCTACCCTACCATGTTGTCAGAGATATCAATCGAACAACTCGTCGCGGAGATGGCAAGCAGTCTGAGGCATCGAAGCGCCGAGACGTCGACAAGACCGGTGCAGGCACCCTGGGCTCACCGGACTGCCGCCGAACTTCTAGAGCCGTTCCGCCTGGGCGCCCGCGTGACGTCGATCGTCGGTCTCGTCGACCCATCCCCTGTGACAGCCCAGGCCCTCCAGGCCGAACTCGATCACACGCCATAGCGCGACGAGCGAGACTGGACCTTTGATCACAGCGGTAATGCCAGCAAATCGGCAGGCTTTTGCGGCTGCGTACGTTGCATCGCTTGCTGTGATCAGAATGACAGCGGCGGTATGGCAGCGGCTTTTCAACTCACCAGCAAATGAGCGCCGCTCCACCGGGCGCGTCGGGCTGCAGATCAACACTACATCGAACCGTGTCGTCCCCACCGCGCTCAACGCGGCATCATGCTTTTCGGTGGTGATAGTCATATAGCCGAGCGAGGTCATATGAATCTTCAGATCCCCGCACAGCTCACGGCTGTCACCGACTACCAATGCTGCTTTCATGTCGGCACCATGTTCTAGCTACTTGGCTCGACTTTACTGTTGATTCATTCCCTAACAGTAGCAGCGCTCGCCGTTCAGGCAGGCGGGACTTCTCCTACAGGTCATCAATGAGCTACCTTTTTCGGCATTCGGCGGTGACAATGTCGATACCGCAGCGGCCCGACCGCCGCGGCACCCGGCTCCTCGTGTACGACCGACACTGCCTGCGCCACGACGCCTGACGCTTCACATGGTGAGCCCGTGCCTGAAAGTCAGACATGACATTGCCGACGAGAAACACTGCAGTCCCGGCCACAGTGATGCAATAGCGTACAGCGTGCCTCGCGAACAAACTTATTGCGTTGACACCGAATTACGCAGAGCGCTGACCGCAGGTTTCACTTCCGTCGACTGATGCATCGTGTTGCGCCAACGGTTCCCATGGCGTTCCCACACGCGCATGAACCTGCCGGTGTATTGAATTTTGTCGAGACCAACTTCTCGGGTGACCGTGAAGCGCCCAACGGCCACTGCGACAAAACCGTTAAGCCTGATTTCGACTTCATCGACTTTGTAGCTCAGGAATTTGAGCTCCCCTCGTTGCACTGCCATCAGAAGCTGAGTTTTCGATCGAACTCGGCCATTGCTTTCAACGTGGTAATAATAATCAGAGAAAAGGTTCTTCAAGAGCTCTACATCTCCTCGCGCCATTGCGTCTTCTCGAAGCATCTCGGCGTCGCGCAGCGCTTGCATCGCATCCGGCGCCTTCATTGTGCTTCCACGGGAAAGGGATGGGGGCGTTTGGAAATCGCTTTTTGCATGTGCCATGCTTGCTGCGATAGACATGGCGACGAGGCTATATATCGCGTACTTGATGGTTTTTTTATTCATGATCTCGAAGGACCAATTTCTGAATGAAGGCTGCTAGTCGGTTGCGAAGCCGGTTATCGAGTGGCCGGCGCGGCCACCCTGGATCAGCGCGCGCTGAATCAGCCGGAAGAGGCGCGCCTGCTTGGTAGAGCGAGAGGAAACCGGCAGCCATTCCAGATGCGGCGGCGATATCAGAACCAAGGTCGACCTTTACGGCTGCGAAACGGTCAATTACTTGATTCATGCGGAAAGTATGGCAGAAATGGCTACATTCGGTATCTGCTCAAGAGAAGACTATGCGTAGTGCATCTAAATGCGATGCTGGCGCAACAGTGGGCATGTTGGCACCAATCGATACTGCATCAGCGTACAGTATTTCAGTGAGTCAACCATGTCCGCCCCCGCGCAGAAGCGGTGTTGGGTCTGCCTATAGCGGCTCCCCCGGTACATTCAATGTAATTTCAAAGAATTTTGTGGAGGTTCTCTTGAGTACGCTGGCATCAAGGAAGACGGCCTGCGGGAACTGCGCGCAAAGGCAACAATCAGCATCGACGAGGTTCAGCTGAACATTGCCGCGGTGGGATAGCTAGGCCATACCGTGCCGTCGATGAGTTCGAGCTATGTGGATCGCCGCAAACGCGAGTTGGTCAAGCCAAAGAGTTTGAAAAGACGAGAATTAAAGGCTTTTGTGAAAAAACGCGCAGTTTGGGGAACGTTGGAGCGGTAAAAGGAGCACGTACTGACCCCGCATATTCCCTGCACATACCCCGCGCATACCCCGCAGATACCCCGCAGAAACCCGTTGATCAGCATAAATCCTTGATGTCCGGAGCGGGAATCGAATCGGCACGCGATTGCTGGCAGCAGATTTTAAGTCTAGCGCCAAGGTTATTAAAATCAAAACCTTAAGCCGGGTTTGCGTTCCGCAAATCTGTAAACGGGAGCGCAGTTCTGTACCGTGAGCAGCGCTATCCATATGTCGTTTTGCGGAACTACTTTGTTGGCGTAACGAGCTTGCCCCTTCGGTGACGGACGTAGTGCTGGGTCATCGTCTGGGTCGAGTGCCCCAGCTGATTCTGGGCTGCTACGATACCCTGAGACTCTTGTTTGCCGCGCGTTCCGCGGCAGCGTCGCAGATATCCCAGGCCAGTACCTGCACAAGCACGGCCCCAGGCCGATTCGGGAAGTTTTTCGCGATCACTGGCATCGGTCGCAAGTTGAGCAAGAAGGATGGGCGCTGCAGACCGCGTTCCGCAGCGGTTGGCGGCACGAGCGAGCCATCGTCCGCGCGCTTGACGGCGCCTTCCGCGCCAAGGTCCGGAGCGCCAAGACCGGCGACTTTCGCCTGGACGGCGACGCCATGCGCGACATCGACACTGCACTAACGATCCACGACTGCCGGATGGAAGTCGCCACCCAGGGCGAGACGGTCGCCGCGCTGCAGCTGGTGAGCCGCCGGATCGATGAGGGCCACGTCTACAATGAGGCCGCTTGACGATCAAGAGCCTGCTGGCGCGCGGCATGATCGCACTCCCTCAACTTGAGGAAGTGCCGAACGACGGCCCGGACCCGAAGATGATCCGTCAAGACCGCGTCGGCAAGCGCGACTCCTATGTGATCGCGGCGCAGCTGTCGCCCCAGTTCACCGCGCGGCTGGTCGACCGTTGGCAGGGGCTGGAGGCCGTCGGGCCAGCGCAGGTCGTGCCGCAGTCGTTCGCGGCGGCGCTGCGTCTCACGGCCGAGCAGCAGGAGTTGATCGATGCTCAGGCCGCCCAGCTCGCCGCGGCGGCGCCGGCCGTGGAGTTCGTCGAGCGCTATGCCGACTCGAGCGGCACCAAAGGCTTCCGCGAGGTGGCCAGGCTGCTGGGTGCGAACGAAAGCGCATTCGGGGAGTTACTGCTCGACCAGAAGATCATGTACCGCCTCGGCGGCGCGCTGACGCCCCATGCCCAGTACATGGACGCCAGCCGCTTCTGCGTGAAGGCCGGCACTGCCCAGAACAACCACGCGTTCAACGCCGCGCGCTTTATCCCGAAGGGCGTGACCTGGACCGCGGGCGAGTGGGCAAAGCACCAAGTAGCGCTGCGTCAGCACCACGGGGAGGCAGCCCATGCTTGACTACTTCCCATTGCGCGGCCTGGCCGCGTCCAGCCCGACCGTGCACTTGAGGTCTTCGTCGGTGGTCGAGTTGCTGGATGAACTGGATCGCCTGCGCGCCAGCGGCGCCGGTGTCGGTCGCCCCGCCGGTCGCGCCAGTGCCGGCGGCACCGACCGAGCGTCGCGGCGTCAAGCCGGAGGGACTGGTGCTCAAGAACCTGGTGCGCCGTAACCCGCCGATGTCAAGGGCCGCGTAGTGGTTGTGCGCCCGGAATCTGCTCTCGCTGCGACCGGCTGGACGTCAAGTCGATAATGCCATCGCTGGGGAGGTAACACCTATTGAGCCGTCCTCGGTTATGACTTTGTGTGCCCTCCATGGGTTCCAATAGAGAATTCCGGCATTGTTGTCGTAGAACGTGTCGCCGTTGTGAACTTGAAGGATTAAAAACTCCGTCATGAGCTTATCCTTCACAGGTCTCATGTTAATTGATTTATCAAGATAGTTCAGCGAAAGTTCAAACAGGTCTTTCTGATCTTGGGTAATGCTGCCGCGGTAAATGGTTGGCATAATTTTCCTACATATCACAATATGTGCTTGCGTTATTTTTATGAACTCTAGACTTAGCCCAAGTGCGCAGGAGCTTTAGAGTCTTCTCATCCGACGTAAGGTATGAGTGTTTAGAAGTTGTACCCTTATCGATAATTCCAAATACTCCGGGCTTCAAGTTGTGCGCATCACTAATAAGCATTCGAACTTTGGATCCGTCGCGAAGAGTAAAATAAATTACGTTGCGAAGCTGGAATTGTTCTTCACCTTCATTCGAGATAATTATCCCTCCGCTTAAAATCGCAGACAGTTCGGCAATCTTCTCCGAATTGCCGTCAATATCATAGATGCATCCGTTCCGTAGCATGTCGGCCTCAGTAACCGGAGCGTAAGTGTTCACGCTTAAGGGATAAAATACCAACTTCGCGCTCTTAATGTCTTTTGCCAGCGGGATCTGCCCAATTCTCTCGTCGGCGGCAACGTGAGTCGAAGATAAAATGGCTGCTGCAGCAGCGAACGAAGATCTGAGCATTTTTAGTTTCAGGTTCATCAGGCCTTCCAAGTCATAGTGGCAGTACTAGTTGCGCAGGCCAATGTAATTACCTTTTCCTGTGCAGAGCAGTCCGCGCGCAGAACTGCTCAAGCGACGGTAATAAAATCATCGCCAACGACAACTTGCGAATGTTCACAAAGTGTAACAAAAGAGAGATTCTTGGCGGAAACGAGTCAATTAGTTGATGATCGACCTCAGGGTGTTTACAAACAATTTTTGCTGGTTGGGAAATAGTTATCTAGCTGTTTAGTTTCGTGTGATCATGTTCCCCGTCGCAGCATGGCCTTGTTCCGTGCAAAGGCCGTGCTCGATGAGATAATTGCTGGCTTCCCGCATCGTTCGTCAGCCCCTCGCAGAACATCACCATATCGAGCATGAGTTCACGCATTCACCCGCAAGCCCGCACCACGCCAAAAATCCGTCAGGAGATCAAGGATTCCGGCCTGTCCGACCGTCAAGCGGCCAAGGTGTTCAATATCACTCGGGCCACCGCTGCCAAATGGCTCAAGCGGGACGACGTGCAAGACCGCTCGCATCGTGCTCACACCCTGCATACGACCCTGAGCGCAGCCCAGGAACTGGTCGTGCTGTCCCTGCGCCAGACGCTTTACTTACCGCTCGACGACCTGCTCTACATCACCCGGCAATACATCAATCCCGAGGTCTCCCGTTCAGGCATTGCGCGACTGCTCAAACGCGAAGGCATGGCACGACTGGAGGACGTGATCCCTCAAGCTGAAGGCGAAACGATCAAGGCCAAGAAGACCTTCAAGGACTATGAGCCAGGCTTCCTGCACGTCGATATCAAGTACCTGCCACAGATGCCTGACGAAACCTCACGCCGCTACCTGTTTGTTGCCATTGACCGCGCGACGCGCTGGGTTTTTCTGCATATTTACAACGATATGACTGAACGTAGTAGCGTCGATTTCCTGCGCCGTTTGAAGCTCGCATCGCCGATCAAGATCACCAAGATACTGACCGACAACGGCTCGCAATTTACCGACCGCTTTGCCACCAAAGACAAGAAGCCCAGCGGCAATCACGCCTTCGACAAGGCATGTGGCAGCATGGAAGTCGAGCATCGCCTGGCGCCTCCGCGCCACCCGCAAACTAACGGCATGGTGGAACGCTTCAATGGCAGGATCAGTGAGCTGATCGCGCAGACCCGCTTCGATAGCAGGGCCGATCTGGAGACCACATTGCACAATTACCTCAAGCTTTACAACCACCATATCCCGCAGCGAGCTATCGGCTCAACGACACCGATTCAGGCGCTCAAGAATTGGCAGAAACGCAAACCTGATCTATTCGTCAAACGCGTCTACGATCAGACGGGACTCGACATCTAACGTCACCAAGCTGACCATAAGAATACTTGTTATACCAAGATGCCTTCGATAACTAGGTGCAACTTTAAGGTTGATAAATAGAAAATCTCGGGCAGGCTTTCATGGGATAAAAGTGCTGGTGTCGTCAGAAGCATTTCAAGGAGAAATCTAAAGTTTGCCGAGCGCTACCTCAACGCACTGAGCACCTCCAACCTGGAGGACGACGACCAGCACCACCAGACCGGGCAGCTGGTGCCGCAGCGCTGGCAGACCTGTCCGGAGGCTCGGGCGAGCTGTTCGGGTCAATGCTGTTGCGCGCGCATATCGCTGGCATGCCGCGTCAGCCCGTTGAGAGTGCGGCGCGCGCGCTGGCGGTACTGCTGCGCGTCTGAACCTGCGCGGTGGCGCATAAGGGATTCAAGCGGAAATCGTTCAACATTAAGGCTGAATGGGACATCGCCGCCGTCTGCGGTCTCTATAAGAAGATCGCCCGCGCGAGTCTCTCCCATTGGCTGGGCGGCGAGTGCGAGTGCTGCCACGACACCAAGGTCGTCGGCGGGAGTGCGTGCACGCATTGCGACGGCACCGGCCTTGAGCCGATCCAGGGCGGCGCGATCGAGCGCGAGAAGGTGCTCGATATGGTTGCGACTCATCAGCGAAACCGCTCATCACGCCGCTGCGCGATGCGAGGTCAATTACTATTGCACGGCAAAATGATGCTATTCAGCGGCATTGAGCGTGACGGCGCCTTCGGCCTCGAGCAGGAATGGGCGGTCCAGATCATCGGCGCGAAGTAGCTTGGCACGCACTTTTGCGGAACCATCGCAAGGGGTGGGGATTTGCAGAGGGGTGCATAAACACTGGTGCCCGGAGCCGGTAACGTTGAGCTATTAAATTCAACAACTTACCGTGGGATTTGCCAAAAAAATGCCAGATAAAATAAGCGAGGCTGAATGGGCTGACCTTTACGAACGTGAGCGCTTCCAAGTTCCGTCTCGAGAGCTAAGTCCACAGGTGAACAGGAGTTTTGTTTGGGAGGGGTGGGATAAGCAGCACAAGACCCCTGCCGCATGGTTGACGCATTATGCCAGCGCCTTCCATTTCAGCAATGAGGAAATTCTAGCGGCGCGGACGTCTAGCGATATGCCATTCGCAGGGGTATCTATTTCCTGTTTGACGACAATGAGTGCGTGTACGTGGGGCAAACGAAGTGCTTCTGGGATCGGTCTCAGCAGCATCAAAAAAACGGCCTCCGCTGGACCTCACATGCTTATTTCGAAGCGCCGAAAAGGCATGCGAAGGCGATCGAGGCCTACTACATTAGGCGTATGAGGCCATGCTTCAACAGCAGCTTCCCGAATGAAGTGACGTATTCGGAGCTGGTGGATAAACTCGGGCTCGACCGGCCCCAGGTTGACGCGCTTATGGCCCCAGCCGCACCGACCACTCCTGGACATACGCCGGCCCCTTGTCGCCCTGCGGCCGTTCCTCGCCCTTGAGCAGCATGCCGGCGCCGTGCATCGTGGTCAGCTTCGCCTCGTAGAGAATCAGCAGTGGATCGGCCACTTGGTTGCCTGGGCGCTGCAGCTCCGCCACGATCATGCCACCCAAGCCGTGCACGACCAGCTCGCCCTCAACGAACGGCGCGCGGGCTATCTCGTTGTCGGACATGCGCTGGCCGCGCTTGCGGAGGAGTTTTACTTTGGCGAGCATCCGGGCAGTGTAGCACCGCTGAGTTTCCCGTCCTCGAGCGGCTCACCCAGCATCCGCTGCATCATCGCTTCGGCGGGCGCCGACACCTCGCCACCAGCGATGACCACCAGCCGCGGCCCGGCGTCCTTGCGCTCCTGGTGAACGGTCAGGACGTGGCCGCCACCGCCCGGCGTGAGCGCGTAGATGTCGAACTCCATCACGGCGCCGCCGGGGCGGGCGGGGTGTACCGGCTGCCACCGAACAGGCGCACCGCCAGCACCATGGGGCCACGGCGCCATGCCGGAACGCCGCACGCCTCGAGCGCCTCGCCGTAGACCTCGTCGGCCAGCGCGCGCGGCACGGCGCCGGTCTCGTAGAGGAAGTCGTGCACGACCGCAGCCTCGTCGCCCACGCCGCCGAACAGCCAGTAGGTGAGCGGCGCACGCGGCACGCTGGCGAAGTCGGTGACGAAGCCTTCCGGCACGACTACGTAGCGGTCGAGCAGCGCCGACGAGAACGCCAGCGGCGCCAGCAGGATCCGGTCGGCGCTGGTCAGGCTCACGCGATCGGTGCGCAGCGTCGACAGGAAGCGGGCCTTACTTGCCCGCGGCGCCATTGCGCACCTCGTCGCCGGTATAGGTGCCGGAGCACTGCAGGGCCAGGTTCGAGCAGCCGGCTAGGGCGAGCAGGGCGGCGAGCAGCAAGATGCGTTTCATGGCTTTCCTTTCAGGTGGTCGTACTGGGACATGTTCCTGCCGCGCATGACGGCGATCAGGTTCTCGGCATACTTCGGGTCGGTGGCATAGCCGGCCTTCTGCAGCGCGCGCGCCCAGGCCTCGCCGGTCACTTCCTTGAAGCACGCGGCGTAGCGCGGGTTGGCCTTGAAGAAGCGCGCGCGGTCGGCGATGCAGTCGTCGATGCTGGCGTAGGCGCGGAACTTGTCGACCACGTTTACGCGTTTGCCGGCGACGTATTCGTGCGTGGCGACGTCGACGGTCTTGCCCTTCCAGGCGCGGTCGGCCTTGATGCCGAACAGGTTGTTGCCGGGCGCGCGGGAACCCCAGCCGGACTCGAGCGCCGCCTGGCCGATCGTAATCGACGCCGGGATGCCGTGCTCGCGGTGCACGCGTTGGGCGGCCGGCAGTAGCATGTTGATGAAAGCGAGTGGTGGCATGGTCAGCCCTTCAGGTGGGAGATGAGCCAGGTCAGCCCGCTGCCGAGCGAGCCGGCGGCGCCGCCGATCAGCATCAGCGTGCGCCAGCCTCCGCGGGCCTGGGCCAGCTGGTTGAGCACGCGATCGAGCTTCTGGTCGAGTTCTTGGTTGGAGGCGTCCAGCCGCGCGATTGCGGCCTTCATGTACGCGACTTCGACCTGGAGCTGGGCCAGGGCGATCATGTTTTGCTGGTCGGTGGTGGTGGTCACGGGGACCTTTCAGAAAAGAGAAAGGCCACCCGGAGGTGGCCTATAATTGTTGAAACTTCTAGGGGCAGGAATGAGCGGCTACATCACGTACAAACTACTGAAGGCCGGTGCCATCCTGGTGGTGATCTGCCTGGTTGGGCTGTGGCAGGGATTCACCGGTCGCGATCACTGACTGCCGAGCACTGGTGCGCTGCGTGCCAGCATCAACTGCACTTCGATCGGCAGTCCAGAATAAGCTGGGTCGAGCACCAACTTCTTCGCTGTCTTGCTGTTCAGGACTGAGTTCACCCCACGCCCAGCAGCAGCGCCTGCAGCAAGCCCGACCGGCCCCGATGCCATTGCTGTGACCCCGCCGACTACCGCACGCTGCGCGGCTCCGTGATTGCCCTCTCGAGACTTGAGAAACTGCGCCGCAATGTCTGCCAGCTCTTGTAGATCCTGATTGCCGATGTTGCGCATGTTCGCTAGGCGGCCGATTGAGATATCGCCGTCTACGCCGTTCTGCGCCAGGCGCTCCAGCGCCAGCATGTTCCCGTACTGCTTGCGGGTCGTGCCAAAGGCTTCTGCCGCCTCGGGCCCGATCGAGCGGTTCAAGGCGCCCATGAGGCTGCGCCGCAGCTCTGTCGCATAGTGGGCCTCTGGCGAATTCCGTTTGCCGATCCGGTCGAGCATCTTCTTGACGTTGTAGGCCGCCTGGCCGTCCAGTTCGCCTGATGCGCCCTTCGACATGATCTCGTCGATCTGGCGCGAGATGATGCCGGCGCCGTCGGCGCCAAGCTCGCGGAAGGCAGTCGCTTCGTGCTCGGCCAGTTCGTCGAGGAACTGCGAATCGACGCGGACTTTGTTGGAGCTGAGCACGCGGTCGAACTCTCCGCCGAGCTGCTGCTGTGCATTCCGCAATGCCATCGTGACGTTGTCGGAATCCTGGCCGAAGGTGCGGCTCAGCGCCCGGTTCAGCTGGCTCTGCATCGCCTCTTCGGTCGCCGCGCGCCCGCTGAACGGGACGTAGTTCAGGCTCGACGCAATCGCATTCAGCGGCTTGCTGTTCGTGATGCGGTCGACCGGGACGTCAATCCCAAGCTCCTGGGCGCGACGCGCCAGATTCGCCACTTCGGGTTTGACGGCTCCGCCTCGCATCGCACGCCCAGTCCCGCGGGTAACGGCCAGCGCTGCCTTCCCAGCCACAGGCAAGCCGGCGCCGATTGCGCCTCCCGCCAGCGCGTCGTCGGGGCTGACCAATCCGGCAGACGCCGCGCCACTGATGCCGCCGCCCAAGGCGCGTACGCCGAGCCCGGCTGCGCCGCCGAGGCCATTCGCTTGCATACCGCTTGATGCCAGGGCAGATACCAGCGCCGGAGATGCTCCAGCTGCGCGCGCGCCCGCCGCCAGCGTGCCGCCGACCGGCAGCGTAGCCGCGATGTTGGCACCGAGCCGCCCTGCCTTGAACGCGGTCGAGTCCTTGTTCTCCTCGGTCAGAGCGTCGAAGTCGGCGTTGCGCGTGCGCGTGGCCTGGGCGATGTCGGGAATGCGATGACGATGTTCCGCTGGCAATGCTTCGCGGATCGCATTGGTCACTTTGCCCGGCAGGTAACTACCTGCGTTGAGCAGCGTATTACCAATATCGGCGATGCCGAGGGCGCCGCCTTCCAGCAAACGGCGCGCCGTGCTTTTCTCCGATTTCGGCTTCATCTCTGCCTTCGCAGGAGCGTCGTACCGGTCGAAGGGGTTCGCGCCGGCGGCCGGTGGATCGTATCGATCGAATGGATTGCTCATTATCGTCCCAGGACGGAAGCGGCGGAGCCGGCGCCATACTTGGCGTCGAAGGCGTCGCGTAGTTTCGGGTTCAGCTTCAAATGGTTGATCGCGTCGCGCGGAATGTCGGCCGGTGGCTTGCTGCCATACTTTTCGTACATCGATTCCAACGTTTTGAGCGCTGCCTTCTTGGTATCGTTTGGCACAGTAGGGTCACCGATTTGCGCAGCCATCTGGCGGTACAGCTCGACGTCCAGGTTCGACTGCGGACCTTCCATGCGCGGCTGCGCCATCATGATGTTGCCCTCGAGGACTCGCAGCTGGGCGATGTTCTTGGCGCCGTCCGTGGACGACCCGTAGTAGCGAGCGCCCTGATCGATGGCAGCGCCAAGATACGATCCTGTTGCGCCATCGATAAGCTTTCCTGCCTGCTTGATCAGTGGCATCAAGTTTTTCGCCGCGGCCTCGCGTTTTACGGCAGCCTCGCCGGGAAGTGCCTGACCATTCATGGTGGCTGGTCGTGCCACACCGGTCGCTTTATCGATCAACAGCGGTCCGCGCAAGGGATCGTTGATAATCTGAGTCTGCTGCCCTTCCCGGGTCAGTGCATTCAGCTCGCGTGCGCGGGTATCTTGACGGAGCGAGTTCTCGCGCTGAACCTGGGCCGAGAGAAGATCTCCGGGCGTGACCGTGTTTGCCATCGACCGGACCGATTTGCCGGTAGTCGGATGGATCAGTTCAGTCGTTCCGCCCAGGTTCACGCGCTCGAGGTTCTGCGCCACCTCGAGGGGAACCGGCTGTCCGCTCGAGCCATCTTCAAAGTAGGGCGCATACAGCGTCTGGTCGCCCACGTTCACCTTCTGCCACTCCTTGACCTTCGGCTGCAGCTTCAGGGCCTGGTTTTCGGCGGCGTTCGCCTCGGCCGCATAGCCGTTGTCGCGCAAGAACTGTGCGTACTGCAAGCGCTCTTGCACTAGGGCGCTGCGGCCGCCGGCGCCGCCTGGCGCGGTCATGCTCGCGGCAGCCATCGGCGCGCCAGGCGTGGTCATCGACGGCGCCGCGCCCGGCATCAAGCTCTGGAACATTGCATTGGCCGAGCGGTCCGCCGGCGGCGCCGACTTCGGTTGACCGGCGCCGCGCGACTGGCCGTATTGCGACGTCAGCTTCAGCAGGTTCTGCGCGCGCTCGCGCTGCGCCTCCTGCGCCGCCAGGTCGGATTCGGCGTTCTTGATCTGCAGCGCGCGCATCTGCTCGAGCTGGGAAGCCTGCTGCGCCTGCTGCGTGGCCTGCTGGCCAGCCATGAGGCCGCTGCCCAGGATCTGGCCCAAGCTGGTCGGAGTGCGCGACGGGCCCGAGGCCTGGAGAATCTGCGCCGCGGCGGCGAGCAGGCCCTGGGATTGCGGGTCGCCGCCGAAGATGTCGAGTAGTCCTGCCATGATGTCTCCTTAGAAATAGCTGCCGCTGGTGCCCAGCCGCCGCTGCCGAACAGGCTACCGAGGGTTCCGGTGGTTCCCCCGGCGCCGCCGCCGAACATCCCGCCAAGCTGGCTTCCGAGAAGCGCACCACCCAGGGCATTACCTGCCGTGCTGTTATAAAGCGGCTGACTGACATTCCCGGTAGTGGTGTTGGTCGTGGTCGAGTTATTGGTTGATGTAGCGCCGGCACCAAGGAAGGGTGCCAGGATGCCGCTACCCATGCCCAGGCGGCCCAAGTCGGTATTGCTGTAGTTTGCCGCGCCGCCCAAAAGGCCTTGCTGCAGGCCGATGCCGGTAGCCAGGTTGTTGCTGTTCTGACCGCGCGTGGCGAGCAGCGCCTGCACGTTCGTGTTGTCGGCCGCTTGGCGCGCCGCCGCGTCCTGGGAGGCGACGCCGTACTGCTGTCCGGAAAGACCCTGTGCCGCCGACAGGGCGCGGTTTTGGCCGTTCTCGTACGCGTTGGCCAGCGCAGACGAGTTGGCCGCCGTGGCGCCCAGGCCGAACTGCGTGTTCGAGTTGTTGAGCTGCTTCGTCAGATCGCTGATGGCCAGGCCCTCGGCAATGCCCTGGCGCGAGCCGCCATACTGGCCCGCTGCGATGGCGCCGCCACGAATACCGGGCAGGATGCTGCGCTGCAGGTTGTCGGTCAGGTTCTGCTGGTTCTGCTGGAACTGGGCGCCGGCGAGCGCGTTCCCGGCCTGGAGCGACTTCATCAGCGCCGACGTGTCGCCGCCGCCGAGCAGGCTCTGGAACGTGGGCGACAGGTTGATGCCGTTTTGCGACGGCGCCTGAACCTGCGCGCCCTGGATCGCCGGCGCGTTGAATTGGCCGCTCATGAGGGCGTTGCTGCCCGCCAGGCCATTGTTCAGGATCTGGCCGGCATTCGAGTTCAGGAAGCTGTTGCTCTGGCCGGCCAGGCTCGAGCCGCCGTTGCCGAGCAGGGATTCCAGGCCGCCCAACACGCCACCTTGGCCGCTGAGGCCCAAGAGTTGGGCGACACGCGGGTCAAGAGTCGTAGTTGAGGTGTTCGACTGCGTTCCATTCTGCGTGCCGTTCTGCGACGTGGTGGTGCTTTTCGGAGCGCCACTACCAGAGACGGCGCCGCCGATCGCCCCGCCGATAGCGCCGCCTACAGGGCCACCGAGGGCCGTCCCTACAATTGGAGCCGCGATGCCGACCAAGCTTTTCAAAAAGCCCATAGTGTTTTCCTTTGTGTAAGTTGATACCAGCTCAGGAGCTACTCACCCCGAACCAGCTCCAGTTCATGCCGTTGTGCAGGTACAGGCCGCGGCCGCTGCCCGGGTTCCACAGCACGCCGTCGGCGTAGCGGATATCCCCTTGGCGTGGCTTCGGCGGCGGCGCGTATGTGACGTCTATGTGGCCTTCGGCCAGGCGCTGGATCGCGACGGCGATCTTGCCGAGCTCTTCCTCCAGGTATCGCTGTGCACTCGGCGGCAGGTCGCTCGGCATCGGGCCTGGCGAATACTGGATTGTTGCAATGGTCGGTGTTCTCACCAGCGGCTCCCAGGTTGAATGTCGTAGTCGTAGCTCTCCAGCAGCCATTGCGCGGCCGTGCCGGACTCGATTCGCAGCGCCGGGTAGCGGGAATCCACGAAGCAGTCGCAGGCGATCGTCTCGCCGATGACGTGCTCCATCTCGGCTTCCCACTCCGGATCTGCGAACGGGTCGGTCTGGTGGCCGCCCACCCTCACAATCACGGTCTCGCCCACGTTGCCGGTCACGCGCAGGCGCACGCCGGTGATGCGCTTCGTGGTGGTGGCGTCGCCGAACGACAGCCCGCGCCGCTCGAGGTAGGCCATGGGCAGGGTTCCGTTGAACGTCGCCGAGGCGTCGAGCAGCAGCAGCTGTGCGTCGTTGGACGCCATCAGCACGCGCGCCTGGTTCGGGACGAAGCCCGGGCCATTCCAGGACGAGATATCGGATTCCCACGGATCGCCGTCCGATGCCCAGCTGTCGCTCAGCGTGCTATTCACCGGGCCGAAGGCGGCATGGTTCAGATTCGGGATGTCGCGATAGCTGACCGTCTTGTCGACGTAGTTCCAGACCAGCGCCTTGTTCGGCACCGTGCCGCCCACGCTCACGTAGCAGACGAAGACCTCATTCATAAACGGGTTCTTGAACACGAACGCGCGGTCGGTGTAGGCCGTGTCCATGTCCTGGAACAGGGCCCGGCGCGCCACCTTGTCCAGCACCGACACCGCAGACTGCCCGTCATGCACATAAACGTCGGAGCTGCCCAGCACGAAGTGCACGCCGTCGAGCTCGACGATGCAGTTGCGGTTCATGGCGCCGGCGGTGCCGAGAACCTTGCGGAAGCTGAACACGAACGGGCCGCCGGTATAGTCCATGCGCCAAACCGACTGCTCCTTGTAGATCATGAAGCTGTCGCGCAGCTGCAGGCCGTCCACGATGCGGTCACCCCCCTCGGCCAGGTCGGTCTCGCCAGCGTCCTGCGTCGGATCGCTCGGGTCCCAGGTGATCGGCACGCCGCCCGGGTCTGCCGGCGACGACCACTTGACCATGTAGCCCAGGTTGACGCCACCGCGCGTGATATTCAGCGCGACCAGGAAGTTCTTGTACGCCCGGAGAGACTTGCAGAAGGTGTTGGCCGGCCAGTTGTCGAGCACCTGGAAGCGCCCGGCAATGTCCAGATTCCAGCGCTGCGGAGGGTCGACCTCGTTCCCGGGGTTCAAAATCGGGATGCCCGACAGCATGGTGCTGGTCCAGGCGTTCTGCTTGCCTGTGTAATCGACGTCGGCGCCGGCGGTCTGGCGCGTCAGATTCGTGTGCACCGCGGCGCCGTTGACCACCGACACCGCGTAGACCTTGGCGGCGCCGGCGTAGAGCCAGTAGCTGTTGCCGCTGATGTTCAGCTGCGCCACGTGGTAGGGCGTGATCGTTGGCGCGCCATAGGCCGGGCCGTGGCCGAAGAACTGGCGCGCCGCGCCGTCCAGGAAGCGCACGTTCTGCGCGTCCGTCCAGGCGGCCGGCGGCAGCTTCTGCTGCGTCAGGTCCTTGATCACGCCCACCGAGCCGGCGCTTTCGATGGTGACCTTAGACATCGAGCGCCCCCGCCATGATGAACAGCTGGTCGACCTCGGCTTCCGTCTTGCCCAGGGCGGTCGGGATGGCCAGCACCAGCTCGTGGTCGCGCGCCATGGTCAGCGCCTGGGCCATATAGGTGCGCGCCAGCAGCTGTTCCTTCGCCGGCATGGCGCTGATGTAGGCCTGCAGCGGCTCCCACCAGCCCATTTCGATGAGCACGAGCTGCGCGTTGAGCATCGGCACGCGCGCCGGCACCTCGATCGGCGCCGCCGGCGGCTCCTTGGCTGCCAGCCCGCCCTTGACCCACTCGTAGGCCAGCGGCGAGAAGTCTGGCGGCAGCTCGGTGCTTACCATCTGCCAGCCTTCGACCGTGTGCACGGGGAAGATGACGTCAGGCGCGCGGATCTCGTCCGGCGTCATCGTGAACGGGCCGACCGCCAAGATGGCGGTGCCCACGACGAGAAGTTGCGTCATGCTGCTACCTCGATGTTAAGCAGCCGGAGCCGCGAGTTAAAGGGGGCCAAAACCAAGACGCGGTTCTGCGCCACCGCCTGGATCGGCTGCATGGTCGGACCACCTAGCTCCGGCACCACGATCGAGCCGCGCTTGACCGCCAGATCACCGTTCGACCGGTAGACCGGTATGGCCTGGATGCCGGCGCCGAAGACCAGGTAGTCGCCCTGCGACAAGCGCACGGCAGGGGTGGTGCCGATCACGCCAGCCGTACCGGTTGGCGAGACCTCCGGGATCAGCTGGGCGGTGCCGAGGGCCACGCTGGTGCCGCTGATCTTGTGCGGGACGATGTTGTATCGCTGATTGCCGGTGATGCCGGAGTTCGTGATTGCGATAAAGTCGGTGGTGTTCTGCGCCGCGACGAAGCCACCCGTGAAGCTGCCCGATAGCAGCGTACCGAAGGTCAGAACATTGCTAGCCTCCGTCACGACCACAGCCCGGGTTGCGCCGCTGTCCGTCCATGTCAGCAGCGCCGAGTTTAGGCCGAGTGGGAATAGCTGAGGATTGAAGCGCGTGACGATATTCGAATACGCAATCACCGCATTGCCAGCGCCAAGCCCAGTCGCGGCCCCGGAAGTGATCGTGGCGCCAACAACCGTCATAGCCATAACGAATACCTGCTGCGACGTGCCGTTGCCGACGGTTAGCAAGAACTTCGTTGCAGACAGCTGGCATGACGAGGTAAAGATTGGGCTGGCAGCGTTGGCCAAAGCCACGGGGGTTCCAGCGGTAGAGGTTACCCCGTTCACCGTTACGATAAGTGCCCCTGGCCCGGCGCCGCTTGAGGTTGAGTAGATGAAGACCGCTGTAGTAGCCGTGAGCGGATAAATTGCGTACTCGCCGGATACGGGCACCCCCATGTTGAGTTGCGTGCCTGGAGTTACGGTTGTGCCACTCACAGAGACCGACATGACGGTCGTGCTATTGCTCATCACGACATACAGTGTCGGGGACAACTGCGCCATGCGTGGCGATCCAATGCCGGTATCGGCATTCGGCACGGTCGCCAGCACCCCGACCGACAGCGAATACGTCGGGCTCGCGCCGGTCAGCGAGATCACGACCGCCTTACCGTTCGTGAACACGATCAGGCGCGTGGCGTCGATCCTGTAGGCGTTCAGCGGCGTCTGGCCGGAAGTCGTATCCACCGTCACCGGCGTACTCACCACCTTGCCCAAGTTGTCCACGACGAAGGCGGCATAGCCGGTCGACAGCGCAGCGAAGTGGACGCTGGTGTTCGCGTCCATGGCGACGAAGGCCGGGAAGATCGTCGTACCGAAGCCAGCCGGGAACAGCACGTCGCCGGTGATCATGCCCGGCTCCATGCCCATGCCGGTGACCAGCCAGACGCCGGCAGCCGTCGCGTTCTCCTTGAGCGAGACGAAGGCGACGCCGCCGGCGGCCACCGCCTGGAGCAGCGTGCCAGCGTTATCGCGGATCCCGGTCGAGTACATGCCCTTGCTGTTGTCGATGATGAACTGCGGGCCGCCCAGGGTCAGGCCGGTCGCGCTCGGTAGCGTGACGGACTTGCCCTGGGCGGTCATTTGCACCGGCACCAGCTGGAAAGCCGTGGTGAGCGCGACATTGTCGGTAGCGGTGGCGGCGACGGTCGCAATGCCGGGATTCGAATAGACGACCGAGCCGTTCAGCACGCGCACGTACTTGCCGTTGTTCGCCGGATCGTCCAGGCCGGGCAGGGCAGCGCTGAACGCAGCCTGGTCGAGCGCATTCTTCGTGATCGACAGCAGGCGGAACTCGGTGCCGGTATAGCAGGCGGCGTAGATGACGCCCGGCACCAGGTCGCCCTGGATCAGGTCGAGGCCGTTCACGCTCTTGAGTGGCTTGGCGTCCAGCGCCGAGATCTTGATGGTCGACGCGCCGGTGTTCGCCACGGTCACGCCGAACACGACGGTCATGCGCTTGCCGTAGCCGATGATTGGCCGGGCCGGCGCGACGGTGTACGCATTGGCTGCGCCGCCGTCGACGCCGGTGCACATGATCGCGCCTTCGAAGCCAGCCAGGTCGTTCAGCAGCGAGGTCTTGACGTTGCGGATGTGGTCGTCGCCCTGGGATTTTGGATCCCCCGGCGTCGGGTTGGTCGGCACCAGTTCGGAAATGTGGGTAGCGGATTCGAGGGCCATGTGTTGCCTATGGTGTAGAGGTGTCGTTTCGCACGACCAGATCGCCGGCCGTGCCTTTTGTCGAGTTGGCGGCGCCGAGCGCGGCCTGGTACTTGCCTTCCCACGTCGCCAGGCCTTCCTGGTCGCGCACCCAGATCATCAGCTCGGCCATCGTCGCAGCGAGGTAGAGCGACGGGTTGCGGGCGATGAGCCAGTTGCTGCCGTCTTCCGCATCGGCCAGCGGCGGCAGCGTCATGCGCGCCGACAGGTTGAGCTGGTAGACACCGTCGGGGGAGGGGCCGAGATACAGGAAATCGCCGATCGTCGCGTAGCAGGCCGGGCGGCCGGTCGTGGCGTCGTCGTAGCGCGCATTGAACGAGTCGGCCGTCAGGTGTCCCAGCGGCTTCGCACCCGGGACACCGATCGAGCGGATCTCGATCACCTCAGTGGGCAGCGGCAGCATGCTCTGGCCCGCCACGGTCGTGATGCTCATGCTCGACTCGATGCCGCGGGCTTCCAGGTCGGCGCTCATGCGCTCCTCGGCCAGCATCACGAAATCGGGAATGCGCGGCGTCAAGTCCTTGCGGTGCGACCAGCTGACCACGGCATCGAGAAGCCAGGTGTAATCGCGAGCGGCCATTAGAAATTGCCTTTCCAGATGCGGAACATGCTGTTGTCGGGGTGCTGCACGAGGCGCTTGATGTGCACCTCGTTGCCCATGAACTCATAGAACGAGATGCCGTTGTCGTTACAGTATTTCTCGACGATCACGTTCGGGATGCGCGCCGCATGCTTCACATCGGCAGTACCGTGGTGGCCTTCGCTGTGCCGGCGCTTGGCGTCTTCGAGGATCGCCGTGCAGTCCTGCGAACGGCCGATTACCAGCTTGTCGTCTTGGGTAAAGATGCGGGTTTCGAGGTTCATTGCAGACCTTGGGTTGATTGATGGCGACGCATAACGCGCCACCTATAAGGACGGACCGGATTAGCCGGCGGCTCGTCACCGAGGTAACCGGCCGCGAACATCGATGCTCCGGCGAGGGTTGATGCAAGGGCGCCCGAGGGCTTCAAAGCCACCGTGCCGGCAGCAGACATCTCGGCACCAGCAAGCGCTGAGGCAAAAGCGCCGCGGTTCAGCACCGCGCCAGCACCAGACATCGAGGCGCCCGAAAGCTGCGAGGCGAGGGCGCCGGAAGGCGAATTGCCGACCGTGCCGCCAGCAGCCATCCCAGCGTTATCCAGGGCTGACACGAGCACGCCACTGACAATCACTGCGCCGCTGCTTGACATACCTACATCACCGGTAGTCGACGACAGCGCCCCCGATACACCCTGGTCTGGCGTGTCGACGGTGAAGTTGTCGACCCGGATCTGGTCAGTCGAAGCACTGGCGAAACGCAATCCTGTGTAGCCGCGGGCCGTGATGGTTGCGTCCGCAACCGGCCCTAGTATCGTTACATCATCGAGCAGCGCACTTATCTGATCACCCCGCATACGCAGCGTGATCTTCGGCTCGGCGCCAACACCGAAGTTCATCGACTGCGACAGCAAGGTGATCGCGTTATTGTTGACAAACCGAGCCAGCACCAGCCCCGAGCCGTTGTTGACCAGTCTGACCTGGTAAAAGGTCAGGGCTGCGCCGCCAGGACCGGTCATGCGGCCGCAAACCCCGACAGATGGAGAATTGGCCGCGCTAGCGAAGAACAGGCCGGCGCTGACGTCGTAGTCGGCGGTTTCGGCTTGGACATCGGAGCGGCAGTAGACGGAAGTTGCTGTTGTAGATTGCCGGGCGCGACTTCCTAAGAGCTGGGAGGTGCCAGATGCCGCGGCGAGCGTCGAGCGGACCCATGCGGCGTTGTAGTTCTCCAGCAACTGTCCATCGGGCCCGGCGAACTCGTCGCGGAATATCTGGGCCATATCAGTTGATCTGCATGCCGCCGTAGGTGAACGTCGGGAATGCCTGCTTGCCGATTCCCTCGACGATGTCCTTGAATGTTGCGGCGGTAGCGAGAAATGCCGCGCTGATCCCGCGGGCGGCCAGGCCGTCAGCCAACGTGACGATCTCGGCCGATGGGATGCTCGACACCGGGTCGTCGCGGCCGAAGTCAGGCAGCGCGAGCAAGCGCGGATCCGCCAGCATGCCGGAGTGGTCTTGTGATTTTGCGAGCGCCAGCGCCCAACTCAGGTCAGCCGCGTAAGCTGCTCCGAAGTCGCGCGTGTATTCGCCGACCACTGGCTCATTGATCGGGTCTTCTTCAGGTCCATACAGCTGCACGTTGCTCACGTAGTAGCGCTTGGTGGCGGTCATGCTGATCTCCTTTAGCCTGCGGTTTGCTCGGAGGCGGTGATGGTGAACGCGCCCGAGACTGGGCACAGGATGAAACTGGCGCCGATCGGCAGGTTGATGCCGTAGGGCGCGCCGACGGTCTGGTTCAGCGCCAGGCCGACTGTGAGGGCCCCGGTGTTTCCGTTCGTCCAGGTGGCCACGATCGTGCCGCTCGAGCAGGTCAGCGGAGCCGTGCCGACTCGGGCCTGCAACGAGCACGTGCTGCCGCCAGCGAGGTTGAGCGACGCCGAGCAGGATGGGCTGATCGTCACGATCGCGGCCTTGGTGGCGTTGATCGCCTGGTATGCGGTCGACACAGCGACCGTGCGGGTGGTCGGCAGGCCATAGTCGAACGTGTATGGGCCGACCGGCGCAGGCTTGTTGATGAGGTCGTTGTAGTCGCCGGTGCTGGCCACTGGCGCGAACGTTGGTTTGCCGGTCAGGTCCGCATATGCGCCGCTGAACAGTGTGGGCCTGCCCACCAGCTCGGCCCACGCGCCAGTGATCGCTACGGGCGCCAGGCCGGTCAGGTCGGCCGCCTCGCCGGTCATCGCCACCGTCTTGAGCAGCGGCTTGTTCAGGATCTGGCCGGCACCGCTGGTGGCGTTCCAGTCCGGGTTGACCTGGGCCGGGATGTTCGCCGAGAGCACGCCATTGCTCGCGACCAGGCCGGCGCCGACGGTCAGGTACGCCGGCAGCTTCGTAGCGTGGCTCCAGATCAGGATGCCGTCGCTGGCAGGATTGTCCAGCGTGCGCGCCTGATTGGCGGTATCGGTGCTGTTGCGCTGCGTGACGATGATGCTGTTCGCAGCCGCCGAAGCTTCAGTGGCGGCGGAAACGGCCAGCAAGAGCGTGATGACGTGGATTGCGAGCTTTTTCATGGGTTCCCTTCGGTAATGACAGCAGAGGTGCAGGAGACTTGGACGCCGGCCGTGATTGCGGTCGTGTTCAGGTTGAAGTCGGCGCCGGACGTACCGACACTGAAGTCCTTGACGAATGCACCGGTCGAGTCGACCACGCGGCCCCAGGTGGCAGTTCCGGTAGCATTGGCCGATGCGTCCGGCGAGATCGCTGAGAACGTCAGCACGCCGCCGGATGCATTCGGCGCGCTTGGAAACGACAGGACCAGTTCAGCAAGGAGCGTGGTTCCTGCGCCGCCAGTGGCTGGCCGGGTGCCGTCATAGACGCGCAGGGTTCCGGCAGCGCCGCCCTTATCGATGTCAGTCTTGATTGCGTTGGCGCGCGTGTTACGCAGTGCAGTGTTGAAGCCGATCGTCATGCGGCACCTCGCAGGCTGGCTTTCGTTGCTTCCGCCCAGGCGATAGCCGCAGCGCGTGCAGCGTGCTCGGTCTCTTCCGATCCAGTGGTCTCGATCGGCTTGCCGTCGGCGCCGTACACGCGGCAGTGCCAGTGCCAGCGCCCATCGGTCGGCTCGGGGTTGATGAAGTATTCGTGGTAGGCGCGGCTGCCCGGGGCTCCGCGAGGGTCAGGGCTGGCGGAGATCGTCTGATCCACGGTCGACTTCTTGAAGCGGTCGAGCAGTCCCATTACAGACCCTCGCCATTGGTGAAGTACAGATTGGTGGTGCCGCTGGCGGTGACTGCGGCCACATGCGACGCGGTGCCGGTGGTGAACGTCTCGGTGGCGCCGGCCTTGATCGGCATCTTCGCGGCGTTCGAGGCCACGGTGACATCGCCGAAATGCAGGAAGGCGGTCGCGGTGCCGTCGTTGACCACGCGCACCACGCTCGAGTTGGGATCGATCTGCACGCGTGCCGACGTCGTGGTCGCCGCCAGCGTCACAGTGTCAGCGCCGGAGGGGCGAAGGTTTTCAGGGTCATGATTGTTCCGAGCAAGGATAAAAAAAGGCGACCCCGAAGGGCCGCCCATTCCACTGCCAGCGCCGTGGGTTACAGCACGTCGAGCACGGCGCCGTTGGCGGCCGGGTTGATCGCTTCCAGCGTGCCTTCCAGCAGGATTTGGTTGCGCTCGCTGTCGCCGGTCTTGGCCAGCGGCGATTTCTGCCATGGGCGGAGGGTGGCGAAGGCCCATTTGTCCGACTGCAGGACGAACACGTCGCGAGCGCGCTGCTGGATGTTCACGACCGCCTTCAGGGTGCCGAAGTCCGACACATAGACATCGATCGAAGCGTTCAGCTTGTTGTCGGCGTCCTTCTGGCGGGTCGCGTTGCCGGTGAAGGTCGAGAAGGTCTGCTTCTGGGTGGCGCCCATCATGATGACGTTCGGGCGCCCGCCGGCGATGTAGGTCTTCTGCAGCGTGTCCTTCAGCAGCGACTCGGTGAACGCGCGGGCGGTACCGTCAGTCTGCGCCACATTGGTTACGTAGTTCGGGGCAACGTAGCCGGCGCCCGAGCTCACGTTCGCGCCGACCATCCAGCCGACCAGGCCACGCATTTGGCGCGGGCCGTTGGCGGTCACGCTGTTGCGGGTCAGGGCGAACTCCAGATCCAGCTTCATCTCGGCCGATTTCAGGGCCATCTGCTTGGCCATTTCCGACTTCTTACCGGCTTTGTCGACGCTTTCCTGGGTGCCCGAAACGCTCGCAGCTTCTTTCAGGATCTGGGTGTAGTTGCCCAGGCGGACTTGTGGGGTCACTGCGGTGGCGGTGGTATCGTCGCCTTCGGCTTGCGCGTTCTGCTTGGCAGCGCGCAGGGCCTGGGTTTGCCATTCGTGCAGCGTGCCCGAGGCCGAGGACTTGCCGATCATCGAGTAGAACGGCGTCTCACTCGGGGTGATCATGTCGATGATGTCGGTCAGGTCTTCGCGGTTGCCGACTGCGGCGGTCGAAACGTAGGTATTGGTTGGTGCGGCCATTGTGGCCTCCTATGAATTTGGTGGTTACAGGAAAGCAGATAAGGCGGCAGCAGCGTCCTTGACGGAGCCGGTCTGCTTGAGCTGTTTGATTGCGGTGGTGCGGCCATCGCCCGGGCGTGCCGAATCGGCATTACCAGGGCGCTCGACCTTTGGCGGCGCGGCTGCGACTTTCTTGGTGGTAGCTCGTGCACGTTCCATCAATGCGTCGAATTGCATCGCCTTACGGGCCATCAGTACTGCGCGGTGGTCGGTGAATACCGCTTCCTCCGGCGTCAGACCCTGGCTCATCAGATACTCTTTGATCTGCGTCGATTCCGCTTTCGCTTTCGCCGGATCACGCCACTCGGGCAGCTTGGCAAGGAGGAGTTCTTGCTGCGTTGCGAGGTGCTGACGTTGGGCGTCCAGTTGCTCGGATTGACGCTGATCGTTGATCTTCTGCAGCTCCTGCTGGGCCTGCTGGAGCTCAGCGTGCCTTGCTTGCAAGGTGCGTTGCTTCATCAGGTATTCCGTTGGGTCGTTCTGCAGCAGTTCTTCAGTGAGCTGCGCCGCGAGGGCATTCAGCTCGTATGTTGCCTGGTCGGCGAAGCTGCCCAACTTCGTCGCATATTCGTCTCGCTGAGCGCGGGCTTGAACGGCCTGGGCATCAGCTTCCTTGCGCTGTTCGGCCAGGGCCATCGTCTTCTGCGTGTAGTCCTGCAGACGCATGCCTGCCTTGACGTGCTCAGCCATCTCATCGGCGGTCAGGGTGACGTCCTTGCCGTCGACTTTGATCGTGAACGACTGGGGCGCGGCCGGAGCATCGTCGGCAGGGTTACCGTCGCCTTCGACCTGCTCACGCGCCAGACGCTCTGCCGCTTCGGCTTCGGTTTCCTCGGCCGGCGCGGCTTCAGCAGGCGAAGGTTCGGCGGCTGCAGGGACTGCCTCGGGCTCGTCGCTCAGGCGCGATTCGAACGCGCTGGCGGCGGCGAAGGCGTCCATCGGGCCGCCAGCCGAGCCGGTGGCGCCGTCGGTGGCCTGATCCATCAGGCGGGGCTTATTCCAGTAATTCGGGTGCATTCGTTATCCTTCGATCGCGACGACTTCGCCGCTGGAGACTTGATAGGCCGGTTTGCCAATGAGGACTTGGGCATTGATCCCGCCGCCCAGGTCGAACAGGTCACCACGCGCTTCTGGATACCAGATGCGCGTGGTCAGCCGGGTATCCTTACGGGCGGCGTCCATCACAGTGAGCCAATCGACCGGACGGGGCGGCGGGGCAGAGGTCAGCGAATTACCACTCCCTCCGCCCGCTCCCGCGCCAGCATCGCCTGCTCGTGCTCCAGGTCCACTTTCGCCAGTCGGCCGTCCGTCATTGCCGCTTCCAGCGTCGAGCGCAGCTTGTGCAGCAGCTTTACCGTCATCCACAACGTTTCGCGCCCTGCGGGGTCGCGTGCTGGGCTGTTTTTCCATGCTTCGACATGCTCCTGTTCAATATCGGCGAAGGCCTTGGCGAAGGCGGGGTTGTCCAGCACTTGGCGCGCCTGCTCGCCCTGCGTGATGCGTTGTTCAAGCGTTTCCATTGGCTGCCATGTCCTCGTTCGATTGGGTTTCGGCGGCAGCCAGAGATTCGCTCTGTGCGCGCGCGGAGATCTGTGCTGCTACGATCTTTGCATCCAGGCCAGCGTCGATTTCGTGGCGCCGCAGGGCCAGCTTTTCGCGCTCGAGTGCTATCCTGTCCATCTGTTCGGCATGACGGCGCTGTGCGTCGCGCTCGGTCTGCTCTGCCTCCAGGAAGATGCGCTGCTCCTGCTGCTGCGCCTCGAGCTGCTGCCGATTCAGATCAACTTCCTTCTGCGCCTGCGCTTTGCGCTCCGCCGTCTCGCGTTCGATCTGCGCCAGCATCTGCGCCTTCTCGCGCTCGAACTCGAGCTGCTCCTTGCGGGCCTGCGCGTCGAGCTGCGCCTTCACTACGGCCGGATCCTGCTGAGGTTCCTTCTGCGGCATCTGCGCCGGGTCGGTGAAGAAACGGTCAGCATCGCGGAAGCCCAGGGCCTCGGTCAGCTTTTTGTCCGCGGCGAACAGGTTGGCCGGCGTGGCGTAGCCGATCTGCAGCGCGGTGACCTGCGACTGCTTCAGAGCCATGAGGTGCTGGACCAGCTGATCCTTGTTGCCGGTGCCCAGGCCTACGCCCGGCGACATGTCGAACTGGTTCGTCCATTCGCGCGGGTCGACGTCGGCCCAGCCGCCGGACAGCTTCACCTGCTCGGCCTTGTTCTGGTACTGCGACACGAGCCGCAGCATCTTCTTGAACAGCCGTGCGAAGCCAGTTTCAGCCATGGTGCGCGCCACCAGCTCCAGGCGCTCATCTGCCCGGTTGGTGACGATGTTCGACTGCGTAGCGGTCTGCGCAACCTGCATGCCGCCGCCCTGGCTCTGCCGGGTGTAGCCGGTGGCTTCCTCTGCATCGCGCTCGGCCGCTTCCATCATGCCCATCGCGCTGGCGATGTCGCCCACGCCCTGGTCGAGGCGGCCGACGCCTTGTGGGTTCTTCACACGCACCACACCGCCTGGACGGCTGTTGAGCAGGTCGTCGATGTTCACCTGTTCCGGAACCGCCCAATAGCGGCCGTTCACTTGCAGGTACAGGTTGTCCAGCACCGAGCGCTTCAGGCTCGTCTTGATCTTCTGGTGTGGCATGGCCAGATCAGCCATCGACCAGCCGAAGAACTGGTGCGGCAGAGGGATCGATGCCAGGTCAACGAACGGATTCGCGTCCACCTTCTCGCGATCGAGGATCTTGCCGCCGGCGCGCATCACCTTAAACAGTGCGGCGCCATCGCCATCCAGGTCGGCATAGACGTAGCATTCCTCCAGCCAGACAAGGCGCGAATCCTTGTCTTCGGACTCAGCCGGGGCGATCAACTGGCTTTGCAGCCCGAGGAGATCGCGCTCGCGTGCCTCTGGCGTCTCGGCCGGGTCGTCGAAGCTCATGCCCTCGGTGTCGTATCCCCGCTCCTTCAGGTACGCCACAGTGCGGCGCACGCGATGACCCTTGAACGTGTTGTCGTCGATGTCCTTGCAGCTGCGCGACACGAACATCTCGTCGGGCGGAATATTCTCGATGCACAGGCGGCCACCTTCGCGCGTGCGCTTGACGGTGATGTCGTAGAGCATCGGGACCGGCTGCTGCTGCATGGCGGCGAACTGCTGCTGCGCCTGCTGTAGCTGCTGCATGCCCTGTTGCGCAGCCTGGGGATTCTGCGCGGATTGCTGCTGCACTTGCGCAGCCATCTGCTGCAACTGCTGTCCTGCCTGTTCGAGTGCGCTGGCTTTCTGCTTGGCGGCCGCCTCGTCCTCGTATGCGCGCTGCCCGGTTACCTCGATTTCCTCGTCGTCCAGCAGGATCGCCAGTTGCACATCGGTCTGGCCGCGGTATTCCTCGGTCGTTTCGACCGGCGCATCGTCCCACCAGACCTTGATGAACCCGACCTTGGACTTGAGCGCGTCCATGATCCAGGTGTAGATGATCATGTAGCCTGGGTTCTTCTTGCGCAGCAGGTAGTTCAGGTACTCCGTCGCCTGCTTGGCCTTCTTCTCGTCATCCGGCTGGGTTTCGGTGAACTCGACCACGTTGTCGGTGCCGCAGAATATCTTCATCAGCGGGCCGTGCATGCCCAGGATGGTATTGGCAACCGTGGTGTCGACTACCGACGAGCGGCCCTCAACCTCTGGCGGCGCCAGGTCACCTTTCGGGAGGCCCTGGAAATAGTATTCAGCCTTGGCGCGCGCTGCCGCCAGCAGGCCGCCGTAGCCGGATTCCGCGCTGGCGTCCTGCATTTCTGCGTCGGTGAGCGCGCGCAGCTGGTCGTCTGTCATTTTTGCCATCAGGTGCTTCCGAGTGATCTGTAGTTGAGTGATCCGCCCCATTCCTCGTTGCGCATGTCGTCGGCATTGATCGCCACGTAGCGGAGGTTGTCGGCGCCGTGGCTCCACTCATCGTGAAGCGGCGCGCCTGGCTCGTTGGTCTGCTTGTTGATCGAGCGGCGGTAGCGTTTGGCGCACTGCACCAACCGCGCAGTGCGGTCCTTGTCGAAGTACATGCGGCCGAAAGCCATGCGGGTGACACGGATGCCATCCTCCACGCTCATGTTCGGCGTGATGCGTACCGACCAGCCCAGCGCCTCCATGATTTCCTTTGCACTCTTGCCGGTCTGGATGTTCTTGTGCTCGCCGTCGTGGGGCAGGTAGACGTTGCCCCAGTTGTATCCCTTGAGCTTCAGGTCGGCCGAATAGCTGTCGAGCGTGCGCCGGTTATCCTCGATGTACTCGATGATGCGCAGCTCCGACGAGTGCTTCTGCACCAGGCTGATAGCCATGGCGTCGTTCCAACCAAGATCGAACACGACGTGGACCTTGAGCATCGGATCGTAGGGGATGTTGCAGATGCGCCTGTCGGCCTCGACCTTCGTCATCTCGTCGTAGTAGATCGCGCCGGCCACCGCGGGCTTGCACACGCCACCCCAAATGTTGTCGTAGTCCTTAGGCTGATTTTGCAAACAGTCGAGGCGCTCTTGCTCCAGCTTGTCGGTGAACCACGGGTTGTCATTGAAGTTCATCTGCACAACCATCGCGCCGGTCGGAGGGGTAGCGACGAACATCTGGTAGGTCACGTCCGTTTCCAACTCTGGGTTGAATGTGATCCAGATTTCCGAGCCCGGCTTGCGGATGGTCGGTCGCAGGACATCCCACGACTTCTTGCTGACCGCCTGGGCTTCCTCTACCCAGCAGATGTCGACGCCCTCGAACGACTTGATCGTGGTGACGGTGTGCTGTGCCAGGCCGGAATAGGCAAACGTCGTGCCGTTCTTGCCTCTGATCTCGTAGGCCAGCACCTCGTAGAAGTCGGACAGGCCAAGCTCGGCGATCTGGTCCTTCAGCAGCGTGTGCACCGAATCCTCGATCGACTTTTGCACCTCACGCGCGCACAGGATGCGGAGAGGCCGCTCGGCACCCAGGATCAGCAGCGCTCGGGCAAAGCCCCAACTCTTGCCGGAGCCGCGCCCACCGTGCGCTGTCTTGTAGGGCGCTGGCTCGAACAGGAAGGCGAGTTTTTCGGGGAACTTAGCTGTTTCCATTGGGTTTCACGAACTCGACCTTGATGCCGGTGAACAGGCCGGTGCCATTCGCGCCGGTCAACTCCGTTTTATCGGTGAACATCTTCAGGTGCTTGCCGAGCAGCTCGGCCCCCTTGAGGACGGCGCTTGCATCGAACTTGTATTCGCCGGTCGCTTCACCATCACGATCGCGGACGGGCTCGGCCTGCTTGCACCGCTCGATGGTGTCCACGATCGTGCGCAGGACGTAATCAGCGTCCACCTGAGTGCGCTCGGTGCGCTGATTCATGGCGGCCTGGATGGCGGCGGCGACACTAACATTTGCTAACAGGCGGCTACCTTGCTCATTGGCGGTTTTCGCGCTGTACCCGGCGCGGATCGCTGCCTGTGTTGCATTGAGGTCAATGAGGTATTCAGCGACGAAGCGCTGCTGCTTGTCGGTGAGACTCATAGTGGTCGCGGAATAAAAAAGCCCGCGCGCGGCGGGCAAAGGGGATGCAGGAAGGATTGGGCCCCGCACCCCGGAGGAGACAAGGAGGGTGGACAGCCCCGCGATGTGCCGCACACGGCGGACGGAGGGTGAGCGGGCGTCCACCACACGGCTGCTGACTGGTGCGCATCGGCCGGGATTCGCCCAGCCGTCCAATCAGCATGCGTGTGGCACCTCGTTTCGTGAGGCATCCGGCGATCTTGCGGCGGCCGCGCGCTCAATCGCACCGAGCTGGGGTTGATCAACCACCATCAGCAACTGGTGGGGCCACACGGCTGCGCACTCCCCGTGCAGTAACCGAGCGCGCTGCTCGGGCTTGCATGTTCGGCGCTCAATGCGCATGCGTGTGGTGACTGGTTACGCCAGTCAGGCGGCAACAGCCTTGCGGCTACCGGGTCAAGCGGCTGATCGGGCGTTGCTCCCCATTGGACGGTGCCGGACTTTCACCGGCTTGGCGCTTCTCCCGAAGTTACGCGCTCACCTTGCAAGCCTGATGCCGAAGCAGAGCAGGAACGTTTTATTTGCCGCTGCCATCCTCGCCCTTGAGATAGGCCTCGTACGCCTTGGCTGCCTGCAGCACGCTGCGGTGGTCGCGCCCCAAGGGGTGCTCGGTGCGCAGTGCAGCTTCCAGCGCATATTCGCGGATCTGGCGGTTGTAGTCGGTGCAGGAATGCGAATTGGCCTCGTCCATGGGCTTCTCCAGTTGGTTGCCGCCTCACGCGCGCGTGCGACCCACCAATGCAAAAAGCCCGCACAGTGGCGGGCTTCGTCGTCCGTAGGGACGAGCGTCATCCTGGTGGAATCGCTCGTCGAATTTCTAGACGGAATTAAGTTGTAGCTTGGAATTTACTGTTGAGTTTGCTCGGTGTCAATAAATTTCTAGGCAGAAGCAGGCACCTCGTCGCCAAACCGCCACGCAACGAGTACACGCATTGCTGCTATCAGCGGGGTTGGTCCCATGTGCTCTAAGTCCTGCGCGGGCCGCATTAGGGTCTCGATACGATGTGCTCGCGCAATCCAGATGTGAGCGGCGCGCGCCTCAATCGAAATGCACCGCTGCTCGATGATCGGACCAGCAAGCGCCCAATCTCTCGACGGCTGGAACTTGGCGGGTCCGTAGCTCTCTCGCCTGCTCAGGTCTGCGCAGTAGGTTGCGCCGATTGTAGTCTCGACAATGGACACACGCACATCAAGCGCGTTGCCCGCCCACAGATCGAGCGCGGGCCCCTCCAGATCGGCCACCCTCATCCAACTATCCCCTTATCCGTATTCACCAACGCCTCAATTGTCTCATGCGCCTTCCGCAGCAGGTCATCGAATATCGACGCCGGCCGGTGGTCGATGCCCATCTTGCGGCAGACGACGCCCCGGTTTGCTCGTTTGATGTAGTGCCATTTCAGGATCACCCGGTACTTCGGGAGCAAGATTCGCATGTTACTCTCGATGAGCTGGGCGTCAGCCTCATCGACGTTGCGGCGCTCGCCCGACTTGTCCTCGATGATGCCGGCGGCGATCTTGGCGCGGTCGATCATCTTGCCGGTCGGGCTGACCTCGATGCGGCGCTCGGACTCAGTGGCCCACCGGCTCCAGTTGGTAAGACGGGCCTCGATGTCGTGGCTCGCGCGCGTCATGGCTGCGCTCCGTACAGTGCCCACAGCAATGGATCGCGCGGCACCGGCTTGCGCTCCCAGTCCTTCACGGTGCGCTGCTTCGGTTGGCCGATGCCGGGCGTCGGATTATCCGGATCGAAGTCCGGCGCCGGCCCCGCTCCCCATTTCGCGCGGCGCTCGTTGAGCAGGTTGATGCGGTGGATTTTTCCTTGGACCTGGAGCCGGTTGACTGCCATGGTGGCCGAGCCGGCGGTGATTTCCAGCTCATCGACCAGCTCGCGGGTCATGATGCCCGGCCGCTTCTTGATGTGTTCCTCGACGCGCTCTTGGACGGTTGGAGGGAGGAATTTCGGGATGTTCATGGCGCGGACTTCCTTTCAATGGTGCGGGTGTTGAGCAGTGCAGCGAACCAGGGCTGCGGTGTCTGGCGCACGCGCTTGATGCGGCCGTAGACGCGGGCGGCGGCCTTGACCCGATCGTGGCGGTCCGGGTCAGCCTTGATGCGCTGCCATTCGAGCTGGTTGCGCTCGGCACGGGTGGCGATGCGCGGTTGCGGGGCGTCCTTGCGGCTGCCGACGGCGTACACAGGCGCGAGCTGGCCCGTGGTGCGCTTCCAGCGCCGGACATGGATCTGACGCTGTGCTGTGGTCAGGAATGCGATGTAGCGGCGCATGGTCGGCTTGGCGATGCCCAGCAGGCATTGCAGTTCGTCGCGGGTCATCGGCTGCTGCTCGAGCGCGGCGAGGATCCGGGCGATCCTTGCCTGGGCCTTTGGCGTGGTGAAGGTGTGGTTCTCGATCACGATGCCTCCTTCATCTTCTTCAGCGCGGCCAGGAACACGGCACAGCCATCCTCGACGCGGCCCGCGGCCGGCACGTTGCAGCCTGTGATCTCGTTCAGGCGAATGCGCACTTGGTTTTTTGTCATCGGGTCCAATTCGGCGCCGAGCTCGGGCATGTTGTGGTCGATCCAGTTGGCGAGCGCCCGGCGATTCGGGCCGCCGTAGGCATAGCGTCGCCGCATTGCCTCCGGGTTGACTGGCTTCGGCATTAGCGACTTGGCCCAGGCGATGAGAGTTGAAATCACGCTGTCTCCTTTTTCATATCCCGCAGCATTGCGCGGTACTCTTTGGTCATCCGGCGCAGGTCGTCATGCGTCCACTTCGCCGGAGTGTTGTTGGCCTCCAGCGCCTCGACGCGCGTCAGGCCGATGCGATCGATCAGGCCGATGCGGTAGTCGACGGCGTTGCCGGCCTTGTACTGGTTGTCGTGCTTGGACTGCGCGTGGCAGTTGTCGAAGTTGAAGCGCAGGTGCGGCGCCGAGCCGGTCGAACGATAGTGGCCGGCATCAACGGCGTTGCCGGTCCAGTCCAGCGTGCGGCCGCTCGAGATGCATCGGTGGCCGGCCAGCATGTCCCGGAGCCGCACGACCGCGTTGAACGCCCGCTGGCAGTCCGCGATGAGCTGGGGGTACGTCTTCATGCCGCCGAGCTTCGCCTTGTCCTGCGCGCGCTCCTGGCGCTTCTGCTTGGCCTTCTGCGCGTCGAGCTTCGTCACCGCGATGACCACAGCGCAGTCGTCGCTGCACCAGTTTTTCCACGGGCGCTTGGCGTCGACCTCGTACGGCGCGCGGCAGGCGCGGTTGCCGCACTTCTTCGTGCGCGGCTTGCCCACCACCGGCGCCGCAGCGCGCGGCAGCGGAGCCTTGCGCTTGAGGGTGCCAGTGCGGGCGATGGGAGAGGTGCGGATCATGCGGCCACCTCCATGACTTTGATGCCGGCCTCTAGCGCCTGCTCGACCATGTTCGCGGTGCCACGGCCGCCGGGGAACGCACATACCCCATCGGGCTTGCCCTCATTGATCATGCGGCCATTGCGGATCGGGCCGGCGGCCTTGCCATGCGCTTTCCAATCGGCTTGGAATGTCTGTACCGGAATACCGTTCTCGACCGCCCATTCACGCGCCAGCCGATCCGCGCCCGCCGCGCCGCCCTCGATAAGCAGAGTGACCGCGCGCTTTGCATGAATTGCGTGCAGCACGTGGCGAACTCGGCTAACGTTTTTGAAGTCGCGCCCTCCGCAGACAAGTAATTTCATGCTTTCTCCAATTCTTGTTGTTGTGCCTGCTGCTGCGCCACATACCGCGCCCTCGGCGCCCGGTCCTTCGCTTCCTTGAACAGCACGCCGATCTGGCCGTTCCAGGGCGTGGCGCGCTCCCAGGCAGTGCACCAGCCGTGGCCAGGCGGAAGGTCGGCGCGGTTCAGGGTGAAGCGCTCACACATGGCGCAGGGGTCGTAGGCGCTCATCGCTGCGCCTCCGCGATCTCGCGTGCCAGTCCGCGCGCCACGATCAGCTCGAGCTGCGCGCGGTATTCGGCGATGCGCTGGGCGCGTGCGGCCATGAGCGCCATTTCCTGCGCGGTAGGGCGCGACGTGGCGCGGGTGTCTTGGTGGGTGGTCATGGCGCCTCCTCGGCGCCCATGGCTTGCTGGGCGAACTGCACCTGGATCAGCGTCAGCGTCTTGTCGCCGCGAGCCGCGCGCGCCAGGATCGCTTTCGCCCACGAATTGTGGTCACGGCCGTCGCTCGGCTTGGCGATGACGGTGGCCGCCTTGAGCTTGCGTAGCATCTGTTCGGCCTGTTCGCGGGTAGGCATGGACTTGCCGGGCGCGGCCAGGGCCAGCATCGGCTGGGGAATCTCGGCCCATTCGCCGGCCTCCATCTGCTCGGCCAGCGCCGTCTCCCAGCGCGGCTTGATCTGGCTGTACGTCTGGTTGCCCAGGTCGAAGGCCAGCGGCATGGCGGCCCAGTACACGGCAGGGTGGGACCACTTGCCATACTCGCCGGCTGCTCGCGCCTGGACGCCGGCCACGGCCTCGTAGTACGTCTTCATCGGGTCCAGCGGTGCGCGGCACAGCTTCTTGAACTCGGGCAGAGTCGGTGGCCAGTCGCGGGTTTCGAGCGCCTTCAGGCCGCGCGTGATCTCGATCGGCTGGTAGCCGGCCAGTTCCTGGGCCCAATGCTCGACCAGCTCGTTGGTGCTGGTGGCGCCCCACTGGTCCGTGAACTTCTTGCCGTAGCTGAGCAGCATCTTGTGCAGCAGCTTCTCAACCCAGCTTGCGGGCAGGGGCGTCGTTGAGGTCGATGATGCGGTTGTCAGGTTCATGGCTTCGGTTCTTTCCGGTCAGGCTGTCGGCCCAGGCTTTGGCTTTGTCGTTCGAGGTCTGGTAGGCCGGCGCTGGACCGGCGCGCTGGTCTTTCAGCACCCATTCGGCCTCGAACCCGGCCCAGCCCCTGGTGCAGCAGAGCGAAAGGGCGGCTTCCAGCGACAAACCGGCTTTGCCAGCTTCAGCGATGATGTTTTTCAGAGCGGTGGGGGTGACCGCAGCACGCTTGGTCTTGCGGAGAGCAAGCCAGTCGGTAGCGATCTGAGGCGAGACAGCCAGGGAAGCGAGTTCAGCACCAGGGTCGAACGTCGGCGCAGCCGGCGCTGGTTTTGCTTTTGACCTTGGTTCTTTCTTTTGTTCTCTTCTCTTCTCTTCTTTAGGTAACGCTGCGGTAACGCTGTCGGCGTTACCTTCATCGTTATCCTTGGCGTTTCCCTTGTGTTTCGCCACGCGCTTCGCAGTAAGCGCGCGGTTTTTAGCGGTCTGGCCGTTGTGTCGCTCGAAGTTTGGAAGCGAAATACCATGCTCATCGGCGATCAGCCAGCCCACATCGCACATCGCTTGTGCGAAGCCGGTAACGCCGATGATGCGATCCATTAACGCTGCGGTAACGCGCGGAGCGTTACCATTCACGGTCTGTTGGTCAAACCAACGCCATACCTTCAGAAGCTTGCCAACGGTCAGGTCAGGGTCGTCCCAGCCCATGGCAACGGTGATCGTGAAGACCTCTTGCTTCTCGGGGGTGTTCGCTTCGAATTTGATCCATTCGCCGGCCATGTCAGTGCCCCTTTTCGATCAGGGACACCTGGCGCGGGTCTACCGGCTTGGCGACGTAGATGAAGCCGCGCTCGCAGTGTTCGAGCTCGGCGCGCTGAGCGACCGTGCAGGCGCGATCGCAGATGGAGGAATGCTGATGCTGGAACAGGCAGCCGCGGCAGCCCTTGGCCGGCCTGGTGGTGAACTGGAGGGACTCGGGCGACATGGTATCGCCCTGGTGCCCGAGCCATTTCTGGATGCTGACGAGCTGCGTCATGGCTGGCCAGCCTTCCCCGCCTTGCGATACTTCTCGACGGCCTCGGCCAGCTCGTTGCTGCTCTTGGCCAGGCGGCCGATTGCACGACCCTTCTGATCGGCGCCCGCATCACGAACGATGCGCCGCTGGTCGGCCCAGCTGCACGCCTTGGCGATAACCTTTGTCGCCGCGTGGGTTTCGGGTGATAATGTGCTCACTGTTTCAATCCTTTCCAAGCCCGGCTCCCACCGGGCTGTTTTTTTACCGAAGCCGGAAACCATTAAAGGTGCCTCCGGCCCGATGCCATCGCGCGGCCAACTGGCCCACGACCGGCCCCTGTACGCACCGGATGACGCGGCCTAACATGGGCACTCACAGCACGCATGAGCAGCAGGTGCGCATGGGTAGCGCTTGGCAATCCCTTCGCAGCGGAACATTTGGCGAACATGTCCTTCTGCTTCTGGGTCGCACGAACTCGGATGATCTGGTCGCGCGGTCCATCGTCTAAGTTCGCCAGCGCTGCTTCGATCAGGGTCGGGCTCGGGTTCTTCATTTACTTCTCCTTGGTGATGCGGATTACGGGGTGGGTGATGCTGGGCAGGAGCCCATAGGCAACTTTCTGCCCGAAAGAAAAAGCCGCGGGTTATTGCGGCTGGGGTGCTGGCGGCTCGGTCGCGACCTTGTGCTTCTTCGCCAGTCGCGCCAAGCCGTCGATCACTTGGAATGAGGGACGCTTCGTGCCGGCCTTGCCGGACTCCATGTCGCTGATTGAGGTTTGCCTCAGCCCAATCGCGTTACCGATCTGCGTTTGGGTGAGCCCGGCCTGGCGCAGGCTTTTGATCGTGAAAGAGATGTCCATGAGACGTATTATGGGAACTCCGGTATTCCCTGTCAACCGGTTTTCCGGTTTTGTTCCAGATGACAATACCGGTATGTCTATAGGAACTCGCGTTAAACAGGCCCGGAAAGCGGCCAAGCTGACTCAGATTGAGCTGGCGAAGAAGTCGAACCTCAAGCAGAGCAGCATTTCCGATCTTGAGGTGGGCAAGTCTCAGGGAACGACCAACCTCGCGTCGCTCGCTGCAGCTCTTGGCGTCAGCGCGCTCTGGCTTGAGACGGGTAAGGGCCCGATGTCGCCTGAGCAGCCGCCGACTGAACAATTTGATCAGAACGTGTCGTTGATCAGATTGGCGTCTAGGCCTATACCGGTTATCTCGTCGGTGCAGGCCGGTGCGCTGCGCGACATGGAGAACCCGTATGAGCCGGGTGATGGCTATGCAGTCGAGTACACGGAAGATCCGAAGTTGTCGCGTTGGGCTTTCTGTCTCGACGTGGAAGGGATGTCGATGGCGCCGCGCTTTCAGCCTGGCGACCGGCTTTTCGTGGATCCTGATCGATCACCTGGGCCCGGCAATTTTGTTGTGGCGCGCAACGGCAGCAATCAGGCGACGTTCAAGAAATATCGGCCGCGCGGGATCGATGCAAATGGCAATGAGATTTTTGAGCTTGTTCCGCTTAATGATGATTTCCCGACACTTCGAAGCGATCAAGAGACTTTGGTGGTTATTGGCGTGGTCACCGAAGTAAAGCAAAAGCTGGTCTAGTAAGAACAAAGTACAACTAGGGGAATTGAATGAAGTTCTTTATTCTTGCCGCGCTCTTAGGCATATCAATGCAAGCCAATGCTAATGAGAAAATTGGAGCATGGGAGGTCATAATAGACGGTGGCGATATCCAAATCGCCAAGACTACAAATAGAAACGGAGAGGTCGCTGGTGTTCTTTGTTTTGCGTCTACAAACTCATGTAGTGCATATTTCTCGTGGAGTCTCACATGTGACGAGAATGGGAAATTCCCGGTCCTGATTAATTCAGCGGCTGGAGCCAATTACACCGACGCGACATGCGCTACTGTAGCTGGGAACAGGCTGATGTTCCTTGACGATCTCAACATGTCGGTTCTGGGATTCGAAGGGGGCGGAGAGATTGGATTCGCTGTGCCGCTGCAAAACGGCCAGTTCAGCGTATCCAGATTTGACTGTTCAGGTGCTACCGCGGCTATCCGAAAAGCTCGCACTCCTCCAGCCAAGGGGAATAAGATAAAAAATCCAGCATCGCAAATTCTGTAAAAATAATCCCCGCCGTGGCTACGAGAGAGGAAATATGCCGAAATTCGTAAAGTTGGAGCAGTGGCGTTTTGACCCGAATTCGGGCGACGTGGATACACGCCTGAAGGATGTAGGCGGAAACATTTACGACGCGTCCTTCAAGCGCGAAATGGTCCCGGAACTCTTGGTGCGGATGCATCAAATGCTGTCCGGGACTATTGACCAATTCCCCGAAGGACTCAAGGAGCTGACGGAGGCATATATTCCGTTGGACGCCAGCCTGCAGATTCTGCCAAATTCTGATCTTGCCATTTTCCTTTTAACTCAAACGGGAATGCAGGTGCCGATTCATTTGGAACTGAAATTGTGCGATAGGCTACTAGAACTTTTAGGGGAAGCTCGGACCACCCTTTTAGCTGAACAGGCGGCAACTCAGTCTGGCTTGAGGCAGTAACTTTCATATGATGCCTTTAAAATAGTCCCCGCCGTAGCGGGGAGTGGAGGGGATATGCTGGAATTGGATTTTAAAGTTTCTGAGGATCGGAAAACTGTTGTATTGAGCGTCGCAGAAGATAACTTATCAGCGCATATACTGAGCCCAAAAGATGTCGAGAATTTGATAAGCAGGCTTTCAGAAGTCCGTCAAATGATGGCTCCAGTGGCAGCCCTATCTGGATCACCATTTGATTCGGATCCGATGGAAATCGATAGCTTTTCACCTGCGATCCAGGTTCATCCAGCATCTCTGAGCGTAGGCGAACTTGTGATACTAGGTGTGGCTTTTCATGGTTTGGGCTGGCGAACGGCCGCTCTGCGTCCAGGCGAGGCACAGCAACTGGGTTATCGGTTGCTGGCCCTTTCTGCCCAGGGACAGAAGAGCTAGCCATGCCAGCAATGAGCTGGCTTGCCTGACTTAACCCGGAAACCGAATAACGCTCCTTCCGATCCGTTCCAAAACGCCGTACATAAATTCGGCAACGTCCGTTCTGTCGCTCGATCAGCTTCACGACTAGTCGTGCAGGCTCCATCCCATCCTCCATGCCCGCCACGCGCGGGCTTTTTTACGCCCCTACGCCGGGGCCGGCTGCCTGAACTGCTCGGGCAGGAAAATTATCGCACAAAAATAACGGAATACCGGTTGACATGACTTACCGGAAGTCCGATAATCACTCCATCGCAACCGAGCCCAGCAGGGCGAGACTGGAGAAGATGATGGCAAGCACCCAGACCCACGACGAGCTGTATGAGACCGAGCTGGCGAAGCTGATCGAGCAGCGCGTGTCCGAACGCCGTGCTGCGCTGGTGGCGCGCGACGAAGCCGCGCTCAAGGTGGTCGCCGACGAGCTGCTCGAGTTCCTGCTGGAGGGCTGCCAGTTCCGCGAGCTGCTGGCGGTGGTGCCGACGGAATCGCAGGCGGTGGTCGGCAAGCGCTTCGCGAACCTGCTCGAACAGTACCTGGCCACCGAGGCGCACACCTGGGCGAAGCACGAGATCAAGAAGGTCGCCCGCGCCAACAAGGAAATTTCCATTGCAGACCGGGCGCACCGTTACCTCGACCGCCTGGCCGCACCAGTGTAAGACGGCGCGCCGCGCCCCGGAACGCGCGGATTGCCCAATCCTGGGTGAGGAAATAGGGGGCCGCCTCGGTCGCAGAGGACGTAGCACCTACGTAGCGTGGGCAGCCGGAGAGACGGCACCGACAACCACAAGGAGAAATGATGGAACTGCTGAACAGGGTCGAAAGCGCCGTCGCCGAGTACCAGCCTTTCTATGCGCAGCTCGCCGAGCTGGAGCAGAAGAACGCCTCGCTGGTCTTCGACTACGAATCGCCGAAGGGCAACAAGGAAGCGCGCAGCCACGTGAACACGCTGCGCCTGACGAAAGGCGCCCTGGAGCGCACACGTAAAGCGGCGAAGGAAGAGTCGCTGCGCGTGGGCCGCGCCATCGATGCTGAGGCGAAGGAAATCAACGCCCGCATCGAGGCCATGATCACTGTTCACCAGACCGCCATCGACGAAATCGAGCAGCGCGAGAAGCAGCGCGTCGCCGACCTGGCCGAGCGCCTGGCCGAGCTGCGCAACACGGGCGCCGGCGCGCGCACCTCCGGCGAACTGGCCGAAGCGATTGCGCAACTCGAGCCGCTGGTCGTCGGCGACGACTGGCAGGAGTTCAAGCCGCAAGCGCTGGAAGTGAAAGACGACCTGCTGCGCAACCTGCGTGTGCGCCACGCTGAATACCTCGCCGACGAAGCCAAGGAAGCCGAGCTGGCCCGTCTGCGCGCCGAAGCTGCCGAGCGTGAGCGCCTGGAGCGTGAAGCCGCCATCGTCCGCGCCGCCGAGGAACGCGCCAAGGCAGAAGCTGCCCGCGCCGCCCAGGAGGCAGAGGCCCGCGCCGCCGCCGAACGCGAGGCCGCCGCGCGCCGCGAACTGGAACTGAAACTGGCCGCCGAGACCGCTGAGCGCCGCCGCGTCGAAGCCGAGCAGCGCGCCGAGCAGGAGCGTATCGACGCCGCTGCCCGCGCCGAGCGTCAGCAGCAGGAAGCGAAGGAGCAGGCTGAGCGCCAAGCCAAGGAAGCAGCTGAGCGCGCAGAGCGCCAGGCCGCCGAAGCCGTGCGCCGCGAGCAGGAGCGTGTCGCCGCCGAGCAGGCCGCCGCAGCTGCCGAGCAGGCGCGTCGCGAGGCGAACAAGGCCCACAAGGCGAAGATCAACCGCGCCGCGCTGGCCGCGCTGGTGGCCGGCGGCCTCTCGGAAGAATGCGCGAAGCAGTGCGTGACCCTGATCGCCTCCGGCCAAGTGCCGGCCGTGTCGATCGCCTACTAAGGAGCTGGAAATGATCGCGATCCAACGCATCCACCGCGGCCCGTTCCGCATCGTACGCCGCCTGGCGCGCAAGCTGTTCAAGCCGCTGCGCCTGGCCGTGATCCGCCACCAGCTTGCGCTGAGCGAGCAGAACATCCGTGCGATCGACGACGCGCGCATCACGGCCATCTGCGCGATCAACGCTGAGCATCGTTTCCAGGTTGACCTGATGCGCAAGCAGCGCGAAGTGGAGGCATGGTGATGGAGCTCCCTATCTGGTTCAGCCTGAATCTCATTTCGGCAGCTATATACGCGGTGTTTTTGGGTCGCGCGTGGCCGCACAAGCCCAGCAAGGAATATGTGGCTCTTCGGAAGAAACATGACACCTACGCATTTATTGCTGCAGCGGCATTCATGCCATGTTCGCTGCTTTTGATTGAGGCGGTGCTTCCATGATCCGCCACCTCCGCACGCAATACCGTCTCAGCCTGCGCGCCGGCTTCGGCCCGCGTAAGGCCGCTGTCCGCGCGCTGCGCACTTACATCCGAGGATTCTGACCATGAACGACGTAATCGAAATGCCGCGCCGCGAAGTCGCCGGCCTCACCGCAGGCGAAGTGCATCGCTTCTCGGCCTCCGAGATCCGCGAGCGCGTGAATCTCGTGCAGACCGTGATGCAGGGCATCATGAAGCGCGACACCCACTACGGCACCATCCCCGGCACACCGAAGCCGACGCTGTACAAGCCGGGCGCCGAGGTGCTGTGCGTGACGTTCCGTGTCGCCCCGGAATATAGGATCGAAGACCTGAGCACTCCGGACGTCGCCCGCTACCGCGTGACCTGCGTCGGCCGCCACCAGGTCACCGGCACCTCGCTGGGTGAAGGCGTGGGCGAATGCTCGTCGGGTGAGGAAAAGTACAAATGGCGCGGTGCCGTGTGCACGGAAGAGTTCGATCTGACGCCGGAGAACGCGCGCCGGCTGAAGTTCGCCAAATGGAAGGGTCAGGTCGAGAAGAAGATCCAGATTCGCACCGAGGCCGCCGACATGGCTAACACGGTCCTGAAGATGGCCTGCAAGCGCGCCATGATCGCGATGACCCTGAACGTCACCGCCGCGTCGGACATCTTCACCCAGGACATCGAGGATCTGCCGGAGGAACTGCGCCAGCACGAGGCCGCCGCGGAGCCGCAACCGCAGCCGAAGGAAGAGCCGAAGAAGCCGATCGACGGCAAGGCGTTCACCAACGCCCTCGCGGCGATCAAGGCCGGCCAGTACGACGCGCAATCGATGCGCGGCTACTACGAGTTGACGGAAGACCAGGCGACGGCGCTGGCCGACCTGGAGAAGGAGCTGGCGAAATGATGCGCTTCCACCCGCATTGCGTCGGCCTGCTGATGACTGATGCTCAGTCGATCGACCAGTCGCTGCTGCCGGCCGATCTGCTACCGATCGCGGCCAAGGCCCGCAAGACCGATGCCGAGAAGGAGCTGCTCCAGCCCTTCAAGGAAATGTCGCTGTCGGCCGGCGCCAAGACTTTTCTGAAGAACATGGCGAAGGAATTCGTCTTCAGCTACCACAAGGACATCGAGACCAAGTACATGGACAAGGGCCTGGCCTTAGAAGAGGCGGCCATCCAGTTTCTGAACAACCAGCGCTTCCAGAGCTACCGCAAGAACACGGAGCGCCGCGTGAGCGACCTGCTGACGGGCGAATGCGATATCTACGTGCCAGGCGTGAAGACCATCGACATCAAGGTGTCGTGGTCCCTGGACACCTTCCCGGCGCTGAGCGAAGACGCGCACGACAGCCTGTACGAGTGGCAGGGTCGGGCCTACATGAACCTGTGGGACGTGCCAGAGCACGAGGTTGTGCACGTGATGCTCGACACGCCGGACGAGTTGATCAAGTGGGAGCAGCGCGAGCTGCACCAGGTCGGCCACATCGACCCGGCGCTGCGCACCACCAGCATCACGTATGCGCGCGATGCCGCGCTGGAGAAGCGCCTGGAGAACAAGTGCCGCGTTGCCCAGGCTTATCTCGCATGCCTGGTCGACCGCATCCTGGTCGAGCACGGCCGCGCGCCGATCGCGGAGGCAGCATGAACGCCGCCGACCACGGCCACCTGTGCGAGCTGGCCGACGCTGCAGCCGAGGCGCTGACCGACCTGCAGATCGTTGACGCGCTGGTTGAGGCGTTTGACCTGCCGGCGCTGGCGATCATCGAGCGGCTGGGCAGCCTGGATTTCGCGGCCGTGCGCGGTGAGGTGATGCCATGAAAGAGATCGTGCTGACCAAGGCCGCCGGCGGCGTGCTGGTGCCGACCGACCCGCAGGCGGCCGAGTACATCGCCAAGCTCAAGACCGGCGCCGCCGTGCGCGCCACGGTGAAGCAGCAGCGCAACCCACGCTTCCACCGAAAATTCTTCGCGCTCCTGAATCTGGCATTCGACGCCTGGGAGCCGGCCGCGAACACGTACAAGGGCCAGGTCGTCGGAAAGAACTTCGACCAGTTCCGCAACGACATCGTGTGCCTGGCCGGTTTTTACGAGATGGCCGTAAATCTCCGCGGCGAGACCCGGCTGACCGCGAAGTCGATCAGCTTCGCCAACATGGGCCAGGCCGAGTTCGATGACCTGTACAACGCGACCGTGAACGTGATCCTGAAGCACATCCTGACCACCTACGACCGCGACACCCTGGACGCTGTGATGGACCAGCTGCTGGGCTTCTTCTAACCAGAACGAGAGAGACTGATGACCGATAACAAAACTCCCGCCCGCCGCATGCGCCACGGCGAACGCCCCGAGCAGCCGCTGTACTTCGGCCCCGAGACCGGCCAGGCGCGCCGCTGGCCAGCGCTCATCACCAGCGCGGGGCATGGAATGTTGCAGGAATACGGGACCAAGTTCGAGTACGCCCAACCGGGCCAGGAAGTGCTGGAGGTCATGGAGATCCTGCCCGGCGCTGCCAATAAGGCGGCAGAAGAAGGCGGACTGCTTGACGAGCTGGTCAAGGTGATCGCTCATTGGAAGTGTGATTCCTGCGGCGGCATCGGCCATGATGGCGAATCTCACTACCAAGGCCACTTCCAGCCGCCAGAGCCTTACCCATGCTCTGACTGCCAAGGAGCCGGGTTACAGCGCGAAGAGTTTTGCAACAAGGCTGAAATCGGCGCTTTCATCAGCCAGTTTTCAGCCATCGCAGCCGACCGCGCATCCCGTCAGGTCGCCAATAAGGCGGAAGTCGAGCCGATTGGCTACGTCAATGGCGATGAGCTGGACAACATGCTGGACGACCGCACCGCAACCATCCAGTCGGCGCGTAGCGGCTGGCGCGCCACTCCAGTCTACGCCACCCCTCCTGCAACTACTGGTGCAAGCACTGGTTGGGTGAAGCTGAATGATGTCCAGTGGATGAACATCGTAAATCACGATCACGCCTATGAAAGCTATAGCAAGGACGAAGCCGTGCATGAAGCGGTCAAGCGCACCGAAGTCAAGCTGAAGGAATTGAACGCGGCTCCGGTGGGTGCAAGCACTGCCCGCAATCAGGCGCTGGAAGAAGCCATCGCTGTATGTGAGGCAATCCATGCTGATCGCCGGGACGCCTACAAGGGTCGTGGAAAGTATGCGCCCAACAACCCCGAGCGCGCTGACACACATTGCGATGGCGAAGGTGATGGTGCCCTACGCTGCGTCGAGGCAATCGAAGCGCTCAAGGGTAACGGTTCGGTCGGTGCAAGCACTGTACTGACGGATGAGCGGATCGCATTCGAGGCTGCATACATTGAAAGGGTAAAAGCGCGTGACCCTTTGCGAAGCTATAGCGAAGAAGAAATCTCTACGCACCTTGCCCGTAATAGCAACAATGAGAGCCGATACTTACACGCTCAAGAGGCATGGGAAGGATGGCAGGCACGGGCAAAGGTCGCGGCACAAGCCGGTCAGGTAGCGCCGGCCAAGCCACTGGCCATGGTCAGCCCGAGCGAGCTGCGCGACATCCAGGCGGGGCGCGGCGGCGTGCCGGTGCGCGGCAACCAGTGGCGCGCTGATCAGACCGTTCCGATCTACGCAGCTCCAGTAGCCGGTCAGGTAGCGGTGCCGGAAGACTGGAAGCTAATGCCGCGCAAGCCGAGTCAAGAGCATGTCGCAGAGGCTGCTTACGAGATTAGCCGCAAACACGCTTCCGATATTGTCACGCCCAACTTGGTACGAATGGTCTACGAAACGATGATTTACGCGCTTCCCCCATCGCCAGCAAAGGAATCGAAATGAACTCTATTTTTGCAAGCCCTGTAATTGAAGTTATACAGGCGCTGTCGCTGGATCAACTTTGGCACGAGGCAGAGAGTCTTGGCAGGATCGAGGTTGATCACCGTATAGGCGGTGCTGCTGCCTACCGTGTGCAAATTAGATTCTCGCGCCGATCGGGAACTACTGTATGGGCGCAGGGCGAGGACACGAATATTGCCTTCGCGATGGCAAAGGCAATCAACGAAGCCCGTGAAATGGGCGCGGGGGAATCTAAATGAGCAATCCAACTGAACTGCCGGACCTGGACAAGCTGGTCCACGATTGTGTTGCGACCACCGTAGACATCCTGAAGAAGTCGGGCATGATCATCGGGCTCAACCCTGAACTCTGCAAAGACATCAGAACCATTCTGATCAAGCGCCATAGCCGCGCCCAGCCAGAGGGCGAAGCGCCGCAAGCCGAAACGTTCAAGGTTTGTCGCTATGTTGATGGGTGCCGTGATGATTGGAAATGCAGCAGCGCCCCTATGGGGGATTGCGGGGCAAAGAACCAAGCCGCCCAGCAAGCCGCAGCACCTGGCGCGCTGCCTGGTTGGAAGTTGGTTCCGGTCGAGCCAACGCCCGAGATGATCGCCGCCATGCATTTCAAAGGCGATGTGGATATCGCAATCGGCCACGCGCAGTTCTACAAGGATGCCGAGGAAGACTACGCGGCAATGCTCAGTGCCGCCCCTAGCGCCCCCGGCACACCGGAAGCGCCGGGGCTGCCGGGCCAAACCGATGAGGAAGCCTATGCGGGTTCGGGCTATCACCACGTCATGTCGCTCGACACCTTCAAGACGTTCCGGCGCGAGTACGAAAATCGCGCCGCCCAGCTCGACGGCGGCCAGGGAGATGGAGCATGAAGCCGCTGAAAGCCTACCAGGTCCACGACGGCGACGAGGGCTGGTCGATCCAGTTCGCCACCAACAGCGCCACCGCGCGCCGCCATGGCGCCAACGAGATCGGCTGCGACTGGGAAGACATCGAGTCCTGCCGCCGTATGCCGGTGCTCGACCAGCACGCTCCAGGGCCTGTGCCGGTAAGCGCGATGCTGGCAGCCGGCTGGTGGTTCGAGTGCATGCACTGCGGCACTCAGGTCTATGACGATCATGAAGGCCACATCGCCGAAGGGCAGCACGTGTACTGCAGCGAGCGCTGCTCCCAGAGGGAATGGCTGGATCGCCGCACCCGCCAGCGCGCCGAGGTCGACCTGATCGAGCTGTTCGAGGCGAAGTTCCCGGGCTGCACCATCAAGCACGTCCACGTGTACCGCCGGCTCGAAGCCAAGGAACACAAGAACGACGGCGGCAAGGCGCTGGTGCGCTTCAGCTTCCCAGGCGCCAAGTATCAGTCGACGTTTGAGTTCGGCGACGACCACGTGTCGATCCCTCTTATCGACGTCGATGCGTGGCATGCCTGGCGCGGCACGAAACCTGAGCAGGAGGCCGACCATGGCTAACCCCTCCCATGACCTGCTGCCGTGTCCGTTCTGCGGTAGCGCCGAAGTCTCCCGCGACGCATGGGAAAGCTTGACGGCTGAAGGCCCGGGATGCGACGAGTGCGGCGCTACTGCTGCCACGGATGCAGACTGGAACCGCCGCGCCACCCCGCCATCGCCCAGCACCGCGCCCGAGGTGAAGACGTGGCAGGAGCGATGCGGGGATACCGGGATGATGCCGTCGCTGCAAGAGGCGTCGCTCGCCATGAAAGCCGAAATCGCCGATCTCCGCGCCGCCCTTGCTTCTCGCCCTGCTGAGGTGGACGACGAAGGGCTGCCGCCGCTGCCGAAGCCAATGATTCCTGGCTCAATAATGGCGCGCTATTCGTCCGAGCAGTTCCGCCAGGGCCAGCGCGATGCGCGGGAATATCAACGCAAGGTGGACGAGAAGATCATCGCCCGACGCGATCAGGAAATAGCCGACTTGCGGTTCAACATCGGCGAATTAATGAAGGCGGCTGCACCCTCGCACACCACCAATAAGGAGAATGGCTGATGAGCGAAAAAGAAATTCTGGCAGCGATCCTGCAGAAGCTTTCCGAGAAGTCGATCCCGGTCGAGGTCGACCTGTGGGACACCGAGCACATCGCCGCGTATCTGAAGCGATCCTATACGACGGTCCGCGACAAGATCATCGTGCGGCCAGACTTCCCGAAGCCAATCAAGATCAACCCGACCCAGGAGCGCTCGCACCCGCTGTACAAGGCGCGCGAGGTGATCCGCTGGGCCGAGAGCCTACAGACGTGAGGCGATATCCTCGGCGGTGGGATTGTAATAGGTGCGCAACTGGTTGATGTTCGTGTGCCCGACCATGCGCGCCAGGTCGAGCACGTCGAGCTTCTGAGCAAGACGGGTGATGGCCTCGTGGCGGGTATCGTGGAAGGTGAGCCCCTCGATCCCGGCCGCCTTCTTGGCCTTGCGGAATAGGGCGTCGAGGATGGCGGGGAGAGGTCGAAGCCGTTCGGGACCAGCGCCCATATCTCCAGCGCGCGCGACGAAAGCGCGACATCGCGCGGCCTGCCGTTCTTCGTCATGTGCAGGCGCGCCACCCGGCCCTGGACATCGCCCGGGCGCAGAGCGCAAATCTCGCCTGCTCGCATGGCAGTCTCGATGGCGAATAGGAAGGCGAGGGCGATGCGGTGCTGTTTCGTCGTTGGCGCCGCGCCGATCTTGTGATCCCACCCGAGCGCCAGGCAGATCATGTCGATCTCGCGTTCGCTGATTCGTCGGTCGCGGTGCGGAGGCGACTCCGGGCGCTGAACATCCTTCGTCGGGCTGCTGGTGATCCAGCCCCATTCGCGGCGTGCGATCGTAAAGACGTGCGACAGGATATTAAGGTCACGGTTCACGGTCGACCCCTTGACCACCCTCAGACGCTCATCACGCCACGCGGCTATGTCGGCCGGCTTGATGTCGGACATCTTGATGCTAGCGATCGAGCTTTCGCGAAACCATGCCAGACGCTTGGCCTCGTTCAGGTGGCCACGCTTCTTGCGCGACACCTCGATCTCATAGCGCTCGAGCGCGTCGCGCAGCGTCTTTCCAGTGGAGGCGTGCTGCCCCTCGACCAGTTGCACTCGCTGCGCTGCCTCCCAGGCCAACGCTGCGGCTTTGGTCGAGAACGTTCCTGACACTCGCTGGCCCTTGACCATGATGCGATGCCGCCAAACTGAGCCTTCTTTTTTCGGTGCCGCCATTGCCAATCCTGATGGTAAATTTTGGCAAATGGTATCAGACTGGAGGGGGCTAAAGCGAGTTAACCGTAGCAGAGGAAATCGATAAGCTGTTGAAAAACAAGCTAAAGTTGATTGCATCTGGAAGCAGTCTATTGACATGAGTGCCCGGAGCCGGAATCGAACCGGCACGCCATTGCTGGCAGCAGATTTTAAGTCTGCGGTGTCTACCAGTTTCACCATCCGGGCAACGCCCGAGATTCTAGCACAGGCGTGCTCAATTCGGAGCAGTTCGGCAACTTTACCCTCTTGATAAGCCCCTTCACGCGGCATGATCGCCCGCCCATCCCTCCCAACCGGCTTCTTGCATCTTTGGAACCCCCGCCCGGATGGTGTAGCATGCCAAGCGGCGTCACCCAAGCTGGCGCTACCTCAGGCAAGACCACGCAAGGACAAGAATTGGACATCAAGATCAACGACGAGCTGCGGTCCTTCGTCGACCCGCTCACCGACATCGAATACGCCGCGCTCGAGCGCAGCCTGCAGGCCGAAGGCTGCCGCGACGCGCTGGTGCTCTGGCGCGACACGCTGATCGACGGGCATAACCGCTACGAGATCTGCAAGAAGCACAACATTCCCTTCCGCACCGTCCACAACAACAACTTCGCCTCGCTCGAGGACGTGATGCTGTGGATGATCGACAACCACCTGGCGCGCCGCAGCGTGTCGGACTTCCAGCGCGGCGTGCTCGCCCTGCGCAAGAAGGAACTCGTCGCGGCGCGCATGGCCGAGCAGCCACCGCAGGAAGAGGGCGACAAGAACGCGCCGGCCGACGACACCTCGCCGCCATGGAGTACCCGCGAGGACGTCGCACGCGCGGCCCGCGTCTCGAGCAATACCATCAGCCAGATCGAACGCATCCAGAAAGCCGCCACCCCGCAGCTGCGCGAGGCGGTTCGCACCGGCACGATCTCGATCAATGCCGCCGCCAACGTGGCGCAACTGCCGGAAGAGCAGCAGATCGCCGCGGTCGCCGGTGGCCGCAAGGAATTGCAGCAGGCCGCGCGCCAGGTGCGCGAGCAGAAGATGGCCACCCGCCCGAAAAAGGAAAAGGTCGAGATCGAGCCGGAAGACGAACTCGCAGCCCTGCGCAAGGAAGTGGCAAGCCTCAAGGATCGCGTGGCGACGCTGCTCACCGATAACCAGCGGCTCAAGCAGCGCCTGGCCAATGCCGGCCTGAACGACGAATAACACGACCTGAAGGAAGACCAACGATGCGCATGCCCCTTTCGTTCACGCCGGTCCTGCTCGGCGCTCTCCTGGCTGCTGCGGCCGCCCCAGGAATCGCCGTTGCCCAGGGCAAGGCGCCGGCCATCGCCGCGCCCGCGACGCCAGCCTTCAGCGCTGCCGACGTCGCGCGCTGGAAGGCGACCGCGCAACGCGTGACGATCATGCGCGACAAATGGGGTATTCCGCACATCTACGGCATTACCGACGCCGACACCGTGTTCGGCATGCTGTACGCCCAGGCCGAGGACGACTTCAATCGTATCGAGCTCAATTACATTAATGCGATGGGGCGCCTGGCCGAGGTCGAGGGCGAGAAGGAAATCTGGCGCGACCTGCGCATGAAGATGTACATCCAGCCGGCCGAGATGCAGGCCAAGTACGCCGCCAGCCCGGTGTGGCTGAAGAACCTGATGAATTCCTTCGCCGACGGTCTCAACTATTACCTGCACACCCACCCCGAGGTCAAGCCGAAGCTCCTGACCCGCTTCGAGCCATGGATGGCCCTGACGTTCAGCGAGGGCAGCATCGGTGGCGACATCGAGTCGATCGACCTCAGGGAACTGGAGCGTTTCTACGGCAAGCGCCCGGCGCTGGCCCAAGCCGGCGTCGACAAGGGCTTCGATCCGGAGCCGCGCGGCTCGAATGGCTTCGCCATCTCCCCCAGGCGCTCGGCGAGCGGCCATGCGCTCCTGATGATCAACCCGCACACCTCGTTCTACTTCCGTCCCGAGGTGCACATGGTCAGCGACGAGGGCCTGAACGCCTACGGCGCCGTGACCTGGGGCCAGTTCTTCATCTATCAGGGTTTCAACGACAAGCTGGGCTGGATGCACACCTCGGGCGGCGGCGACGTGATCGACGAATACCTCGAGACCGTGGTCGAGCGCGACGGCGAGTTCTTCTATAAGTACGGCAAGCACGAAGGCCGGATGCGCACCGCCCAGATCAACCTGCCCTATAAAACGCCGAACGGCGGCATGGCCAGCCGTACCGTCACCGCCTATTTCACCCACCACGGCCCGGTCGTGCGCCAGGAGGGAAATAAATGGGTGTCGGTCAAGATGATGGACGACCCGCTCAATGCGCTGACCCAGTCCTATACCCGCACCAAGGCGCGCGACTACAACGCGTTCTACAAGGCGATGGAACTGCGGACCAATTCCTCGAACAACACCGTGTACGCCGACGCCCAAGGCAATATTGCCTACTTCCACGGCAACTTCATCCCGAAACGCGATCCGCGCTTCGACTGGACCCGCCCGGTCGACGGCAGCAATCCGGCCACCGAGTGGCAAGGTCTGCACGAGATCAAGGAAACGATCACCCTGCTGAACCCGGCCAGCGGCTACATCTCCAATACCAACAACTGGCCGTGTAATGCGGCCGGCGCCGGCAGCAGCCCGAAATGCGCCAGCTACCCGGCCTATATGTGGTCGCTGCCCGAGAATGCCCGTGGCCGTAACGCCGATCGTGTGTTCAAGGATGCCAAGGGGCTCACCGTCGATGGGCTGATCGCGGCGTCCTACGACACGCGCCTGGCCGCGTTCGAGCCATTGGTGCCGGCCGTGGTGGCGGATTACGAAGCGCTGCACGAAAGCGATGCGCGCAAGGCCGCGCTGCTCGAGCAGATCGCCGTGCTGCGCGACTGGAACCTGCGTTACGCGATCGATTCGGTACCGACCTCGCTCGCGATCTATTGGGGGCAAGAGATGGTGGCGGAGCATGGCGCGCGTGCGCGTGCCGAGGACATCCCGGCGGTCGACTACATCGCTTCTCGTCTGAGCCCGGCCGATCGCCTCGATGCGCTGGTGCGGGCCTCGAACAAGCTGCAGGCCGACTTCGGCGACTGGCGCACGCCATGGGGCGAGATCAACCGCTTCCAGCGCATCAGTGGCGACGTCGACCAGCAGTACGACGACAGCAAGCCCAGTATTCCGGTCGCTTTCGCGTCGGCCAACTGGGGCTCGCTGGCCTCGTTCGGCATGTCGGCCAAGCAGAAAACCAAACGCATCTATGGCGATCGCGGCAACAGCTTCGTCGCGGCGGTCGAGTTCGGCCCGCGCATCAAGGCCAAGAGCATCCTGGCCGGGGGCCAGAGCGGCGATCCGCGTTCGCCGCACTTCAACGACCAGGCGGCGATGTATGCGCGCGGCGAGTTCAAGGACGTGCTGTTCTACAAGGAAGACATCGAGCGCAACCTGGAACGCAAATACCATCCGGGGCAGTAGGGTGGACGGGTCTCCCGTTCACGCTCCGTCAGCCACGTCAGCCGACGTAAACCAGTCGCTGACAGCAGGTGCACTCAGAAAGGACCGCGTGGAACTGAGCGAAAAACAGAAGATGTTGGCCGGCATGCCGTACCACGCCAGCGATCCCGAGCTGCGCGCCGAACAGAATGCCACGGCGGCCTGGCTGGCGCGCTACAACGGTGCGCTGGGCGAGCCGGCCAGCTGGCAGTCGCTGCTGGGCGAGCGGACCGCGCGCGCGGGGCAGGGTACGACCGTGCGTCCGCCTTTCCACTGCGACTACGGCTGGCACATCACCCTCGGCGCACGCGTCTTCATCAACTTCGACTGCGTCTTCCTCGACGTCGCGCCGATCACGATCGGCGACGATTGCCGCATCGGCCCCGGCGTGCACATCTATACCGCCGACCATCCTCGCGACCCGGCCCTGCGCCGCGCCGGCTTCGAATCCGGACGGCCGGTCGCCATCGGCCGCAACGTCTGGATCGGCGGCGGCGCCATCATTCTTCCCGGCGTGACGATCGGCGACGATGCGATCGTCGGGGCCGGCAGCGTGGTGACGCATGACGTGTCGCCCGGCGCCCAGGTTGCGGGCAATCCGGCGCAGCCGATCTCGGACTGACCACGGTCTTGTCCGGCGCCGAATGGCTGGCGGCGCCTGTTTCCTGCTTGCTATAATCGCAGCTTCGCTTCATCGGACAGCAAGGCAGGACAGGGCAGTGGCCAAACTCTATTTCAGGTATTCGGCAATGAACGCCGGCAAATCGACCGCCCTGTTGCAGGTCGCCCATAACTACGAAGAGCAGGGCCAGCAGGTCAAGCTGTACACGGCGGCGATCGACAACCGCTATGGCGTCGGCCTGATCACCTCGCGCCTGGGCGCCCAGCGTAATGCCGAGGTATTCGACACCGACACCAATTTCCTCGAGCAAGTGTCCGGCGTGGCTTGCCTGCTCGTGGATGAATCGCAGTTCCTCACCAGCGCCCAGGTCAGCCAGCTGCACCAGTTGGCCCAGGTGCGCGGGGTGCCCGTCATCTGCTATGGGCTGCGCAGCGATTTTCGCGGCGAGCCGTTCCCCGGCTCGGCCTATCTGCTGGCGCTGGCCGACGATATCGAGGAAATCAAGAATATCTGCACCTGCGGCAAGAAGGCGACCATGAATATCCGCGTCGACGAACAGGGTCGCCGCATCCGCGAAGGCGAACAGGTCAGCATCGGCGGCAACGAAAGCTACCGCCAGGCCTGCGGACGCTGCTTCTACTCGGCCTGAGCCCGCCATGTCGTTCGCTTGCGGCGCCTGGCTCCCTGCCGCCGCCTGCGCCGCGGCCGGGCCCGCACTCGACATCGTTCTGTACCTGATCCCCTCGGCCGCGCTGGCCGTGCTGCTGTGGATCGCCTCCAGCGCCCATCCCGGTTTCTTCGTCTTCACCGCCGCCGGCACCCTGTGCCATGAGCTCGCCCATTTTTCGGTGGGCTTGCTGACCAATGCCGAGCCGGTCGGGATGAGCGTGTTCCCGCGCCGCATCAAACGGCCCAAGGGCGGGCATAACTGGGAACTCGGCTCGGTCACCTTCGCCAACCTGCGCTGGTACAACGCGGCCCCGGCCGCTCTGGCGCCGCTGCTGGTGCTGCTGGTGCCGCTCGGCGTGGCGTGGTGGCGCACGCGCGGGGGCCTGGCCTTCGAGCCGGTCGACCTTGCCATCATGTTCTTCCTCGCGCCCCAGTTCCTGTCATTCTGGCCATCGCCGGTCGACTGGAAGCTGGCGGCCCGCTCCTGGCCCTGGGCGCCACTGCTGGCGCTGGTCCTGGCATGCTGGTATTTCAAGGATGCGGCGCTGGTACTTATCAAGGCGTAAAGATTTGGCGAAAAATCGCTTACGTCAGACTTAATTTCGGATGATTCCGGCGCTTCAAGCGGGACAAGCCGCCTCTGGCACGTGTTTGTATCCTGTAGAATGGACCGCAAAGCGCGGTATGGCTGGCTTATCGATATTGGTCATGTCGCAATCCGCAGGAATTCCGTACGGAGAAACGCAGAATGAAGAAGCACGTGCTCATCGCCGCCATGGCATTTGCCATGTCCGCCCATGTGGTGACCGCACAGCCCGAGAAATCGGCTGCCATCGCAACGCCCGCGGCGCCTGCCAAGTCCGCCGACTCCAAGAAGACCGCCGCGCCCCCGGCATCGCTCGAGATGAAGCCGATTGCCGCCCAGACCCAGGCCGCCCTGTGGGCCTCGCGCGTGCTGGGCCGCTACCACTACAGCCCGGTGCCGCTGGACGACGCCATGTCGGCCAAGATCTTCGACAATTACTTCGATGGGCTCGATGGCGAGAAGCTGTACTTCGTCCAGTCCGACCTGGACCGGCTTGCAGCGCTGCGCACCCAGATGGACGACGCCATCAACAATGAAGACCTGACCGCGCCGTTCGCCATCTACAATCTGTACCAGAAGCGCTTCGCCGAACGCATGGCCTATGCGCGTGGTCTGCTCAAGACCAACTTCGACTTCACCACCGACGAGACCATGCAGCTCGACCGCGAAAAGGCGGCCTGGGCCAAGAATGAGGACGAGATCCGCGACCTCTGGCGCAAGCGGGTCAAGAACGACTGGCTGCGCCTCAAGCTGGCCGGCAAGGACGACAAGTCGATCCGCGAAACGCTCGACAAGCGCTATGACAACTACGTCAACCGCATCCGCAAGCTGAACAACGAGGACGTGTTCCAGATGTTCATGAACGCGTATGCGACCGCGATCGAGCCGCACACCAACTACCTTGGCCCACGCTCGGCCGACAACTTCGACATCGCGATGCGTCTGTCGCTCGAAGGCATCGGCTGCGTGCTGCAGTCGCGTGACGATTACACCATCATCCGCGAGATCGTGCCGGGCAGCCCGGCCGACAAGTCGGGCAAGCTGAAGGTCGGCGACCGCATCGTCGGCGTGGCCCAGGGCGACAAGCCATTCGTCGACGTGCTGGGATGGCGCCTGGACGACGTGGTGGCGCTGGTGCGCGGCGAGAAGGGCTCGACTGTGCGCCTGGACGTGATCCCGGGCGACGGCGGCGTCGACGCCAAGCACATGACCGTCTCGATGGTGCGCAACAAGATCAGCATGGAAGAGCAGGCCGCCAAGAAGTCGATCATCAAGGTCAAGGAAAACGGCGTCGAGCGCCGCATCGGTGTCATCGCGCTGCCGACCTTCTACCAGGACTTCGAAGCGCGTCGCAAGGGCGATCGCGAGTTCCGCAGCGCGACCCGCGACGTCGAACGCATCTTGACCGAACTCAAGAAAGAGAAGGTCGACAACGTCCTGATCGACTTGCGCAATAACGGCGGCGGTTCGCTGACCGAGGCGGTCGAGCTGACCGGCCTGTTCATCGACAAGGGTCCGGTCGTGATGCAGCGCACCGCCGAAGGCCGGGTCGAAGTCGAGAGCGACACCAAGCCGGGCCTGGCCTGGGACGGTCCGATGGGCGTGCTGATCAACCGCGGTTCTGCCTCGGCGTCCGAGATCTTCGCGGCGGCGATCCAGGATTACGGCCGCGGCCTCGTGATCGGCGAGCCGAGCTTCGGCAAGGGCACGGTCCAGACCCTGATCGACCTCGACCGCTTTGCGCCGAACGAGAAGATGCGCTACGGCGAACTGAAAATGACCATCGCCCAATTCTTCCGCATCAATGGTGGCACCACCCAGTTGCGCGGTGTGACGCCGGACATCAAGCTGCCGGTGCTGACCGATATGGACACCTTTGGCGAATCGTCGTACGACAATGCGCTGCCATGGGTGGCGATCAAGCCGGCGCAATACATGCCGCTGGGCGATCTGAAGGAGCTGGTCGCACCGCTGCAGAAGCGCCATGAAGAACGCATCGCCAACGATAAGGACTTCCAGTTCCTGCAGGAAGACATCAACGAGGTGCTGAAGCTGCGCAAGGAGAACCTCATCTCGCTGAACGAGGCCGTGCGGCGCAAGGAACGCGACGCCCAGGATGCCCGCTCGAAACTGCGCGAAGCGCGTCTGGCAGGCACCTCGTCGACGCCGGGCGAGCCGGCCAGCGGTCCGGGCAGCGCCGAGAAGCGCGCCGAGACGCCGGATCCGACCAAGCCCGAGAAAACGGTGGTGGCAGTGCGCGGAACCCCGCGCCAGGACGATGGCCTGCAGGGCGACGAGCGCGACCTCAAGGCAGAACTGGCGGCCGAGAAGGCGGCAAAGGATGCCAAGGATGTGATGCTGCAAGAGGCGGCCAATATCCTGGCGGACGAGGTCGGCATGCTGAAGACCGATACCCGGATGGCGTCGCGCGTCATGCCGTACATGACGGTGGTTGACAGCAAGTAAGAGCGTACGAAGCGCGGCACGATATCGCGCCGCTCCATGAAAGGCCACGCCGTGACAGGCGTGGCTTTTTTATTTGCTGCCCACATCAATTGGCCCTTGCAGCGTTTCTTGTCAGAATAACTAGCAAAGTTGCCAGGGCGGTCGCTACGCTCGGCCGCGCCTCGCCTGGAATTGCATGTTCTGCCAGTAGTGATCAAAGCAAAATGAACTTGCTGTCAGTAGCGTTATGTGGGGAATGAAAAAACTACAACTCAACAATAAGTTCGCATGCACGATTTGATGTTGGTCAAAACTTAAGTCTTTTTTGTTTGTGATACGATAATTCCGTAGTTGTAAAAACAATAATCCTTACTTAACTTAGGAGTTATCTTCATGTCAACACGTCACCTCGTTGTTGCTGCCCTGCTGGCCTGCGCCGGTGCAGCCCAGGCAGATGTCGTCTCCACGACAGGCTTTCAGAATGGATGGACCGCCGGAAACGGTACCAGTGTGATCGGTTCGGGTGTGCTCGGTAGCGACGTCAGCCTGGTAGGCGGCGTCGCGCACGGCAGCACCGGCAACCTGATCGGCAAGGCCAGCGCCAGCCTCTCGTCCGCCGATGCGCAGAAACTCTTCGTCCAGCAAGGCATCGACGCGGCCTACGTGCTGAGCGCCGGTAACGGCCTGCTGGCGGCCCGTTATGGTAACTCCGTGTCGGTCATCAACGATGGTGACGGCGTGAAGATCGTGCCTGGCCAGAATGTCGGCGGCGGCGCTGCCGCGCCCGGCGCACCGGTCGGCGGCGCCCCGGCCGCCGGCGGTGGCGGTGGCGCTGGCAGTGCGCCAGTGGGCGGCGGCAGCGCTGCGCCAGGCGGCAGCAGCGGCAGCCCTGCCGCGCCAGGCTCGGGCAGCGACAGCGGTGGCGGCAACGTGACCGTGCCGGCGCCGGATGCGGACCCGGTCTTCAACTTGCCGGTCCAGGACCAGATCGGCGCACTGCCGGACCAGGTCAACGCCGTGCCGGAACCAGGCACCATCGCGCTGATGCTGGCTGGCCTGATGGGCGCCGGCGCCTTCTCGCGTCGCCGCAACGCCAAGCAGTAATCGGCGTCCTGGCCTGGCCGTTTCAAGGCAGGGCCAGGCCAGGTCATCCGCGCCGTCAACGCTAGGCGGCGCGGCCGATTCGGGTACAATCCTTGTGAACGATCGTGCTATTCATGACGGCGACAACAAGGAGACGACGTGGACCTGTACTACTCCGACGAGGACCTGGCCTTTCGCGACCGGGTCCGCGCTTTTCTCGCTTCCCATCTTCCCCCTGAACTCCAGCACAAGGTCCGGCAGCACCTGCGCCTGACCCGCGACGACTACGTCCGCTGGCACCGCATCCTGGCCGCCCAGGGCTGGGCAGCGCCCGGCTGGCCGGTCGAATACGGTGGGCCCGGCTGGACGCCGCTGCAGCGCCACATCTTCGAGCAAGAATGCGCGCTGGCCGGTACGCCGCAAGTCCTTCCGTTCGGCGTCAATATGGTGGCGCCCGTGATCATGGCTTTCGGCAGCCAGCAGCAGAAGGACTATTACCTGCCGCGCATCCTGTCCTGCGAGGACTGGTGGTGCCAGGGCTATTCCGAGCCCGGCGCCGGCTCCGACCTGGCCGCGCTCAAGACGAGCGCGGTCCACGTGCAGGACGCCGAGGGCGGTCATTACATCGTCAACGGCCAGAAGACCTGGACCACCCTGGCCCAGCACGCCGACATGATCTTCTGCCTGGTGCGCACCGATCCCGGCGTGCGCAAGCAGGAGGGCATTTCCTTCCTGCTCATCGACATGCGCAGTCCCGGCGTCACCGTGCGCCCGATCGCGATGCTCGACGAAGACCACGAAGTCAACGAAGTCTTCTTCGACAACGTCAGGGTGCCGGTCGCCAACCTGGTGGGCCAGGAAAACCGCGGCTGGACCTATGCCAAATACCTGCTCGGCCACGAGCGCACCGGCATCGCCGCCGTCGGCCGTTCCAAGCGCGAGCTGGCCTTCGTCAAGCGCCTGGCGCTGCGCGAACGCAAGCGTGGACGGCCGCTCCTCGACGACCCTCTGTTCGGGGCGAAGGTGGCGGCGCTCGAGATCGAATTGATGGCGCTCGAGATGACGGTGCTGCGCGTGCTGGCCCGGGGCGAGGCCGCGCCCGGCCCCGAAGCGTCGATGCTGAAGGTGAAAGGCACCGAGATCCAGCAGGCGCTCACCGAGCTGATGGTCGAGGCGGCCGGCCCGCTGGCGCTGCCCTTCGATCCGGCCTACCTGGGCGGAGCGCGCGAACACGCCATCGCGGGCGACGACGATGCGGCCCCGTTGGCCGGCTATTACTTCAACTACCGCAAGACTTCGATCTACGGCGGGTCGAATGAAATCCAACGCAACATCATCTCCCAGATGATTCTTGGACTGTGAGGACGGCATGCATTTCGAACTGAACGGGGAACAGCAGCAGCTGGCCGATGCGATCCGGCGCTGGATCGGTCGCGACTATGGCTTCGAGACGCGGCGTGCGATCGTGCATTCCGAGTCGGGCGTTTCGCCGGATGCCTGGGCCACCATGGTGGAACTGGGCCTGACGGCGCTGCCGGTGCCCGAGGCGCACGGCGGCTTCGGCGGCGACGCCGTCGCCATGTTCGCCGTGATGCAGGAACTCGGCCGTGGACTGGTGGTCGAACCGTACGTGGCGACGGTACTGGGCGCCGAATTCCTGCGCCTGGGTGGCGCTCACGGTACGCTGCTCGAGCGGGTGGCCGGCGGTGAAGTCAAGCTGGCCTGCGCGCTGGGCGAACGTCAGTCGCGGCACGACGCCTTCGACATCGCCACGCGGGCCGAGGCGGTCGATGGCGGCTATCGCCTGCATGGCGAGAAGCGGGTGGTGCTGCATGGCGCCGAAGCCGATGCCCTGATCGTGTCGGCGCGCAGCGCGGCGAGTGTGGGCAACGGGCAGGGCATCGATGGTGTGAGTCTGTTCGTGGTGCCGCGCGACAGCGCCGGGCTGCGCGTCACGGGCTATCGCACGCTCGATGGCTTGCGTGCGTCCGACGTAGCGCTTGACGGCGTGATGGTCGGGCCAGATGCGGTGGTCGGCCGGGTGGATGAGGGTGGCGCCATCCTCGATGCGGCGCTGGATGTTGGCGCCGGCCTGCTGTGCGCCGAGGCGCTGGGGGCAATGCAGGTGCTGTTCGACATGACGCTCGAGTATCTCAAGACGCGCCAGCAGTTCGGCGCGCCGATCGGCAAGTTTCAGGCGCTGCAGCACCGGATGGCCGATATGGCGATCCACCTCGAGCAGGCGCGATCGATGGCCTTGCTCGCGGCGCTGGCCCTGGCCCGTTCGGCTGGCGGCGCCGGTAGTGACAGCGCCAATGCCGATCGCGATGCCAGCGCAAAGACGCGCCGGCGCGTGGTGTCGGCCGCCAAGTACCGCGTGGGCCTGGCCGCGCGCTTCATCGGCCAGGGCGCCATCCAGCTGCATGGCGGCATGGGCGTGACCGACGAGCTGCCGGCTTCGCATTACTTCAAGCGCCTGTCGATGATCGAACTGACGCTGGGCGATATGGACCACCACCTGGAGCGCTTCATGGCGCAGCCGGGATTCCGGGAGGCCGCATGACTGCAAGACCAGACGAGGGGGCGGGCATGCCGGCGCACGCGCGCGAGCACGTCCACTCCGATGCCCCGGCCGGCAAGCGCTGGTATTTCGAAGATTTCTATCCAGGCCAAAAAATCGACCTGGGCGAGCGCGTCGTCACCGAAGCCGAGATCCTCGCCTTCGCACGCGCGTTCGACCCGCAGTCCTTCCATGTCGACGCCGGGGCGGCGCAACAGTCGCCCTACGGCGGCCTGATCGCCAGCGGCTGGCACACCTGCAGCATGATGATGCGCATGGTGGTCGACGGCCTCCTGAACGCGGCCGACGGCATGGGTTCTCCCGGCCTCGACGGCGTACGCTGGCTGCAGCCGGTGCGCGCCGGCGACACCCTGCGCGTGCGCTACCTGACGCGCCAGGTCAAGGCGTCCAACAGCAAACCCGATCGCGGCGTCGTCTGGTCGACCTGGACCGCCACCAACCAGCACGGCGACGAGGTGTGCACGGTCGACGGCATCGGCCTCTACGGGCGCCGTCCCACCAGGAACAACTAAGGGAGAACGAATGGCCACCACGATCGCACTCGATGCCTTGCCGGCGCGCGTTGGCAGCGAAGTCGCCGTGTCCGACTGGTTCGAGGTCGGGCAAGACCGCATCGCCACCTTCGCCGAAGCCACCGACGACCGCCAGTGGATCCATCTCGATCCCGAGCGCTGCAAGCGCGAGTCGCCGTTCGGCCAGCCGGTGGCGCACGGCTTTCTCACGCTGTCGCTGCTGCCGGCCATGCTCACCAGCGCCCTGGCGATCGAGGGCATGCGCATGGGCGTGAACTATGGCCTGAACAAGGTGCGCTTCCCGAGCCCGCTGCCGGCCGGCAGCCGGGTGCGCGGGCGCTGGACCTTGCGCGGCGCCGATGCGGTCGCCGGCGGCTGGCAATTTACCTGGGACGTGACGATCGAGGCCGAAGGAGCGGCCAAGCCCGTGTGCGTGGCCGAATTCCTGATCCGCTGCTACGCCTGAAGCGCCGTCTTCATGAGCCGTGGCCGCCGGCATTGCCGAGCGCCCCCACGCCGCCCATCCGGTATTGATTGCGCCCATCCGCCTTGGCCTGGTACAGCAGGGCGTCGGCGCTGGCCACCAGGACGTCGGCCCCTTGCGCATCGCGCGGCACCAGGCTCGACAGCCCCAGGCTCATCGTCAGGTGCGGCGCCGTGGGCGAGGCCGCGTGCGGCAGGCCGAGCTGGGCCAGCTCATCCAGCAGGCGATGCGCCACGCCTTCGGCGCCGAGCGCGTCGAGCTGGGGCAGCAGGATGGCGAATTCCTCGCCGCCATAGCGGGTGACCAGGTCGTGAGTGCGGCCGGCGCCGCGCCGCAGCGCCGCCGCCACCTGCACCAGGCAGGCGTCGCCGGCCTGGTGGCCGTAGTGGTCGTTATAGGCCTTGAAATGGTCGACGTCGGCCAGGATCAGCGCCACCGGCAGCCCGGCGCGCCCGCAACGGCGCCATTCGGCTTCCAGGCGCTCATCGAAGGCGCGGCGATTGGCCACGCCTGTCAGCGGGTCGGTCAGGGTCAGTGCGCGCAGGGCGTCGGCCTGGCGCTTGACGGTCAGCTGGGTACGCACGCGGGCGCGCACCACGGCCGCGTTGACCGGTTTGGTGATGAAGTCGGCCGCGCCGGCCTCCAGCGCGCGGGTTTCATCTTCCGGCGTCTTGAGTGCGGTGACGAAGATGACTGGGATGTCGCGCGTCTCGGGCGCCGCGCGTAGGGCCGCGCACACGGCGTAGCCGTCCATGTCGGGCATCATGGCGTCGACCAGGATCAGGTCCGGGTGCTGGGAACGCGCCAGCTCGAGCGCGCGCTCGCCATTCAGCGCGAACAGCACTTCCTGCTCTTCCTGCAGCGCCGCATGCAGGATCTGGATGTTTTCCATCGCATCGTCGACCACCAGGATGCGGCCATTGAGTGCCATCTCGGTCCAGCTCACGGTATTCCCTTTCGCTTGATGAGATCCGCCACCTGGCGCGCCGCTTCGTCGAAGCGCAGCGTGGCGACGGCGTCGGCCAGCGCGGTCGCGACTGGCTGCCCGGCGTCCAGCGCCAGGGCCGGCCGCAAGGCGGCTTCGGCGGCGATCGCCCTCATATTATTATTCTCCAGTAAGTGGAGCAGGCGCGCCAGCGAATCGTGCAGCGTGGCGCCCTCATCCAGGGCGGGTAGGTCCGGCGCCGCTCCGGCGGCGGGCGGGGGCGCCAGCTCGCGCGCGGTTGCGGTCACGGCATCGAGCGCGCGCGCCAGATCGGCCAGGCGCAGGCGCACCGTGCCGTCGTCGGCATCGCGCAGCGCGTGTTCGAGCGCATGGGCCGCCTCGGCCGCTTCGGTGGCGCCGAGATTGGCGCTCACGCCGCGCAGCCGGTGCGCCAGCTGTCCGGCGGCGCCGCGCTCGCCGGCCTCGACGTGGGCGCGCAGCTCGCCGAAGGTCTGTGCCTGGCCCTCGGCGTAGCGGATGAACAGTTCGCAGAAGCGCTCGACGCTGCCGGCAAACCGCGGCAGGGTCGATTTCACGTCGATGCCGGGCAGGTGCGGCAGCGAGGCGGGCACTGCGGGCTCGAGGGCGGCGGGCGCGTGCCGCGTGCGCCGCATATATTGAGTTACCCGCGACAAGGTCGCGACCAGCGCGTCGACGTCGATCGGCTTGGCCAGGTGGGCCTGCATGCCCGCGTCGAGGGAGCGCTGGCGGTCCTCGTCCATCGCGTTCGCGGTCATGGCGACGATCGGCAGGTCCAGGCCGGCGGCGCGGATCGCGGCGGTCGCCTCGAAGCCGTTCATCACCGGCATCTGCAAGTCCATCAGCACCACGTCGTAGGCGGCGTCTTCCTGCAGCATGCTCAGGGCGGCGCGGCCGTTGGCGGCGATCTCGAAGGTGGCGCCGGCATGGGCCAGGATGAAGCTGGCCACTTCCTGGTTGATCGGGTTGTCCTCGACCATCAACACCCGCAGGCCGCGCAGGGCGCCGGCCAGCGGCGTGCTGGCCGGCGCCGGATGCGCCGTCCCGGCGCCGCCCAGGAGCCGGTCCACGGCCGCGCCCAGGCTGGCGCGGGTAAAGGGTTTGCCCAGTACCGCCGCCACGCCCAGCTCATCGCGCAACTCGTCGGCCAACTCGGCATAGCGCTCGGTCTCGGGATCGGGCGCCAGCAGGCAGAAGCGAGGTCCATGCCCATTCACTGGCGCCGCGCGCACGGCCGAGATCAAGGGCAGGCCGTCGAGGCCGGGCATGTCGCTGTCGATGAAGGCGAGGTCGTAGCGCGCAGCGCGCAGCGCCTCGAGGGCGGCGCCGCCATCGGACGCCGTGTCCACCCGCCAGCCGAAGGCGGCGCAGGCCGCGGCCAGGGCGGCGCGCGCGCTGGCGTTGTCGTCGGCGACCAATACACGCCGGCCACCGTCCCCGCGGGCCGGCGCCTCGGGCGCGGCTTCCAGTATCGGGAACGACAGGTCGAAATGGAAGGTCGCGCCGGCGCCGGGCACGCTGTCCAGGCGCAAGACGCCGCCGGCCAGCTCGACAAGCCGCCGCGCGATCGACAGGCCCAGGCCGGCGCCGCCATATTTGCGCACGGTCGAGCTGTCGGCTTGCGAGAACACTTCGAAGATCCCGGCCTGCACCTCGGGGGCGATGCCGATGCCGGTGTCGCGCACCTCGAACGCCAGGCGCGCCTGGCCGTCGGCTTCGCCGCGCAGCGCGATCGACAGCACGATCTCTCCCCGGTCGGTGAACTTGACCGCGTTGCCGACCAGGTTGAGCAGCACCTGCTCGAGCCGCACCGGGTCGCCCTGCAGCACCGGCGGCAGGTGCGGGTCCACCGCGAACGCCAGCTCGACGCCCTTGGCCCAGCCGCCGGGACCGTGCAGCACCGCGACGCTGGCCAGGATATCGTCGAGGCGTAGCGGGATGCGCTCCAGGGTCAGCTGGCCGGCCTCGATGCGCGAGAAGTCGAGCAGGTCGCTCAGCATGCCCAGCAGCGAGCGGGCGGCGGTGCGCATGCGCGCCACGTAGCCGCGTTCGCGCTGGCCCAGATGGCCTTCCTCGAGCAGGCGCGCCAGGCCGACGATGGCGTTCATCGGCGTGCGCAGCTCGTGGCTCATGTTCGCCAGGAACTCGCTCTTGGCGCGGCTGGCCTGTTCGGCCAGGCGCAGCGCCGCCTCCAGCTGGACGCCGGTCGCGCGCAGCGCCGCCTCGGCCGCGACCCGGGTGCTGATGTCGCGCACCGTGGCCTGCATCATGCCGACGCCGCCGATGTCGACCCGGGTCAGCAGGATGTCGGCATGGAACACGCTGCCGTCGGCGCGCAGGTGCAGCCACTCGAACGCGTCGCGGCCCTCGTCCAGCGTGCGCCGCATGTGCTCGATCGCCCCCTCGTTGCTCGGGCGGCCGTCGGCCTGCAGCAGCGGCGACAGGCTGGCCGGCGACTCCTCGAGCAGGGCGGCCGGCGTGGCGAAGCCGAACAGGTCGGCCGCGGCCTGGTTGGCGCTGACGAAGCCGGCGCCGTAGGCCAGCAGCAGGTGGGCGTCGCCGGCGGCCTCGAACAGGGCGCGGAACATCTCCTGGTGGTCGCGCTCGCGCTGCTGCTGGCGCTTGCGGTCGGTGATGTCGAGCACCACCGCGTTGACGCCCATCAGCTGGCGGTCCGGTCCGTACACCGGGAAGTAACTCGAGATCCAGTGACGCGCGCTGCCCGGCGCCGAAGGGGCGTCGCCGGTCGCCTCGACCTCGACCAGCGGCCGGCCGCTGGCGATCACGCGCCGGTAATTCGCTTCGAATTCCTCGCCGACGGGGCCCAGCAGCTCGGACAGGCGGCGGCCGGCATGGTCGCGCGCCGGACGGCCGTTGATGTCGGCCAGGTAGTCGTTGACCATCACCACCCGCAGCTCGGCGTCCATGAAGCACAGGCCGACGGGGATCGAGGCATAGACGGTTTCCAGCTGCGCCTTGGAGCGTTCCAGCTCTTGCGTGCGCTCGGCCACCAGCGTCTCGAGCCCGCGCCGGTGTTCCTGCAGCTCGGCGTCGACCCGGCGCAGCGCGTGCGCCACGGTCTCCACCTCGCGGATATCGGATGGTGGCAAGACCAGCGGCTCGCCGCTTCCCAGCCGCTCGGCGGGGCCGGCCAGGCCCTGCACGGCGCGCGCGATCGAGCCGCCCAGGGCCCAGGCAAGGGCCAGGCTGATCGCCAGCAAGCCAACGATCGCGGCCACGGTCTTGGCCATCGACTGCCCGAGCAGTTCGCCGGCGGCGTTGTGCGGATAGCGGATCGTCACCACCCAGCCATGCTCCGGTGAGTGGGCGAATGCCGCGTAGCCGCGTCCGCCGCCATCCTGCGGCACTTCGACGGTGCCGGCGCTGCACCGGGCCACGGCCTCGGCCAGCGCAGGCTCCATCGGCAAGCCCAGGTGCTGGCCGCGATCGGCGCTGCGCGAGATGGTCAACAGGCGGCGGTCATAAATCCCGGCGATCCAGCCTTCCGGCAGGTGCTGGCTGTCGAGCAGCTCGGCCATGCGGCGCGGGCGCAGGTGGACCGACAGAACGAAGCGCACCTCGCCCTCGTACCAGATCGGCACTTCGACCGACAGCGCGTACTGGCCGCCGCCGTCCAGGCGGTGCAGGCCGGACGCCACGGTATTGCCGGTCTCGGCGACGCGCCGGATAGCTTCCTCGTTGCCGCTGCGCGGCAACGCTACGCCGATGGGATAGCGGGTATGAATCAACGGCATGCCGTTCGGCAGGCTCAATACGAAGGCTTGGGCCGGGAAATCGGGCCGCAGCAGGCTCTTGGCCACCTCGTGGATGGCGACCATGTCGCCCCGGGACATCATCGCCGTATTGGCCAGCACCCGGGCCGCGGTTTCGCCGCTTTCGATGTCGCGGTCGACCGCCGCCGCCAGCACCTCGGCCACCGTCTGGGCGTCGCGCGACACGTGGTCGCGTTCGCGCAGCGCGGCATCGCGCGCCAGGGCGACGTAGCCGACCAGGATCGGCAGCGCGCAGGCCAGCACCAGGATGTAGAGCTTGGCGCGGATCGAGGGCAGCGAAAGACGGGAAAACGGCAAGGACGACTCCTGGTTTCAACACGGTAATGGACGCAAGGCGTCATGTTAGCTGGCCCCATCCATACCGCATAGCGGCGGTCTCGATTGTTGCCTCCCATCGTCTTCACTCTGCAACATGCTGGATTGGCCATATTGTTGTTATAGAACGCCAGATAATCGCCGGTCGATGGTGAACTATTACCATCAGGTGTGGGCAACGAGGCGAAACCGCGACAGAATCACCAGCCGGCACCATGCCGACAGTCACTATTGTTCCCTCAGGCATTAAAATCCTCCTTGCAAGAATTAACCCAAGGGATGGTATGGCAAGGCCAGAGAAAGTCCGCCTCGGCGAAGTGCTGATGCAGCAGAAACTGTTGAGTGAAGAGCAACTTCAGCAGGCGCTCGCCGACCAGAAGCGCACCGGGCGCAAGCTCGGCCGGGTCTTCGTCGAAAGCGGCTTCGTCACCGAAGACCAGATCTCGGGCGCGCTGGCGCGCCAGCTCGACATCCCTTACCTGAACCTGAAGTTCTACAACATCAACGCCGACCTGGTGCGCCTGCTGCCTGAGACCGCGGCGCGGCGCTTCCGCGCGCTGGTGCTGGAAGACCGCAAGGAGACGATGCTGGTCGGCGTCTCCGACCCGACCGACCTGTTCGCCTATGACGAGATCGCGCGCTTGATCAAGAAGGGCGTCGAGCTGGCGGTGGTCAACGAGACCGAGGTACTGGCGGCGATCGATCGCATCTACCGCCGCACCGGCGAGATCACGGGCCTGGCGCGCGAGGTCGAGGCCGACCTGGGTGACGCGTCGATCGACTTCGGCGCGCTGGCCGCCAATCCGGGCCTCGAGGAAGCACCGATCGTCAAGCTGCTGCAATCGGTGTTCGACGACGCGGCCCAGGTGCGCGCATCCGACATCCATATCGAACCGCAGGAAGGCCGGCTGCAGATCCGCTTCCGCATCGACGGCGTGCTGCACCTGCAGACCGAGGCCGACCTCAAGGTCGCCACGCCGCTCGCGCTGCGCCTGAAATTGATGGCCGACCTCGACATCTCCGAGAAACGCCTGCCGCAGGACGGCCGCTTTGCGGTCAAGGTGCGCAACCAGCGCATCGACGTGCGTATCTCGACCATGCCGACCCAGTACGGCGAATCGGTGGTCATGCGTCTGCTGAACCAGGTCGGCGCCAATCTGCGCCTCGATGCGATCGGCATGCCGGCGCGCCTGGTCGAGCGCTTCCGCGCCATCGTCGCCCGGCCCAACGGCCTGGTGCTGGTGACCGGGCCGACTGGCAGCGGCAAGACCACGACCCTGTACAGCGCCTTGTCGGAACTGAATTCGGTCGAGAAGAAGCTCATCACGGTCGAGGACCCGGTGGAATACCGCCTGTCGGGCATCAACCAGGTGCAGGTCAACGACAAGATCGAGCTGTCGTTCGCGCGCGTGCTGCGCTCGGCGCTGCGGCAAGACCCGGACATCGTGCTGGTCGGCGAGATGCGCGACCAGGAGACCGCCGCCATCGGCCTGCGCGCCGCGATGACGGGCCACCTGGTGCTGTCGACGCTGCACACCAACGACGCCGCCTCGACCCCGCTGCGCCTGATGGACATGGGCGTGCCGCGCTATATGGTGAGCGGTTCGCTGCAGGCGGTGCTGGCCCAGCGCCTGGTGCGCGTGATCTGCGAGAGCTGCACCGTCGACTACCAGCCGGCCGCCAACGAGATCGACTGGCTGCGCGCCGAGCTGGGCGAGCATGCCGCGACCACGCGCTTTTATCACGGCAAGGGCTGCTCGCACTGCAACGGCACCGGCTATCGCGGCCGCACCGGCGTCTATGAACTGCTGGAGATGACGCGCGCCGTCACCGACGCCGTCAACCATCCGGACCCCGGTCACTTCCTCAAGGTCGCCCACACCGAAATGCGCGGCGAGACCTTGCGCCGCCACGCGGTGAGCCTGGCGGTGCAGGGGCGCTCGACGATCGCCGAGGCGATGCGGGTCAGTAACCAGATGGACGACTAAGGACTGCGACTGATCCATGCCATATTTCGCCTACAAGGGCCGCAATGGACGCGGCGAGCAGGTAACGGGGGTGCTCGAAGGCGCGGACAGCGGGGCCGTGGCCGACCAGCTGTTCGGCAGCGGCGTCACGCCGATCGAGATCGCGGTCACGCGCAAGGCGGCGACCACTGGCGGCCTGGGTTGGCGCGAGCGCCTGTTCGAGAAGAAGGTCACGTCGATGGACGTGCAGCTGTTCAGCCGCCAGATCCATACGCTGCTCAAGTCGGGCGTGCCGATCATGCGCGGCCTCGCCGGATTGCAGGAATCGGCGATCAGCCCGGCGTTCGCGCGCGTGATCAAGGATTTGCGCGAGTCGCTCGACGCCGGGCGTGAGTTGTCAAGCGCCATGATGCGCCATCCGCAATGCTACTCGCCGTTCTACCTGTCGATGGTGAAGGTGGGAGAAATGACGGGACGGCTGGAAGAAGTCTTCCTGCGCCTGTTCGACCATCTGGAATTCGACCGCGACATGCGCGAGCGGGTCAAGACGGCGCTGCGCTACCCGAGTTTCGTGGTCATTGCGATGATCATCGCCATGGTGGTGGTCAACATCTTCGTCATTCCGCAATTCGCTTCGGTATTCAAGTCGTTCGGGTCCGAATTGCCGCTGATGACGCGCATCCTGTTGGCGACCTCCAGCTTCACGGTCAAGTGGTGGCCGGCCATCGCCGGCGGCGCGGCGCTGGCCTGGTTCGGCTTCCGCGCCTGGACCCGCACCGCGAAGGGACGGCTGGATTGGGACCGCTACAAGCTGCGCCTGCCGATCGCAGGCAAGATCATCCACAAGGGGACCATGGCCCGTTTCGCGCGCAGCTTCGCGCTGTCGATGCGCAGCGGAGTGCCGATCGTCCATGCGCTGACGGTGGTGTCGCAGACCGCCGACAACGCCTACCTCAGTTCGCGCATCGAGCAGATGCGCGACGGCGTCGAGCGCGGCGAAAGCATCCTGCGCACCTCGACGGCGGCGAATGTATTTACGCCAATCGTGCTGCAGATGATCGCGGTGGGGGAAGAGACGGGGTCGATCGACGATTTGATGGACGAGATCGGGCAGATGTACGAGCGCGAGGTGGACTATGAGCTCAAGACCTTGTCCAGTCAGATCGAACCGATCCTGATTACCTTCCTGGGTGTGATGGTGCTGATCCTGGCGCTGGGGATTTTCTTGCCGATCTGGGATCTTGGACAGGCGGCGCTGCATCCAAAATAAGTAGGACGACCTGGAGGTGTTGCGAAAAGAACGCACGCGCTCGGTGAAACTTGACATTTCGTTAATGAAACATTACTTAGCGACGATTCTTTTGCCGTCAAGACATTAAAATTGCACATTCTCACGGTAGAATCGCCCAGCAATACAGACCCCGGCAGGACGGCCACTCGTCCCCCTCATCGTAACGGAGAAAGAAGAATGAAAACCAGTTTCAACAAGACGGCGCAGAGTGGTTTCACCCTGATCGAACTGATCGTGGTGATCGTCATCCTGGGCATTCTGGCGGCGACCGCGCTGCCGAAGTTCGCGAGCCTGAGCGGCGACGCGCGCGCGGCCTCGCTGCAGGGCGCCAAGGGCGCCGTCAGTTCGGCATCGGCGATGGCCCACGGCAAATGGCTGATCGCGAACGCCGCATCGATCACCGTCGAAGGCGGCACCCAGGTCGATATCGTCCTGGGCTATCCGAGTGCCGAAACGATCGCGGCGGCGGCCGGCCTGTCCGACACCGATTACACGATCATCCCCAACGGCCAGCAGACCATCGTGCGTCCGAAGAGCATGCCGGCAGCGCTCAACGCCACCTGCATGCTGACCTACAACGAAGCCAACGGCGCCAACCCGATGCCGCGGATCGTCGTCACCGCAACCAAGTGCGAGTAAGCGCGGCGTGACCCGTGCAACAGGCGCTGCCGGTCAGCGCCTGTTTTCTTATCGCCCGCCGCAAGCGCCTGTGCGATCCAGCCACAGGCGCGCTTCAAATTTGCTGGCTTGGCGACTTTCTGTGATTTTTCGGGGCAGTCTTGTCTATAATCAAGTTTTCGTGGGCATAGTGCGCTTTCGTGTTTCGCTTCCTCGCCGATCCATCACCGATACTTGCGACCTGACTGGCCGTGCGCATGCGTTTGTTTAAAAGAACGAAGAAAAAAGAGGGGTGGCTGTCGATCTCCATCGGGCGCGACGGACTCGCCATCGCCGCCGTCAAGCATGTCGCCGGCGCCCGGCCGTTGCTGCGCCATGCCGTCTTCGTCGGCGGTCCGACCAGCGTCGAGGCGATCGACAAGGCAGCGCGCGACGGCCATGCGGCCACGCGCCATGTGACGACGCTGCTGTCCGGCGGCGACTACCAGATCCTCAACGTCGAAGCGCCGAACGTGCCGCGAGAGGAAATGAAGACCGCGATCCGCTGGCGCCTGAAGGACATCCTCGATTTCCCGGCGGCGGAAGCCACGATCGACGTGCTCGACATCCCGCTCGACGCCAATGCGCGCGCCCAGCAATCGGTCTTCGCCGTCGCCGCCCGCAATACCGTGATCCAGCCGCGCCAGAAGCTGTTCCTCGACGCGAAAGTCGAGCTGCACGCGATCGACATCCCCGAGATGGCCCAGCGTAATGTATCGGCGATGCTGGAACCGGAAGGGCGCGGTGTCGCCATGCTTTCGTTCGGCGACGACGGCGGCCTGCTGACCGTGTCCTATCGCGGCGAGCTGTACCTGTCGCGCCGCTTCGACGTCACCCTGGCGCAGCTGCTCGAACCGGACCATGAGCGCAAGCACCAGACCTTCGACAAGATCACCCTCGAGCTGCAACGCTCGCTCGACCATTTCGAGCGCCAGTATTCCTTCATCAGCATCGCCAAGCTGGTGCTGGGGCCATCGGCCGTGAGCGGCCTGGACGAATACCTGTCGAGCAATCTCTACACGCCGGTCGAGACGCTCGACCTGGCCGCGCTGTTCGACCTGTCGCGCACGCCCGAGCTGGCGGACAAGGCGCAGCAGCAGCGCTTCTTTCTCGCGATCGGCGCCGCGCTGCGCGAAGGCGAGGGCGCATGAAGCAGCAGATCAACCTGTTCAATCCGGCCTTCCAGCCGCAGAAGCAGGTGCTGTCGAGCGCGACCATCGCGCTGGCGGTCGGCGCCGTGATCGCGGGCATCGCCATCCTCGCCGCGATCGGCAAGATGGAAACCGCAGAACTGCAGCAGCAGGCCGCCAGCGGCGCTGGCCAGCTCGAGAAACGCCAGGCGCGCCTGGCCACGGCCAACCGCGAATTCATCCCCCGCCAGCAGGACGCGACGCTGGAGGCGCAGATCGCCGAGGCGACTACCCAGCTGGCCGCGATGCGCCACATCTCCGGCGCGCTGTCGCGCGGAGAACTGGGCGACACCAGCGGCTTCGCCGGCTACTTCAAGGCGCTGGCGCGCCAGAGCGTGCAGGGCCTGTGGCTGACCGGCGTGACGGTGGGCGCCGGCGGCGCGCAGATCGGCATCAAGGGCCGTACGGTCGATCCGGCCATGGTGCCGGGCTACCTGAACCGCCTGACGAACGAGCCGCTGATGCAGGGTAAATCCTTCGCCAGCCTGCAGATCGGCGAGGCCGCGCCGTTGCAGGTGCAGGATGCCGAAGGCAAGCCGGCGACCCGTCCGGCGCCTTATATCGAATTCAGCCTGCAATCGGTCCCCGAGGAATCTCGTCCATGAGCGGGCAAATGAAAGAGCGCATCCTCCAACTGCGTGCGCGCATCGATGCGCTGTCGCTGCGCGAACGCGGCCTGGTAGGCCTGGCGGCATGCGCGCTGCTGGCCTTCGCCGGCCACGCGCTGGTGCTGGCGCCGATGGAGGCGGACCAGGAGGCGCTGCGCAGCCAGATCGCGCAGCAGCGCACCGACATGGCTGCGATCGACGACGCCATCACGGGCCGCGTGCAGGCTTTCCAGCGCGACCCCGACGCCGCGCCGCGCGCTCGCCTGAACTCGCTGCGCCAGGAGATGGGCCAGCTCGGCGACCAGCTGCTGGCCATCGAGCACGGCCTGGTGCCACCCGAGCGCATGGGCCCACTGGTCGACGGCATCCTGCGCGCCAACGGCCGCCTGAAGCTGGTGTCGATGCGGACCTTGCCGGCCGAGCCGCTGGCGGACAAGCAGGCGCCTGCGCCCGCCGCCACGTCTGCGCCGGCCGCCGCCCCCTTGCTATACCGCCACGGCATCGAAGTCACGGTGCGCGGCAATTATCTCGACATGGTCGACTACATGAGCGCACTCGATGCGATGCCGACCCGGATGTTCTGGGGCCGCGCCCAGCTCGACGTGGAGGAGTATCCCGCCGCGCGCCTGACGCTCACCCTGCATACCCTGAGCCTGGACCGACAATGGATGAAGCTGTGAAGAACCTGTTCCTGACCGCGCTGGCTTGCCTGGCGCTCGCCCAATCCGCCAGCGCGCAAGCGCTGCTCGATCCCACCCGCCCGCCGCCGGGAATGGACCGGATCGCTCCTGACTCGATCGCCGTCGACGCCGCGCCGCGCCTGCAATCGGTGCTGATCGCGCGCCAGGCGGGCGGTCGCCACGTGGCCGTGATCGACGGCGAGACGGTGCGCTTGGGCGAGACCTTCAAGGGCGCCCGCGTGGCGCGCGTCAGCGCCGACGAGGTCGTGCTGGTGCGCGGCGCCGAACGCCAGGTGCTGCGCATGGACGCACCGCTGCCCGGCATGACGCCGGCCGCCAAATGACAAGGCAATCCATCATGACCAAGCTTTTCGCGACTCCCTGCGCGCTGGCGGCGGTGCTGTTCCTGGCCGCTTGCCAGAGCGCCCCGCCGAACGCCACCTACGACGCCATCGCCCAGGAGATGGCCAGGGCCAACGCCCAGCCGGCGCCTCGACCGGCGGTCGACGACGCGGTGGCCAATGCGCTGCTGCCGCCGGCGGCGACCCTGGCCAGCCAGCTGCCGAAGGCGCGGCCGGCGCTCGAGGAGCGCTTCAACGTCGCCTTCAACAACGTGCCCGCGCAGCAGTTCTTCCGCTCGATCGTGGCCGGCACCCGTTACAACATGCTGGTGCACCCGGACGTGAGCGGCAATATCAGCGCCAACCTGAAGGACGTGACCCTGGTCGAGACGCTGGAAGCGGTGCGCGATATGTACGGCTACGATTACCGGATCGACGGCGCGCGCATCAGTATCCGCCCGCTGACCATGCAGACCCGCATGTTCCAGGTGAACTACCTGACCGCCAGCCGGCGCGGGATGTCGAACACGCGCGTGTCCTCGACCTCGGTGGCGGACGCCGGCAACAACGGTAACAACAGCGGCAACAACAACGGCGGGATGGGCCAGGGCTTCGGCAACCAGGACGGGCAGAACGGCCAGAACGGCCAGAACGGCAACAGCCAGAACGGCCAGCGCCAGCTCAACAGCACCGACGTCCAGACCCGCTCCGACAACGACTTCTGGAAAGACCTGAAGGAATCGATCGTCGCCATCGTCGGCACGCTCGAGGGCGGGCGCAGCGTGGTGGTCAGCCCGCAGTCCGGCGTGCTGGTGATCCGCGCCATGCCCGACGAATTGCGCAACGTCGACGCCTACCTGAAGGCGACCCAGCTGTCGGTGGACCGCCAGGTGATCCTGGAAGCGAAGATCCTCGAAGTGGAGCTCTCCGACAGCTACCAGAGCGGCATCAACTGGGCCTCGTTCGCCTCGTTCCGCGGCGGCACCGCCAACCGGGTCTCGAGCGGCATGATCTCGCCCGGCGCGAACCTGGCGCCGCTGCCGTACAACGGCGGCCAGCCGGCCGTGATCAACAATGGCGCGGGCCTGTCGGCCAGCACCGGTTTCTCGCTGTCCAACGCGGCCAGCGCGGCCGGTTCGCTGTTCGGCTTCGCCTTCCAGACCAATAACTTCGCGGCCCTGATCACCTTCCTGGAGTCGCAGGGCAGCGTGCATGTGCTGTCCAGCCCCCGCATCGCGGCGATCAACAACCAGAAGGCCGTGCTCAAGATCGGCACCGACGAATTCTTCGTCACCGGCATCACCAATAACATCAACACCACCAACAGCAGCACCATCGTCAGCCCGAGCGTGACGGTGCAGCCGTTCTTCTCGGGCGTGGTGCTGGACGTGACGCCGCAGATCGACGACAAGGGGAATATTCTCCTGCACGTGCATCCATCGGTGAGCCAGGTCACGACCGTCAACAAGGACGTCGACCTCGGTTCGGGCGGCACCCTGCGCCTGCCGCTGGCGGCGTCGAGCACCTCGGAGCTCGACAGCATCGTGCGCGGCCGCGACGGCCAGGTGGTCGCGATCGGCGGCCTGATGCGGCAAGCGTCGAGCGGCGACACCGACCAGCTGCCCGGCGCCGACAGGATCCCGCTGCTGGGCCAGCTGTTCCGCAACAAGAGCCGCTCGAGTCAGAAGCGCGAGCTGGTGGTGCTGATCAAGCCGACCATCGTCGAAGGGGCGAGCGACTGGAGCCAGGACATGCTGGACGCCGGCCGCCGCATCGAACAGCTCGACCCGCGCAGCCGCGGCCGCACCCTGGGTGCCGACTGATGTACGCGACGCACTTCGGCCTGCGCGAGCTGCCGTTCGGGATCACGCCCGACACCAGCTTCTTCTTCGGCAGCCCGCGCTCGCAGGAAGCGCTGAACACGCTGCTGGTGGCGACCCGCGGCGGTGAAGGCTTCATCAAGATCACCGGCGAAGTCGGCACCGGCAAGACGCTGTTGTGCCGCAAGTTCATGGCCACGCTGGGCGAGGGCTTCGTCACCGCCTACATCCCGAATCCTTACCTGGAGCCGCGTACGCTCATGCTGGCGCTGGCCGACGAACTGGCCATCCCGCTCGAGCGCGACGTCGACCAGCACCAGCTGCTCAAGGCGATCAACCTGCGCCTGCTCGATCTGGCCGGCCAGGACTTGCGCGTGGTGCTGTGCCTCGACGAGGCGCAGGCGATCCCGGTCGAGAGCCTGGAGGCGCTGCGCCTGCTGACCAATCTCGAGACCGAGAAGAGGAAGCTGCTGCAGATCGTCCTGTTCGGCCAGCCGGAACTGAACCGCAAGCTCGCACTCGAGTCGATCCGCCAGCTGGCCCAGCGCATCACCTTCCATTATCACCTCGGTCCCCTGAGCCGCGACGACCTCGATTTCTACGTGGCGCACCGCCTGCGCGTGGCCGGCTTCAGCGGCGCGCGCCTGTTTTCGGGCGCCGCGATCCGCGGCCTCTACAAGGCCAGCGGCGGCGTGCCGCGCCTGGTCAACATCATGGCGCACAAGGCGCTGATGCTCAGCTACGGCCAGGGCAAGCAGCAGGTGGCCGGCAGCCATGTGGCGATCGCCGCGCGCGATACGGTGGGCGTGACGCGCACGATCCGGACCTGGCTCGCGGGCGGCGCCGTCGTCGCCGGCGCGGCGGCGGCCCTGGCCTGGGCGTTCGCGCTATGAGCCTGATTAACGAGATGCTGCAGGACCTCGATGCGCGCGCCGGCCAGCCCGGCGCTGCGCCGCTGCCGGCCGACGTGCGCTTGCCGCCGGCGCCCGAACCGCGGGCCCGATGGATGCGTGGGGTGCTGGTGGGTGGGGCGGTGGTCGCCGTCGCCGCGGCCGGCGTGATCGGCTGGCGGATGATGGGCGAACAGCCGCCGCCGGTGGTGGCCGCGGCGGCGCCCGTTGCGCCTGCCATACCCGCGCCGGAGGCGGTGCTGGTCGAGATGCCCGCGGCCGCGCCGGTGCTGGTGGCCGACGTCGCTCCGCCGACGCCGGTAGTGCCGGCACCTGAACCGGAACCGGAACCGGAACCCGCGCCGGCGCCTCCATCGCCAAAAACAGCGGCCGCGCCGCGCAAGCCAGCGCCACCCAAGCCGGCGCCAGTGGCGCAAGGCAGGATTGAGACGGCCCCGCAGCGCGTCGATAATGCCTACCGCCGCGCGCTGCTGGTGCTGGAGGATGGGCGCGTGACCGAGGCCATCGCGACCCTGCAGGCCGGATTGCGGATCGACCCCCGGCACGAGCCGTCGCGCCAGACGCTGGTGGGACTGCTGATCGAAGCGGGACGCACCGACGAGGCGATGCGCCAGTTGCAGGCGGCCCTGGCGCTCGAGGCACGTCAACCGTCGATGGCGATGCTGCTGGCGCGCCTGCAACTGGAGAAGGGCGGTCCGGCGCTCGAGACGCTGATGCGCACCTTGCCCCATGCGGCCGGCAATGGCGAGTACCACGCCTTCCTGGCCGGCGTGCTGCAACGCGAGGGACGTCATCGCGAAGCGGCCGAGCACTACCGGGCCGCGCTGCGCGCCACGCCGGGCAATGGCGTGTGGTGGATGGGACTCGGCATCTCGCTGCAGGCCGAGAAGTGCGATCCCGATGCGGTGGCGGCGTTCTGGCAGGCGCTTGGCAGCGGAACGCTGTCGCCCGAGTTGGCGGCCTTCGTCGAGCGCCGCCTGGGGCAGCTCGAACGATAGTCCAGCCCCGGCGGGTATTGCCGTCCTTGTGATAGCATCGCCGGGTTCGTTTCATTCCTGGCATCTATTCGCAAAATCACGTGTCCACCTCGACGCAGTTCGTCCCTCCAGCCGCACCATGGCGCATGCGCGTGGCGTTAACGCTGTCCGTGCTGCTTCACCTGCTGCTGTTGAGCATCCCCATCCAGGGGGATGTCTTCGGGCTTTCCGGCCTGCGCCTTCCCTGGGAAGAGCGGCGTCTGGCCGCCAGCGACCTGCAGATCGTGCTGGCTCCCGCGGCACCCGCCACGCCGCCCGCACCCGTCGTGGCGCCGCGGCCGCTCCCGTCTCCGGCGCCGGCGTCTGCCCCGCGCGAGCGGCCGGCCGCGGCGGCGCCGGCCAGGGCCGAACCAAAGCCCGAGCCGAAACCCGAACCCAGGCCCGAGCCCCGACCCGTAGCCAGACTCGTACCCAGGCCCGAACCCGACCCGGACCGGCAGGCTGCGCAGCCGTCTCGCCAGGTGGAGCTGATCGCGCTCGCGCGCGAGCAGGCGGAACGCGAAGCAAGCGCGCGCGTGGAGCTCGACCGGATCGCGGCCGAACGACGGGAGGCGGCGCGGGAGGAACAGGAAAGCAGGGAAGCGCTGGCGCGCCAGGAGGAGGAGGAGCGCGCGTCAGCCGCGCTGCTGGAGGCCGGGCGTCTCGAACGTGAACGCCTCGACGCCGTGCGCCGCGAGCAAGAGGCGGCGCGCCAGGAAGCCATCCAGCAGGAGCTGGCCCGGCAAGAACAGGCCCGTCAGGAACAGGCCCGTCAGGAACAGTCCCGTCAGGAACAGGCCCGCCACGAACAGGCAAGGCTGGAAGAAGCCCAGCGCGAGCAGGAGCGCGCAAAACAGGCCCAGGCGCAGGCCACCCAGGCGCCGGCGCAGCAGGGCCCCGCCGACCGCGGGCAGGCCGCGCAACTGGCGCCGCGCGCCGAACGGCTGCGCGCGATCGCCGAACAGCTGGCCCGGGAATCCGGCGGGCGCGACCGCGCAAGCAGTGCGCCGGGGGTGCCGCCGTCCACGGTCAGCGGCCTGCGCCGCGGCTGGCTGTTCGGACGCTCCGATCCCAACCAGGACCTGGTCCAGTATGCGCAAGCCATGGGCCGCAAGATCGAGTTGAACCGGACGCTGGACATGGTGCGCGAAGTGGTGAAGCAGCCGCACACGCAGCCGGTCGTGACGGTGGCGGTGCGCGCCGATGGTTCGGTGGAAAAGATCACGTTCGAGACCTCGAGCGGGGTGGCGGCGATCGATGACGGCATCCGCAAGATCATCGCGAGCCAGGCGCCCTATGGCCCATTCCCGCCGGCGCTGGCGCGGCAGTACGACGTGGTCGAGATCCGCCGCACCTGGCTGTTCGACGTTGCCGTGCGCTTGCAATAATGACCTTTCAAGTTGCTTGACAAGAACCCGGCATGATCCTAGAGTGATATCACTTTGATGTTACTTACCTGCGGGGAGTCCACCATGAATGCAGCACACACGCGCCGGGAGTCGGCGTTTTCGTCGGCAAATGGCTACCTGGCGGCCAGCGCCGGGGTTCTCCTGCTGCTGGCTTCGTTCTATCTGATCCAGAGAATGGCCTTATCGTCCGACGGCCTGTCGTTCCTGCTCGGCGCCGTGGCGCTCGGACTGGCCGGCCTGTTGTGCCTGGGCGGCCTCTATATGCTGCAGCCGAACGAGAGCGCGATCCTGACCCTGTTCGGCAAGTACATCGGCACCGACCGCAGCGAAGGCCTGCGCTGGGCGTTCCCGTTCTACGTGAAGCGGCGCCTGTCGCTGCGCGCCCGTAACTTCAATGCACCGACGCTCAAGGTCAACGACAAGCGCGGCAATCCGGTCGAGATCAGCGCGGCGGTGGTCTGGCGCGTGCGCGACACCGCCCAGGCCGTGTTCGAGGTGGACGACTTCGAGCGCTATGTGTCGATCCAGGCCGAAGCGGCGCTGCGTTATCTGGCGTCGCAGTATGCCTACGACGAAGGCGAAGACCTTGCCCCTGGCGAGACCACACTGCGCGCCGGCATGGATGTGGTGGCCGATACGCTCAAGGGCGACCTGCAGGCGCGCTTCGAGGCGGCCGGCGTCGAGGTGCTCGACGCCAAGCTGACCCACCTGGCCTATGCCGCCGAGATCGCCCAGGTCATGCTGCGCCGCCAGCAGGCCGAGGCGATCATCAGCGCCCGGGCTAAAATCGTGCATGGCGCCGTGAGCATGGTGGAGACGGCGCTGAAGGGCCTGTCCGAGCGCGGCATCGTCGAACTCGACGACGAGCGCAAGGCGGCGATGGTCAGCAATCTGCTGGTCGTGCTGTGCTCGGACAAGGAAACCCAGCCGATCGTGAATACCGGCACCCTGTACAACTAGCAGCGAAGAGCATGGCAAGTCCCGGCAAGAAAGCGTTCCCGTTGCGGATCGATCCGGCCCTGTGGGAGGAATTGCAGCGCCTCGCGGCGCGCGATCTGCGCAGCGTGAACGCCCAGATCGAGTTCCTGTTGCGCGAGAGCCTGGCGCGCCGCGGCGTAAAACTCAAGGACGCAAGAGGCGGGAACGATGGAGCGCAAGATGAAACGTAATTCGAACGGTGGCCTGGTGTATTCCACCGAGAGCGGGCGCATGTGCCCCGAATGCCGGCAGCCGCTGGCCGCCTGCGCCTGCGCCTGTTCGGCCAGGGCGCCTGCCGTCGGTGACGGCGTCGTGCGCGTGTCGCGCCAGTCGAAGGGGCGGGGCGGCAAGACGGTCACCCTCGTCAAGGGTGTCGCGCTCGATCCGGCCGCGCTGGCGTTGCTGGGCAAGCAGTTGCGCACCGCCTGCGGCTCCGGCGGCACCGTCAAGGATGGCGTGATCGAAGTACAGGGCGATCACTGTGATGCGGTGATGGATGCGTTGACGAAACTGGGTCACGGGCCCAGGCGGGCCGGTGGCTGAACGCCCCGGCGGCGGCCAGACTCGCCGCCATGTGCTAAAGTGACATCATTGCCAGGCTGTGAACGCGGCCAGGACGGCGCCGGCCTCGCAGGTGGACGAGGCGGCGCGCATTCTCCCGGTCTAAGCGACCCAAATAATAAACCCCGGGTGTCCCATGAATCTGTTCGAACATTTGGCTATCCTGGCGCTGCTGGTGCTGGCGGCCGGCTTCCTGTCGCTGACCGAAATCGCGCTGGCGGGCGCACGAAAAATCAAGCTGAAACTGCTGGCCGAGGCGGGCGACGAGCGCGCGCGGAAGGTCATCACGCTGCAGGCCCAGTCGGCCGACTTCTTCGCCGCCTCGCAACTGGGCCTGAACGCCATCGCCATCCTCGGCGGTATCCTGGGCGAGGGCGCCCTGCGGCCGTTCTTCCTCGAGTGGCTGTCGCTGTTCTACAGCGGCCCGGGTCGCGAGAACGTGGCCTTTGCCCTTTCCTTCGTGTTCGTCACGACCCTGTTCGTGCTGTTCTCGGACCTGATGCCCAAGCGCCTCGCGATGATCGCGCCCGAAGCCACGGCAATGGCCGTGATCCGCCCTGTGCTGTTCGTGATCCGCCTCTTCAAGCCCTTCTCGTGGGCGCTGAACAAGATCGCCAATATGCTGTTCCGCCTGTTCGGGGTCGACATGACGCGCGAAGACCGCATCACCTTCGACGAGATCTCGGCCGTGGTGGAGGCCGGCGCGCAGGCCGGCGTCTTGCAGAAGCAGGAGCAGCACTTCATCGAGAACGTGTTCGAGCTCGAGTCGCGCACGGTCACGTCGACCATGACGACCCGCGAGAACGTGGTGTTCTTCGACCTGAGCGAGCCCGAGGAAAGCATCCGCCAGAAGATCGCCAACCATTCGCTGTCGAAGTTCCCGGTGTGCGATGGCGTGATCGACCGCGTGGTGGGCTATGTCGACACGCGCGACATCCTGGTGCGCCTGCTGAGCAAGCAGGGCAGGTTCCAGCTGAGCGAACTGACCATCCGCACGGTGCTGATCATCCCGGATTCCCTGACCCTGTCCGAGATGCTCGATCGCTTCCGTTCGAGCAAGGAAACCTTCGCGATCGTGATCAACGAATACGCCTTCGTGGTCGGCGTGATCACGCTGAGCGACATCATGGTCACCGTCATGGGCCGCTGGGGCAGTCCGCTCGAAGCCGACCAGCAGACCTTGCAGCGCGACGACGGCTCGTGGCTGATCGATGGCAGCACGCCGGTGGCCGACATGAAGCGGGTGCTCGACCTGCCGTCGCTGCCGGAGGAAGAGCGCTACGAGACGGCGGCCGGCTTCATGATGTACATGCTGCGCAAGGTGCCCAAGCCGACCGACAGCGTCGAGCATGAGGGCATGCGCTTCGAGGTGGTCGACGTCGACCACTACCGGATCGACCAGTTGCTGGTCAAGCGCCTGGAGCGCGCCGACGCATCCGCCCTGTCGGTGAGCTCGCTGACCGACTAGCCCGCGGCGCGGCGCAACGGCTGAGCCGTGCGTCAATATATCCCGCACTTTGGTAGCCTGTGGTGGTCCGGCTCTCACGCAGATGCGAGCCGCCACCAATCTACAGGAGCCCCATTCATGTCTGTCCGCAACCTGCTTTCCTCGATCCTGATCGGCGCCGTCGCCAGCGCGCGCTCGATGACCCCGATGGCCACCATCGCCACCGCGCGCCTGGCCGGCCGCGGCACCTCCGGCGAACTGTTCCTGCTCGACCGTCCGACCTTCAAGTACGGCGCGCTGGCGATGGGCGTCGGCGAACTTCTTGGCGACAAGATGAAAAGCGCGCCCGACCGCACGGTCTTTCTGGGCCTGCTGGCGCGCGTGATGAGCGCGGGGATCGCCGGCGCGGCGCTGGCGCCGAAGGGCAGGGAGAAGGCGGGCGCCGCGGCCGCGGTGGCCACCGCCGTGCCGCTGGCCTACCTGACCCTGGCCGGGCGCAAGCAGGCGATGGCGCGTATCGGCCAGACCAAGAGCGGCTTGATCGAAGATGCGCTGATCGTGGCTGCCGGCGCCGCGATCGTGGCGATGGCCACGAAGCCGCAGCGCGGCTATTGATCGCTAGAGGCGGCCGAGGCGCGACAACGCCAGTTGCAGCGTCTCGTCCTTCTTCGCGAAGCAGAAACGCACCACCCGCGATTCCTTCGGCTGGCCGTAGAAGGCCGATACCGGAATCGCCGCCACCTTGATCTCGGTGGTGAGCCAGTGCGCGAAATCCGCCTCCGACTGGTCGGAGATGGCGTCATAGCGCACGCACTGGAAATACGTCCCGTCCGACGGCAACAGGGTGAAGCGCGAGCCGGCCAGGCCGGCGCGGAACAGGTCGCGCTTGGCCTGGTAGAAGGCGGGCAGGTCGCGCCATGGCGCCGGGTCTTCCAGGTAGGCCGCGATCGCATGCTGCATCGGCGCCGTCACGCAGAACACATTGTATTGGTGGACCTTGCGGAACTCCGTCATCAGGGCCGCCGGCGCCGCCACATGGCCGATCTTCCAGCCGGTGACGTGGAAGGCCTTGCCGAAGCTCGACACCACAAAGGCGCGTTCGGCCAGCCTTGGGTCGCGCGATACCGATGCGTGCGGCTCGCCGTCGTACACCATGTGCTCGTAGACCTCGTCGGACAGCACCAGGATCGGCGTGCCGTCGACGATCGCCGCCAGCGCATCGAGGTCGGCCTGGCGCAGGATGGTCCCGGTCGGGTTGTGCGGCGTGTTCACCACGATCATGCGCGTGCGCGGGGTGACCGCGGCGGCCACCTGGTCCCATGGCACGCCGAATCCGGCCTCGTCGAAGCGCATCGCCACCGGCACCACCACCCCGCCGGCAAGCGCGATCGCCGGCGCATAGCAATCGTAGGCCGGCTCGATGACGATCACTTCGTCGCCCGGATGCACGACGGCCAGGATCGCCGTGTGGATCGCCTGGCTGGCGCCGACGGTGACGGTGATCTCGGTATTGGCGTCGTAGCGGTGGCCATAGGTCGCTTCGATCTTGGCGGCGATCGCCTGGCGCAGCACCGGCATGCCGGTCATGGGCGCGTACTGGTTATGGCCGGCGCGCATCGCCTCGGCCACCAGGTCGACCAGCTTCGGGTCGCAGGCGAAGTCGGGGAAGCCCTGGCCGAGGTTGACGGCGTCATGCTCGAGCGCCAGCTGCGACATCCGGGTGAACACGGTGGTGCCCACTTGGGGCAGGCGGGAAACCAGCGAAGTGGCCAGGGAAGGAAGGCTCATGGGCGTAGGCGGATCGTAAGGATGAGGTTGGACTTATTCTAGCGTGCCTTCGGCCCTGGCCTTGAGCCATGCTTCCGGCAGCATGATGCGGAACAGGCCGGCCTGCGCCGTCTTGCGGCCCAGCTTGAGCAAGGCCTTGTCCTTGCTGATCAGGACCGAGGCGCCGGCGTCGCGCGCCAGTTCCATGAATTTCTGGTCGTCGCGGTCGGTGCAGACCGGCAGGCGGATCGGTTTCGTGTCCGGCGCGACCAAGCGCAGCAGGGCGTCGAAGCGGGCCGCGGCCTGTTCACGGCCGGCTTCGTCCAGTGGCAGGTGCGGGTAGCGCAGCACCGCGAGGTATTCGTCGCGGCATTCGGCGCGCGTGATCGCATCGACCTGCTTGGCCTCGATGGCGGCGAGCAGCTCGGCCCAGCGCGGGTCGTGGAACACGAACAGGTCGAGCAAGACATTGGTGTCGATGACGATGGGTTGGGCTGGAACGGTTATCATGTAGCTTGTTTATTTGCGGAAAATTTTTGTTCGTTCATGCTGATTGTCCTGTCCCCCGCCAAGTCGCTCGATCTCGAATCGCCCCTGACCACCAAGCAACATACCACGCCCGACTTCATCCCGCAGGCCGCGGAACTGATCGACGTGCTGCGCGACTACTCGCCGGCCCGGATCAGCGAGCTGATGGACCTGTCGGATGCGCTGTCGGTACTCAATGTCGGCCGCTATGCCCACTGGCAGCCCGACCATGCCGAAGCGCGTCCGGCGGTCATGTCCTTCAACGGTGACGTCTATACCGGACTCGATGCGCCGAGCCTGGACGCGAAAGGGCTGAAATACGCGCAGCGATACGTGCGCATCCTGTCGGGCCTGTACGGCCTGCTGCGTCCGCTGGACCGGATGCATCCCTACCGCCTCGAGATGGGCACCAGGCTGGCGAACGCACGTGGCAAGGATTTATATGCGTTCTGGGGCGATACCATCACCCAGGCGCTGAACCGTCAGCTGGCCGAGACCAGATCGACGGCGCTGGTCAACCTGGCCTCGACCGAGTACTTCAAGTCGGTCAAGCCGAAGCTGCTCGATGCGCCAGTGATCGAGCCGGTGTTCCAGGACTGGAAGAACGGCCAGTACAAGATCATCTCGTTCTTCGCCAAGCGCGCCCGCGGCATGATGGCGCGCTATGCGGCCGATCGCGGCATCACGGATCCGGAGCTGCTCAAGGAGTTCGACGTCGACGGCTATGCCTACGAGCCGGGCGCTTCGAAGGAGCGCGCCTGGGTGTTCCGCCGACGTATCGAAGCCTGAGCCGGAAGGACCGCCGGCGCCAGGCGGCGCCGGCGCGAGGGCCTTATTCGACCGCGTCCTTCGGCGACGGCTTCGGTCCGCTCTTGGCCCAGAACTTCCACCACGGCGCATCACCGCGCGCGTTCGGGTTGAGGAAGTAGCTGTTCGGGTAGTTGAGCAGGAACACGCGCTGGGTGTCGTCGCGCAGCAGCGGCATGCCCAGCTTGTCGTAGCTGCGGATCATGATGAACAGCGCTTCTTCGCGCGCCGGTGCGTCGCTGTAGTTGGCGACCGCGTCCTGGGCGCGATTGAGCGCCGCCAGGTAGGCGCCACGACGGTAGTAGTAATTGGCGACGTGCACTTCGTACTGCGCCATCGCGTTGATCAGGTAGCTCATGCGCTCGATCGAGTCAGGCGCATATTTGCTGTTCGGGAACTTGTCGACCAGGGCCTTGAAGGCGGCGAAGGCTTCGCGGGTCGCGCGCGGATCGCGCTCGGTCGGGTCCTGTTCGTAGACGAAGCTGAAGAAACCGAGCTGGTCGTTGAAGTTGATCAGGCCGCGCAGGTAATACATATAGTCGACTTGCGCGTGGTTCGGGTGCAGCTTGATGAAGCGCTCGACGGCGGCCAGCGCCTCGGCCTGGTCCTGCGCCTTGTAGTGGGCGTAGGCGATCTCCATCTGCGCCTGCGTTGCATAGACGCCAAACGGGAAGTTGGTTTCGAGCCGTTGGAACAGCGGAATTGCGGCTTCATAGTGCCCGCCGGCCATCTCTTCGCGCGCCTCAGCGTATAATTTCTCCGCCGACCAGTTTTTGGATTCGTCGGCAGGCTTCGGCAGAACACTGCATGCCGAGAGGCCGACGAGGGCGCAAGTTGCGACCAACACAGACAATTTTTTTTGCATAGCTTTTTGCAGAGAAGTTTTACCTAGATTCAACGAACGGCTGATTATAGCCGATGGGACTGACGTGATATTAACTCCTGCGCCGGATTCGGCGGATTTACCTATTGACCCTGACTTTGACGATGAACTGGAGGCCGGGTTCGCCCCCGCGCCCGGCATCGACCTGTCGCCGATCACGCTCGCGCTGCAAGAGGAACACTGCGGCCAGCGCCTCGACAAGGTGGTGGCCGGCCTCGTGCCCCAGTTCTCGCGCAGCCGCCTGCAGCAATGGTTCGAAAGCGGCCACATCACGGTTGACGGCAAACCGGCGCGCGGCAAGGACACCGCCTATGGCGACGAGACGATCGTCGTCGAGCCGCAGGCCGCACCCGAGGACACGGCGTTCGCGCCGGAGCCGATGGAACTGAACATCGTCCACGAAGACGACGACATCATCGTCATCAACAAGCCGGCTGGCCTGGTCGTGCATCCCGGCTCGGGCAACTGGAGCGGCACGCTCCTTAACGGCCTGCTGCACCACTGCCCGCAACTGGTGGGCGTGCCGCGCGCCGGCATCGTGCACCGCCTGGACAAGGACACCAGCGGCCTGATGGTGGTCGGCAAGACCCTGGCCGCCCAGACCGACCTGGTGCGCCAGTTGCAGGCGCGCACCGTCAAGCGCGAATACTTCGCGCTGGTATGGGGCACGCCGCGCGCCTCCGGCACCATCGACAGCCCGATGGGCCGCGACGCCAGGGACCGGGTCAAGATGGCGGTCTCGAACAGTCCGTTCGCCAAGCCGGCGATCACCCATTACGAGCGCGTCGTCACCGGCGAACTCGATCGCCGCCCGGTGTCGCTGGTGCGCTGCCGCCTGGAGACCGGCCGCACCCACCAGATCCGCGTCCACATGCAGTCGCTGGGCTTCGCGCTGGTGGGCGACGCCGTCTATGGCAAGCGCCACCTGACGCCGGTCTTCCACCGCCAGGCGCTGCAGGCGCGCCGCCTCGGCCTGGTGCATCCGGGTACCGGCGAACAATGCGAATGGACGGTGCCGCTGGCCGACGACTTCGCCGCGTTGATCGCCCAGGCGGGCATCGAGGAGCCGCAGGACGGGGACTTCGGCAGCGCGATCGACGACGAGGATGACGACGACGGCGTCGTCACCTACCGCGTATGACGGGTAAAGCGCTTGCCGGCGCCGACCTGGTCTGGCCGGACTGGCCCGACCTGCCGGCCTCGCTCGGCGCTTTGGCCACCAGCCGCGATGGCGGCGTCAGCGCCGCGCCCTATGACGACGGCAAGGGCGGCGGTGGGCTGAACCTGGGCCTGCACGTGAACGACGATCCTGTGGCGGTGCGCGCCAACCGCGAACGCCTGCAGGCCTGGCTGCCGGGCCGTCCGGCCTGGATCGCCCAGGTGCATGGCGCCGACGTGGTCGACGCCGCGGCGGTGGGGCCGGATCGGCCGGTTTGTACCGGTGACGCCAGCCTGGCGACCGCGCCGGGCGTCGTGTGCGCGATTCTCACCGCTGACTGCCTGCCGGTGCTGTTCGCCGACCTCGACGGCAAGGTGGTGGGCGCGGCCCACGCCGGCTGGCGTGGCCTGGCGGGTGGGGTGCTGGGCGCGACCGTGAAGGCCATGCGCGCGGCCGGCGCCGGCGAGATCACCGCCTGGATGGGGCCGGCCATCGGTCCCGACGCCTTCGAGGTGGGGCAGGACGTGGTGGATGCCTTCGTGGCCGCCATCGAAGGCGATGCCGCACGAGCCTGCTTCCGCGACTATCCTGGCCGTCCGGGTAAATACCTGGCCGATATGTTCACCCTGGCGCGCCTGATGCTGGCGCGTGACGGCGTCGAACGCGTCCATGGCGGCGGCCTGTGCACGGCCAGCGCACCCGAGCGCTTTTATTCCTACCGCCGCGATGGCGTCACCGGCCGCCAGGCTAGCTTGATCTGGATCAAGTGACAAATCGGCATCCTGGCCGATACTGCTCAGTCGCCGTCGCCGTCCCCATGGGGCGGCTCGGTGGCGTTCCCAGCCGCATCCTTGTTTCCAGGTTGGTCTCGGTGCTGCGTTGCCATCTGGCGGCGCTGCCGACGCCGCTTTGCGCCAGTGAGATAGAAAAGAATGGATAATGGCACTGCGCAATAAAAAACGAAGGTCATGATCCCGCCGACCACGGTCGGTTCGGTCGCCGCCATGAGTACGACAACATATATCCACGCAATGGCGACGATCCACATGATCTTTTGTTTCCTGGTTGAAGAGACGAGATTCTAACAACGGATGCCTACATGAACATGCCTGACCCGCAAGCTTTTGCCGCAACCTGGTTGTCCCAGTTTACTGATCCCAAGGTCTGGGATGGCTGGATGAAGATGGCGCCCATGGGCCAATTGTCGCCGCCGCCCACATCCGCCAATCCGCTGGCCGGCTTCCTGAAAGATATCGGCGCCGGCATCGATCCGGGCAAGCTGGAGTCGATCCGCGACGACTACCTCAAGAAGGGCGCCCAGCTCTGGCAAGATTTTGTATCGGGCAAGACGCCCGAGCTGCATGACAGGCGCTTCTCGGCCTCGGAATGGACGGCGCACCCGCTGTCGGCATTCTCGGCCGCCTCTTACCTGTTGAATTCCGAATTCATGCTGGCCCTGGCCGATGCGGTCGAGGCGGGCCCACGCGAGCGCCAGAAGATCCGCTTCGCCGTGCAGCAAATGGTCGACGCCATGTCGCCCGCCAATTTCTTCGCGACGAATCCGGAAGCGCAGAAGAAGATGATCGACACCAGGGGCGAGAGTCTCACCAAGGGCATGGCGAATATGCTGGCCGACCTGCAGAGGGGCCGCATCTCGCAGTCGGACGAATCCGCCTTCGAGGTCGGCCGCAACGTCGGCAATACGCCGGGCCAGGTGGTGTTCGAGAACGAGTTGTTCCAGCTGATCCAGTACACGCCGACCACGCCGACCGTGCACAGCGTGCCGCTGCTGATGATCCCTCCGTGCATCAACAAGTTCTACATTCTCGACCTGCAGCCCGAGAATTCGCTGGTGCGCTATGCGGTGGAGCAGGGCAATACCGTGTTCATGGTGTCCTGGCGTAACCCTGACCGCAGCCAGGCGCACCTGCGCTGGGACGATTACGTGGAAACGGGCGCGATCCGCGCGCTGGAGGTGGTGGGCGAGATCACCGGGCAAGAAAAGACCCACGTGTTCGGCTTCTGCGTCGGCGGCACGATCGCCGCCACCGCGCTGGCGGTGCTGGCCGCGCGTGGCCGCCAGCCGGCGGCCAGCCTGACGCTGCTGACGACCCTGCTCGATTTTTCCGATACCGGCGTGCTGGAAGTATTCGTCGACGAAGCCCAGGTGGCCCTGCGCGAGCAGACCCTGGGCGGCGGCGGCCTGATGCCGGGGCGCGACCTGGCGACGACGTTCTCGGCCCTGCGTCCAAACGACCTGGTATGGAACTATGTCCAGCAAAACTATTTGAAGGGCAAGGAGCCACCGGCCTTCGACCTGCTGTACTGGAATGCCGACAGCACCAACTTGCCGGGGCCGATGTTCTGCTGGTACCTGCGCAATACCTATCTGGAAAACAAGCTGAAGCATCCGGGCGCGCTGACGGTGTGCGGCGTGCCGGTCGACCTCGGCAAGATCGACGCGCCGGTGTTCGTGTACGGCTCGAAGGAAGACCATATCGTGCCATGGCAGGCGGCCTATGCCTCGATGGGACTGCTCAACCCCGGCAACGCGAAGGCGAACCGTTTCGTGCTGGGCGCGTCGGGCCACATCGCCGGCGTCATCAATCCGGCGGCGAAGAACAAGCGCAGTTACTGGGTCAACGACAAGGGCGGCAAAGGCGCGGGCAAACTGCGGCCGAAGGACGCCGCCGCCTGGTCCGCTGGCGCGGTGGAGCACAAGGGAAGCTGGTGGCCTGAATGGGCAAAATTCCTGGCGCAACATGGCGGCGCCGATGTGCCGGCGCCCGCGGCGCCCGGCAATGCCCAGTACACGGCGCTGGAACCGGCGCCGGGACGCTACGTCAAGGCGCGGGCCGATTGACCGCGGGGCGGATAAGTTGACAGAAAAGCTAAGACAGTGATTAAACTGGTAATTGCTGCACCTGCGTCAATTGCATGGTATGGTGTCTGCTGTCCGTCTACTGCCGACCTGGTGGCGGATGGGCAGGGGACGAACCGGCCATGCCGGCGCACACAATTCTAAGTACGAGGCTCACGAAGCCGCGGCGCAACCAATGGAACGAGAGATGAGCAGTGTGAAGAAAAGTACGGAACGCCTGATCAAGAAATACCCGAACCGTCGCCTGTACGACACGCAGACCAGTTCATACATTACGCTGTCCGACGTCAAACAGCTCGTGCTCGACGCCGACGAATTCACCGTGGTCGATGCCAAGAGTAACGAAGACCTGACCCGCAGCATCCTGCTGCAGATCATCCTGGAAGAAGAAGCCAACGGCGTCCCGATGTTCTCGAGCTCGGTCCTGGCCCAGATCATCCGCTACTACGGCCATGCGATGCAGGGCATGATGGGTTCCTACCTGGAAAAGAACGTGCAAGCCTTCACCGACATCCAGAACAAGTTCACCAGCAACGCCGCCGGCGCCCTCGAAGGCAAGCCGTTCAGCCCCGAAATGTGGACCCAGTTCATGAACGTCCAGGGTCCGATGATGCAGGGCATGATGAACAACTACATCGACCAGAGCAAGAACCTGTTCCTGCAGATGCAGGAGCAGATGCAGAACCAGAGCAAGGCGATGTTCGGCGCCTTCCCGTTCCCGGGCATGCCGACCAATCCGACCGACAAGAAATAAGGCAGTCGCACAGCGCTGCAACACACCGGCCCGGCGTCCCCACCGGGTCCCCGGGTTCAGGTACAATCGCGGATTGCCCAAATCATTTGTCGTCCGCCCATGCCTGAACTCCGTCGTAATCCTTCTGCCAACTCCAGCAGCAGCATCGCCGCCGCCGCGAAAGCCCCGGCCATCGTCATCCCGACGCCAGCCGCGGGCGTGACCGCGCCGAAGGTCGGCTTCGTCTCGCTCGGCTGCCCGAAGGCGCTGGTCGATTCGGAACAGATCCTGACCCAGCTGCGCGCCGAAGGCTACCAGACCGCCAAGTCCTATGACGGCGCCGACCTGGTGATCGTCAACACCTGCGGCTTCATCGACGCCGCGGTGCAGGAGTCGCTCGACGCGATCGGCGAGGCGCTGGCCGAGAACGGCAAGGTGATCGTCACCGGCTGCCTGGGCGCCAAGAAGGATGCCGCGGGCGACGACATCATCACCAAGGTGCACCCGAAGGTGCTGGCCGTGACCGGCCCGCACGCCGTGACCGAGGTGATGGAATCGGTGCACCTGCACCTGCCGAAGCCGCACGACCCCTTCATCGACCTGGTGCCGGACCACGGCGTCAAGCTCACGCCCAAGCACTACGCCTACCTGAAGATTTCCGAGGGCTGCAACCACCGCTGCAGCTTCTGCATCATCCCGTCGATGCGCGGCGACCTGGTGTCGCGCCGCATCGACGAAGTCCTGCTCGAGGCCGAGAACCTGTTCAAGGCCGGCGTCAAGGAACTGCTGGTGATCTCGCAGGATACGTCCGCCTACGGCGTCGACGTCAAGTTCCGCACCGGCTTCTGGAACGGCCGCCCGATCAAGACCCACATGACCCAGCTGGTCGAGGCCCTTGGCCAGCTGGCGCGCCAGCACGATGCATGGGTGCGCCTGCACTACGTCTATCCTTACCCGCACGTCGACCAGGCGATCCCGTTCATGGGCGACGGCCACGTGCTGCCTTACCTCGACATCCCGATGCAGCACGCGCACCCGGATGTGCTGAAGCGCATGAAGCGCCCCGCCAGCGGCGAGAAGAACCTCGAGCGCATCCTCAACTGGCGCAAGATGAACCCGGACCTGACGATCCGCTCGACGTTCATCGCCGGCTTCCCGGGCGAGACCGAGGCCGAGTTCGAATACCTGCTGGACTTTTTGAAGGAAGCGCAGATCGACCGCCTGGGCTGCTTCGCCTATTCGCCGGTAGAGGGCGCGACCGCGAACGAGCTGGCCAATCCGGTGCCGGAAGAAGTGCGCGAAGAACGCCGCGCGCGCGTGATGCTGCTGCAAGAGGACATCTCGGCCAAGCGCCTGCAGGCCAAGGTCGGCAAGACCCTGCGCGTGCTGGTCGACGAAGTCGGCCCGCGCGAAGCGATCGGCCGCTCGGCCGCCGATGCGCCGGAAATCGACGGCGTGGTCCACATCAAGCGTCCGCTGGTGCCGGGCAAGCAGAAGCTGGCGGTCGGGCAGTTCGCCGACGTGGTCATCACCAAGGCAGACGCCCACGACCTGTGGGCCAATCCGGTCTGAAGCATTTCCACTCACCCCCGGCGCGCGAGTCCCATGAACGAGAAGTCGATCCAGACCACCCTGATCCATAGCGACTACGTCGCGCCGAGCGGCTTCGATGCCTTCCCGCCGGGCATCCACCGCGCGTCGACAGTGCTGTTCCCGAACACGGCGGCGATGCGCTCGACCGAGTGGCGCGACAAGCAGGCCTATACCTACGGCCTGCACGGCACGCCGACCACCTTCACCCTCGAGGGCAAGCTGGCCGAGATCGAAGGCGGCAAGCATTGCCTGCTGACCCCTTCCGGCCTGTCCGCGATCGCAATGGTCGATTTCGCCTTGCTCAAGAGCGGCGACGACGTCCTGCTGCCGGATAATGTGTACAACCCGAACCGCGAGCTGGGTCGCTGGCTGACCCAGGACTTCGGCGTGTCGGCGCGTTACTACGATCCGATGATCGGCGCCGGCATCGCGGAGCTGATCCAGCCGAATACCAGGCTGCTGTGGACCGAGGCGCCGGGATCGGTGTCGATGGAAGTCCCGGACCTGCCGGCCCTGTGCCAGGCGGCCCGTGCGCGCGGCGTGATCGTCGCGCTCGATAACACCTGGGCGGCCGGGCTGGCGCTGCGCGGCTTCGATCACGGCGTCGACATCGTCATGCATGCGCTGACCAAGTACCAGTCGGGCGGGGCGGACCTGCTGATGGGCGCCGTGATCACGCGCGATCGTGGACTGAACGACCGCATCGCCCAGGCCCATATGCGGCTGGGCATGGGCGTGAGCCCGGCCGATGCCTACCTGGTGCAGCGCGGCCTGCCGACGATGAAGCTGCGCTTCGAGCGCCACGACGCGAGCGCGCGGACGCTGGCCGCCTGGTTCAAGGCGCGGCCTGAGGTCAGCAAGGTGCTGCATCCGGCGTTCGAGGATTGCCCCGGCCACGCATTCTGGAAACGGGATTTCACGGGCGCCGGCGGCCTGTTCTCGATCGTGTTCGATCCGCGGTATGACGAGGCCCAGGTCGACCGCATGGTCGATGCCTTGCGCCTGTTCGGCATCGGCTACAGCTGGGGTGGACCGAACAGCCTGGTGATGCCGTACCGGATCAAGAGCCTGCGCGACAAGTGGACCGAGCCGGGCGTGCTGGTGCGCTTCAACGTCGGCCTGGAAGACCCGGCCGATCTGATCGCCGATCTGGAACGGGCCTTCGGCCAGCTTTGAATGAAAATGGGGCCATGTCGGCCCCATTCGTTTTTATACCGGCATCGCCCGGTTGCTGTTCAGGTCGAGGAAACCGCGCACCAGGCGGTAGGCTTTCCACACCCAGACCACGAACCACAGCAGGTAGGCGACCGGAATGCCGATGACGGTGATGAACAGCACGCCGCCGACAGCCATCCAGGCCACATACCACCAGAACGACCGGATCATCCAGGTGTGATGGCTGTGGACCATCGTGCCCACGGTTTCCGGGCGCTTGACGTAGTTGATGATCACCGGGACGATCGACAGGATCCCGAGCGAAAAGAAGAAGGTCAGCGCGTGGATGACGTACAGGATGCGCGCCCAGTGCTTGTTGTCCTCGACACCGCGTTCCAAAACCAGTTCTTGCGACATAGTGGCTCCTCATGAGAGACGGGATGGACCCGCTTGTTGTCATTGTAGCAGCGCCGGCCGCAAAGTACCGGATCATGCCGGCCGGAATGATGAAGGACTCAGCCTACATGCTGCCGGACCCACGCCATCAGCCGCCCCGCATCCATGGCGCCCGACTGGCGCGCGATCTCGCGTCCGCCCTTGAACAGCGCGAGGGTCGGAATGCTGCGGATCGCGAAGCGTCCGGACAGATCCTGCGAACGCTCGGTATCCACCTTCAACAGGCGCACCTGCGGCTCCAGGCGCTGGGCGGCCTGTGCATAGGCCGGCGCCATCATCTTGCACGGGCCGCACCATTCGGCCCAGAAGTCGACCAGCACCGGGATATCGTTGCGGCCCACGTGGCGCTCGAAACGGGCGCTGTCGACGTCCAGCGGGCGGCCGGTGAAAATGGCTTGCGAGCATTTGCCGCAAGTAGGGGCGTCCTGCAGGCGGGCCAGGGGCATGCGGTTGACCGCATCGCAATGCGGGCAGACGACGTGGAGCGGGTCGCTCATGGTGTTCTCCTTCTGTTGATGCGATGACGGTATTGTAAGCGGCGCCGCGCAATCGGCGTCGCCGGCCCAGCGATGCGCCGCGCCCGGCCCGACGTCCATAGAATGATGGAAACAACACGATCACGATAGTCCGATGCCTCAATCCGAATCGAACGGGCGCCCCCTCGTCGGCTGCGCCGGCTGGAGCCTGCCAACCGCTTGCGCCGACGCTTTTCCCGCCGAGGGCAGCCACCTGGAACGCTATGCCGCCGTCTTTCCCACGGTGGAAATCAATTCCTCGTTCTACAAGCCGCACAAGCCGGAAACCTATGCCCGCTGGGCCGCCAGCGTGCCGGACGATTTTCGCTTCGCGGTCAAGGTGCCGCGCGCCATCACGCACGAGGCGCGCCTGCTCGGGGTCGACGAGCAGCTCGACCGCTTCCAGCGCGAGGCCGGCATGCTGGGTCACAAGCTCGGTTGCCTGCTGGTGCAGCTGCCGCCACGTTTCGGCTTCACCGATGCGCCGGCGCAGGCCTTCTTCGACGGCGTGCGCGCCCGCTTCGGCTGCAGCATCGCCTTCGAGGCGCGCCACGCCAGCTGGTTCTCCGAACCGGCCACGGCATTGCTGCGCGAATGCGGCGTGATCCGCGTGATCGCCGATCCGGCCGCCGGCCAGCCGGGCCCGCACGAGCCCACCAGCGACAGCGAGGTCTACGTGCGCCTGCATGGCGCGCCGCGCATCTATTATTCGCGCTATCCGCAGGAAGAGATCGCCCGCTGGCGCGCCGAATTCGATGCGCTGGTCGCGCAGGGACGCAAGGTCTGGTGCATCTTCGATAATACGGCCGAAGGGGCGTCCGTCCCGAATGCCTTGGAATTGATGCACGGACAGGTTATGCAAGCAATCTAGGACTTTGCGATACTGCTGGCATCATGGTGACCGCGACATTTCGTTTTTATCAGGAACTCGGCGACTTCTTGCCGCGCGAGCGGCGCGGCCGCACTTTCGCCACCGAGTGTGCGCACCGGTCGACCACCAAGCACATGATCGAGGCGCTCGGCGTGCCGCATACCGAGGTGGAGATGGTGCTGGTCAATGGGGAAGAGAGCGGTTTCGACCGGGCGCTGGAAGAAGGCGACCACATCGCCGTGTACGCCCGCTTCGAACTGCTGGAGGTCGGCACGCACGGCGGCCAGGGCCGGAGCGGCTGCGTGAGCGGCTGCGTGAGCGGCCCCGCGGGCGCATGCGCTTCGTCGCCGACTCGCACCTGGGCGGCCTGGCGCGCCTGCTGCGCATGGCCGGCTACGATACGCTGTACGACAACCATTACCATGACGACGATGTCGAGGACCTGGCAGCAGATGACGACCGCATCGTCCTGACGCGCGATCGCGAGCTGCTCAAGCGGCGCGCGATCGTGCATGGCTGCTACATCCACGCCCTCGATCCGCCGCAGCAGTTGCGCGAGTTGTTCGAGCGGCTCGAGCTGGCCGGCGGCGCGCGTCCGTTCTCGCTATGCCTGCACTGCAATGTGCCGCTGCGCGCGGTCGACAAGGCCGGCGTGCTCGATCGCCTGCCGGAATCGGTGCGCGCGCTGCACGACAGCTTTACCACTTGCGACAACTGCCTGCGGGTCTACTGGAAGGGCTCGCACTACAAGCGCATGGCGGCGTTGCTGGCGGCGGTGGGGCAGCGCACCGAAGGCCCCTTGGACGACTTTGCCGATGTAGAATCGTCCGAGGGACCCGACTTCCACCCGTGAGCGTGACTACCTCTGCCGCAACACCATCCCATTCTCCGGCGCCTGTCGCCGGCATGCCCCTGCGGGTCGAGTGCCCGCCGGGCGCCTGCGTGTGCGCGCGCGAACAGGTACTGGCCGACCCGGCGGCCGACCGGCGGCCCCTCCTGATCGACCGTCAGCAGGAACAGAAGCTGATCGAGCGCATCGCGCGCGTCGACAGCTATGCCGACCTGCAGCACGTGCAGAACCTGATCCGCAAGAACGTCGGCAGCGAGCTGCGCATCGCGCCCGGCCCCAACGAGGTGCGCACCGTGCGCGGCATCGTGATCGTGCTCGAGGAGCGTCCCGGGCTGTGCAGGAAGCTGCGCCAGTCGGTGCCGGCGGCGGTGCGCCGGCGCCTGGCCGAGCGGCCCGAGATCGCCTGGGCGATCCTCGATGCCAACGACCTGTTCGGCGCGAGCTGACTCGACAATGGCGGCCGTGCGGGGGGCCGCTGTACGCGAATCGTCCGGCTCTTATACAATCGATGACAGAGCGGCATCGGCCGCCCGTGAACCACCGCGCGCGGCTTTTTGCCTTGCGCGCAGCATCCTGGAGAATCCCATGTCGGGCTATAGCATCAATATCGAAGAAAAAACGCTTGCAGGAAACAACTTCCGCGAGGTGCTGTACACCACCAAGCGCAGCCAGCTGGTCATCATGACCCTGCAGCCGGGTGAAGAGATCGGCCTCGAGCACCACGATGGCCACGACCAGTTCATCCGCGTCGAAGCGGGCGAGGGCGTGGCGCTGCTGGACGGCGAAGAACACAAGCTGGAAGACGGCGTCGCCGTCGTGATCCCGGCCGGCACCGAGCACAACGTCATCAATACCTCGAAGACCGAGCCGATGCGCCTGTACACGCTGTACACCCCGCCCGAGCATCCGGACGGCGTCATTCACGCCACCAAGGCCGAGGCGGACGAGTACGAGCGCCAGCACGGCCACTGATCCTCAGTGAGCGGCGGTCGACCGGGGGCGCGGCGCGTCGCTCCCGGCGGCCGCCGGCGTGGTCACGACAGGCTCAGGTCCAGGCGCAGCCTGGTGACAATGAAGTAGGTGAGCAGTCCCAGGGCCAGCAGCGACAGCACAAAGATGGCGGCCACCTTGCCCGCCGCGCGCAGCACCGCGCGCCTTTCCTCGATCTTCCCTTTCCTCCCCTGGTCGTAATGCCATTTGATGGCGAAGAACATGCCCGTGCCCAGCACGAGTCCCTTGAATATGACGAAGACGACAGGGATCCATTCCATGATTTCGAGTATTTCCGGCTATGACTTGATGCAATCTTGAGGAGCGCAACCTCGGGGCGTTGTACAGGCATGGGGTAGGGTGCCAGCGCATTGAGGCATACTACTTGAAAGCAATCTCCATACATCGAGACAAAATGTCCCAGTTGAAATCCATACAAGATGACCAGGCGCCAGGCTGGTTGCCGCGCCTGGCCACGCATGGCGGCCCCGGTTCTTGCAGATTGCCGATGCCCTGCAGGCGGCGCTGGTGGACGGATCGCTGAAACCGGGCGACCGTCTACCGCCGCAGCGCCTGTTGGCGGCCCGGCTGGACGTCGACCTGACGACGGTCACGCGCGCCTATGATGAAGCCAGGCGCCGCAACCTGCTGGAAGGCCGTGGCGCCAGGGGCACGTATGTCGCGGCGCCGAAAGTCGAACTGAACCCGATCCTCGACCTGAGCATGAACACGCCGCCGCCGCCGGATGGGGTGGACTTCGACGACATGATGAAGCAAGGCTTGTCGCAAGTCCTGATGAGGGCGGACAGTGAATTGCTGATGACTTACCACCTGGGCGGGGCAGCGACGCCGACCGCAAGGCCGGCGCCAGATGGCTCGGGCCGATGTTTGGACATCCGGATCCCGGCCGGCTCATTGTCTGTCCGGGTGCGCAAGCGGCGATCGCCGCATCGATCCTCGCGCTGACGGCGCCCGGCGACGTCGTCCTGGCGGAGCCGATCACGTACCCCGGCTTGCGTACGGCAGCGACCCAATTCGGCCGGCGCATCGTCGCGGTTGAAGCGGACCATCACGGGATGGCGCCCGGGATGTTCGAGGCAGCGTGCCGCCGGCACAAGCCCAGGCTGGTCTACCTCAATCCCACATTGCAGAACCCGACCGCCATCACCATGCCGGAAAGCCGGCGCAAGGAACTCGCCAGCATCGCGCAGCGCTGCGATGTACGCATCGTCGAGGACGATCCTTACTGGCTGCTTGCCGATGCCCCGCCACCGCCCATTGCCACGTTTGCCCCGGAACAGGTGATCTACATCTCGACCCTGTCGAAATGCCTGACGCCCGGCTTGCGCGTCGCCTTCGTGCTCGTGCGCGATCCAGGGGAACGCGAACGTTTCCTCGCCGCGCTCAGATCGTTCGCGCTGATGGTCGGTCCCTTGAGCGCCGCGCTGGCAACCCAGTGGATCCTCGATGGTTCGGCTGACCGGTTGATGGAAGGCGTGCGCAAGGAGGCGCGACTGCGCCACCGGATGGCGCGGGATATCCTGGCGGGGCGCTATGGCGGGTTTGGTGACGGCCTGCATGTATGGCTCGAGCTGCCGGCGTACTGGACCCCGTCGCAGCTTGCGCGGGCAGCCGACAGCGAGGGCATCGCCGTCACGCCGGCGGAGGCATTCGCGACCGGCAGCGACGCCGTGAACGCCATCCGCATCTCGCTCGGCAGCATCAGGGACCGTGGACGCTTGCAGGCGGGTCTTCAACGGCTGTCCCATCTGCTTGCGCGGCGGCCGGGGTCGTTCAGCGCTGCGGTGGTCTGACTGCCCGGCAAAAGCCGCTCGATCGGGCGAGGGCCAGACACGACAAAGCCGGCATCGGCCGGCTTTGTTTGTTACTGCGTTTCTTACCAGCCATAGGGCCAGCGCGTCCCGATGCTCCCACCCCAGCCACGATGGCGATGGCCATGCCAGCTGCTGCGGCCGAAGTCGAAGCCCAGTCCGATCGAAATCGGCGGATACCAGTAACGCGGCTGCGCGACGACCACTGGCTGCGGCACGTAGACCGGCTGCTGCTGCACCCATACCGGTTGTTGTTGCACAAACACTGGCGCTGGCTGCTGGGTGCGATAGACCGGCGTCACCGACGTCGTCGTCCAGCCCGAGCCCGGCGCCGCAGTGGCGATCGGCGTCGAGGTGACGACGCCACCCTCGCCGGAGGCTGCAACCTGGGCGCCCGTGCCGACCGGCACCTGGGTGACCGAGACGACCCGCCATTGGCTGGGATCGGACGGTTGCGCGTAGGTATAGGTCGGACCGGGCGCGGCGCAGCCGGCCAGCAGACCGAGCGACCCGAGAATGATGGCAATATTTTTCATGACGGTGTCCTCCTGATATTGCCATCATACGGAACCCCGAGCCAGTGTGCTGGAGGAATTACACCCTGTTACACGGCGCCACCCCGGAGCAGCCCCCGTCCGCCCTCAGGCGCCCATCAGCGACGACAGCACCGCCAGCGGCACCGCCGCCGCCAGCGCCTCGTAGCCGACGTCGTTCGGATGCAGGCGGTCGCCGCTGTCGTAGGCGGAGCGCAGCCGCTGCGGGTCGTTCGGGTCGCGCAGCGCCAGGTCGACGTCGGCCAGCAGGTCGAACGGGAGCGCGCTGCGCATCCAGGCATTGACCGCCTGCCGCACCGCCTCGCGCGCCGGTGTGTAGTAGACGAAGCCGAGGAAGGGCGGCAGCGTCGCGCCGAGCACCGGGATGCCGTGCAGGTGGGCGCGCGTCACCAGTTGCAGGTAGCCGGCAATCAGGTCGTTGGCCGGGATCGGCGCCGACGATGGGCTGTAGACGATGTCGTTGATGCCGATCAGCACCGCCAGCCCGCGCACGCCGGCGGTGGACAGCACGTCGCGGTCGAAACGTTCCAGCAAGTCCCTGCCGGCCAACAGGGCGGTGGGCGTGTCGGCCAGCATGCGGTTGGCCGAGATGCCGCGGTTGACGACGCCGATGCGATTGCTGCCGAGCTCGGACTGGATGCGGCGCGCCAGGTAGTCGGGCCAGCGCCGGTTGCCGTTGGAGGTGCTGCCCACGCCGTCGGTGACGGAGTCGCCCACCGCCACCAGCACCGGCGCCGCGCGGTCGACGTCGACCTCGGTGAGGAAGGGCCAGGAGGCGAAGGCGCGCTGGACCGGAAGCGAGGCCTGGGCCCCGAAGTCGCCCGTGGTCGAGGCATAACTGGCCTGGTAGGCGGCGTGATGGATCGTGGTCGCCTGGACCGTGCCGGGAAAATACAGGCTGATCGCCAGATCGGTGAACGGCGCCACCGGCAGCGAGACCGGATCGGATACCGCCGGCGCACCGGCCGGAATCGTGACGCCGGGGCGCCCGCCGAAGGTGAGCTGGCGGCTGGTGCCGGCCGTGACGACGGCGCCGCCGGCGCGCAGGCCGACATGGGCGGCCGTCAGCCGCAACTCGGTATCGCCCATCTCGTTCGACAGCCGGATGCGCACGCGGTTGCCGCCGAGGCTGGTGCGCACGATCAGGCGCAAGGTCTGGTTGGTGAAAGTCTGCAGCGAGGCGGGCGGCGGCGGGCCGGCCGGCGCGCAGCCCCAGCCGGCGCTCCAGCGCTCGGGCAGGCCGGCCTGGGCCAGTACGTCGGCCGCCGGCGCGGCCAGCGCGCCCGCCAGGACCGGTGCGCCGAGCAGGAGGCGTCGTCGGGTCTGGTCAACGCCGCGGTCGACGCCATGGTCGTCCTGGAGGGCGACGAGGAGGGAATGACGGGCGAGTCGGAGGCACTGGAATCCGGAAAGGACATGGCGGGCTCCTGAGAAAGGTCGAGAACTGGCGGTCGCGGTGCGAGCGCCAGTCAACGATAGCGCAGAGCGCATGCGACGCGGGTTCGGTCGCTTACATTGTTTGCGCTGCGTCGTGCGGATTTCTGATGGGAAGGGTTGCCAGCTAAAAATCAGCAGATGCCCAGGAACAGCAAGGCGGAAACGTCAGGCGAGAATCGTCAGCAAGCCATCCAGGCCCGAGAAATTGAGGGCGACATCGGCCTGTTCGCGCACCACCGGCTTGGCGCGGAAGGCCACCGACAGGCCGGCGATGCCCATCATTTTCAGGTCGTTGGCGCCGTCGCCCATGACGATGGCCTGCGCGGGATCGATGCCGAGTTGCGCGCATACGCGTTGCACGGTGCGCTTCTTTTCCTCGGCGTCGACGATGCTGCCAGGACGCGGCCGCTCAGCTTGCCGTCGATGACTTCCAGCACGTTGGCGTGGGTGTGGTCCAGGCCCAGGCGCGGCTTGAGGCGGTCGGTAAAGAAAGTGAAGCCGCCCGACACCAGCAGGGTCTTGAGGCCGGCCGCCTGTACCGCCTGCAGCATCGCTTCGCCGCCCATCGAGATGCGCAGGCGCTCGTCATAGACGCGCTGCAGGGCGGATGCATCCAGTCCTTCCAGCAGGGCCACGCGCCGCGTCAGGCTCTCGGAAAAATCGAGCTCGCCGCGCATCGCCGCTTCGGTGATCGCCGCCACCTGCGGCTTGAGGCCCTGCATGTCGGCGATCTCGTCGATGCACTCGATGGTGATCAGGGTGGAATCCATGTCCATCGCCACCAGCCTGAAGTCGGACAGCGTACGCCCGGCCGCGATGAAGGTGGCGTCGACGCCGGCCGCGAAGGCGGCGGCGTCGATCTCCTGCTTGAGCGCGGCGCTGTATTCGACGCCGTCGGCGCGCAAGCAGCGGGCGCCGAGCGCGGTCAGTCGTTGCGGCCTGGCCAGATGCGCCAGGCGTTCGAGGGTTGCTTGATCAGCCTGCGGTCCTTGCAGCACCAGGTTCGTGGTCATGAATGTCGTTCTCGTCAGGCGAGCAGTTGTTTGATGGTCTGTTTGATCTGGTTCACGCGCGCCGCCAGGTCGGGCATGCTGGCCGTGATGCGCAGCTTGTCCTGGCCGGCCAGCTTGACCTGGCGGTTCTTCTGGATCAGCGTGATGATCCTGATCGGGTCGATCGGCGGCTTTTCCATGAACTGCAGGCTGGCCGCCTCGCCATGGGCGTCGATCTTGACGATGCCCACGCGCCTGGCCGCGATGCGCAGGCGTTGCGTCTCGACCAGCGCTTTGACCGCATCCGGCATCTTGCCGAAGCGGTCGATCAGCTCCTCCTGCATCGAATCGATGCAGTCCTGGCTCTCGCAGTTGGCCAGGCGCTTGTAGATCGACAGGCGCTCGTGCACGTCGCCGCAGTAGTCGGCGGGCAGCAGGGCCGGCACGTGCAGGTTGATCTCGGTGGTCGACGACAGCGGCGCCGCCAGGTCGGGCTCCTTGCCGGCCTTGAGCGCGCGCACCGCCTCGTTGAGCATGTCGGAATACAGCTGGAAGCCCACTTCGAGCATCTCGCCGGACTGGTTCTCGCCCAGCACCTCGCCGGCGCCGCGGATTTCCAGGTCGTGCATGGCGAGATAGAAGCCGCTGCCCAGTTCTTCCATCTGCTGGATTGCGTCCAGGCGGCGCTGCGACTGCTTGGTCAGGTTCGACAGGTCGTTCACCAGGAGGTAGGCATAGGCCTGGTGGTGCGAACGGCCGACGCGGCCGCGCAGCTGGTGCAGCTGGGCCAGGCCGAACTTGTCGGCGCGGTGCATGATGATCGTGTTCGCGGTCGGGACGTCGATGCCGGTCTCGATGATGGTCGTGCACAGCAGGATGTTGAAGCGCTGGGCCACGAAGTCGCGCATCACCTTCTCGAGGTCGCGCTCGTGCATCTGGCCGTGGGCCACGCCGATGCGCGCCTCGGGCAACAACTCCTGCAGCATCGCGCGGCGGTTCTCGATGGTGTCCACTTCATTGTGCAGGAAGTAGATCTGGCCGCCGCGTTTCAGTTCGCGCAGGCAGGCCTCGCGGATGATCGAGCCGTCTTCGCTGCGGACAAACGTCTTGATCGCCAGGCGCTTCTGCGGGGCGGTGGCGATGATCGAGAAATCGCGCAAGCCTTCCAGCGCCATGCCCAGCGTGCGCGGGATCGGGGTCGCGGTCAGGGTCAGCACGTCGACCTCGGCGCGCAGGGCCTTCAGGGCCTCTTTCTGGCGCACGCCGAAGCGGTGTTCTTCGTCGATGATCACCAGTCCGAGGCGCGTGAACTTGACGTCGGGAGACAGCAGCTTGTGGGTGCCGATCACGATGTCGAGCGTGCCGTCGGCCATGCCCTTGATCGCATTGTTGATCTCCTTGCCGGTGCGGAAGCGCGACAGCTCGGCGATCTTGACCGGCCAGTCGGCGAAGCGGTCGGCGAAGGTCTGGGCGTGCTGCTCGGCCAGCAGGGTGGTCGGGGCCAGGATCGCGACCTGCTTGCCGCCCATGACGGCGATGAAGGCGGCGCGCAGCGCGACCTCGGTCTTGCCGAAGCCGACGTCGCCGCACACCAGGCGGTCCATCGGCCGGCCCGAGGTCATGTCCTTGATCACGTTATGGATGGCTTCGGCCTGGTCCGGCGTCTCGTCGAAGCCGAAGCTCTGGGCGAAGTTCTCGTAGTCGATGTTCAAATATTCGAACGAATGGCCCTGGCGCGCGGCGCGCCGCGCGTACAGGTTCAGGAGCTCGGCGGCGGTGTCGCGCACCTGCTCGGCGGCCTTGCGCTTGGCTTTTTCCCACTGGCCCGAGCCGAGCGAGTGCAGCGGCGCGTCCTCGGGCGAGGCGCCGGAATAGCGAGAGATCACGTGCAGCTGCGACACCGGCACATACAGCTTGGTGTCCTTGGCGTATTCCAGGTGCAGGAACTCGGTCTCGCCTTCGCCCAGGTCCATGCTGGTCAGGCCCATGTAGCGGCCGATGCCGTGGTTGATGTGGACCACCGGATCGCCGATCTTGAGCTCCGACAGGTCGCGCACCATCGACTCGACCTGGCTCGTCGCTTCCTGCTTCTTCTTGCCGGCGCGCCGGCCCGAACCCGCATACAGCTCGGTCTCGGTGATGAACACCAGGTGGCCGGATTCGGCATCGAGCAGTTCGAAACCGGCCTGTAGCGGGGCCACGCCCAGCGCCAGGCGGGCGTCGCTCTGGCGGAAGCCCTCGAAGCCTTCCACCGGCGCCAGGTCCAGCTTGTATTCGCCGAAGTACTGCTGCAGGGTCTCGCGGCGGCCGGCCGAATCGGCGCAGATCATCACGCGCGTATCGCTGCGCTGCAGGTAGGCGCGCAGATTGGTCAGCGGGTCGTCCAGCCGGCGGTTGACGGCGATGTCGGGGATCGGCGCCGACAGCTCCGAGGCCGGCGCAGCAGGATCGCGCGCGATATTCCAGCGGCCGTGCGGCTTGATGCAGGTGAAGAACTGCTCGGCGCCGAGGAACAGCTCATGCGGTTCCAGGATCGGCCGTTCTCGGTCGCTCTTGAGGAAGCGGTAGCGCGACTCGGTGTCGAGCCAGAAGCGCTGGATCGCCGCATCGATGTCGCCCACGAGGGCTACCGGCGCTTCAAGCGGCAGGTAGTCGAACAGGTTGGCCGTCTCGTCGAAGAACAGCGGCAGGTAGTATTCGATGCCGGCCGAGGCGATGCCGTTGCCGATGTCGCGGTAGATCGGCGAGCGGGTCGGATCGCCCTCGAAACGCTCGCGCCAGCGGCCGCGAAAGGCGGTGCGGGCCGCGTCGTCCATCGGGAACTCGCGGCCCGGCAACAGGCGCACTTCCTTGACCGGATAGAGCGAGCGCTGGGTGTCGGCGTCGAAAGTGCGGATCGATTCGATGTCGTCGCCGAACAGGTCGAGACGGTAGGGCAGCACGGAGCCCATCGGGAACAGGTCGATCAGGCCGCCGCGCACCGAGTACTCGCCCGGCGACATCACCTGCGAGACGTGGGTATAGCCGGCCAGCGTCAGCTGGGCCTTGAGCTTTGCTTCGTCCAGGCGCTCGCCCTGGCGGAAGAAGAAGGTGTAGGCGGCCAGGAACGATGGCGGGGCCAGGCGCACGAGCGCCGTGGTGGCCGGCACCACCAGCACGTCGCATTGGCCGTTGCGGATCTCGTGCAGGGTTGCCAGGCGTTCCGACACCAGATCCTGGTGCGGCGAGAACGCGTCGTAGGGCAGCGTTTCCCAGTCAGGCAGCAGGTGGCAGGACAGCTTGCCGTCCGCAAACCAGGGGATCTCGTCGAGCAGGCGCTGGCCGTCGCTCGCGTTGGCGACGACGACGGTGAGCATCTGGCCGTTGGCCTTCAGGGCCAGCGCGGCGGTGGCGAGGGCATAGGCGTCGGACGAGCCGTGCGCCAGCGGCAGCACGAAACGCTGGCCTGGTTTGGGGAGGTGTTTCTTGAGGTCGAAAGGCATGCAGCGTGCTGTTACGTTCGCGTCAAAAGTAGGCGTCAATTATAGACGAAGGCGCACCAGCCCGCCCTGACACTTGCACCGACTCCGTTCACGTAATATGATAAGTTACGAAAAATCTCGACGAGGGCTATGATGTCTCATTTTCACGATCCTGCCATGGTGGCGCGCTACCACGACGGCCCGCCAAGGTTCGTCCCCGGCTTCGCCGACATGCAGCGCATGGCGCGGGTACTGCTGGCCGAGCACGCACCCCTTGACGCGCGGGTGCTGGTGCTGGGCGCCGGCGGCGGCCTGGAACTGAAGGCGTTCGCGGACGGCCAGCCGGGATGGACCTTCGACGGCGTCGACCCATCGGCCGCGATGCTCGACCTGGCGCGGCAACTGGTCGCGGCGCACGGCGACCGGGTGCGCCTGCACCAGGGCTATGTCGATGTGGCGCCGCCAGGTCCGTTCGACGCGGCGGCCTGTCTGCTGACGATGCACTTCATGCCGCCGGCCGAGCGCCGCCATGCGCTGGGCGCGATCCATGCGCGCCTCAAGCCCGGCAGCCCCTTCGTCGTCATGCACATGAGCGTCGCGGCCGGACCCGGGGAGCGCGCGCGCTGGATGGCGCGCGACGAGGCCTTCGCGGTGGCGGGTGGGGTAGCGCCGGAGATGGCGCGCCAGCGGCGCGAGGGCATCGAGGCCAGCCTGCCGGTGCTGTCCCCGCACGAAGACGAGGCATTGTTGCGCGAGGCCGGCTTCAGCGATATCGACGTGTTCTATGTCGGTGGGGTGTTCCGAGGTTGGATCTGCCGGAGCTGAAGAGGAAGAACGGTTGTGGTCCGGCCTGAACTCGCGCATGATCCTGTTTCCACAAAATAAAGACAGGAGACATCCATGCGTGCAGGACTGGCCGCCTTATCCCTATCGATCGCATCCATGCTGCCCGCCCTTGCGCATGCGGCGCCACCCGCCGACCTGGTCTTGTTCGACGGCGCGCCGCGCCAGGGCGTGACGGTATCGGCGGTCGCTCCCGATACCGAGCACGTCCTGCTGGGCGAACGCGTCGACGCCGATGCGGGCATCCGGGACAAATTCCCCGGCAGCGCGATCGAACTGGCGCGCAGCGAAGGGCCGGGCGGCCGCGGGGCCCTGACCCTGCGCTGGAATAGCATCTGGAAAAGCGGCGTGCGCCTTGCCGGCCCGTCGTTCGACCTGCGCCCCTACCTGGCGGCCGGTACCCTGGCCTTCGACCTCAAGGTCGATGCGCTCGACAAGGGCGGGATCCTGTTCCGGGTCGGCTGCGGCGACGATTGCGAGCGCCACGTCTCCTACGTGCTGCCGGGACGCGCCGCCCAGGGCAAGGGCTGGCAGCGCATCGTGCTGTCGATGTCGTGCTTCGCCCGCGACGGCGACGATTTTGGCGCCGTGACGCGGCCTTTCCTGCTCGAAGGCACCGGCAGCGGCCAGGTCGCCGTCGCCAACGTGGCGTTCGCGCAGGAGGGCGTGCCCAATACGCCATGTCCCGACTGGCGCACGGTGGCCGTCACGCCTTCCACGCTCAACGAAGCGTGGTCCACCTCATGGTGGCTGCCGCGCCACCAGCAGAAGCTGGACGAGGCCAGGCGCATGGTCCTTGAGGGCCGCAGCCCGCAACTGGTCTTCATCGGCGATTCGATCACCCAGGGCTGGGAAAAGGAAGGCGCGCAGGTGTGGCAGAAGCATTATGCGCGCCACGATGCGCTGGCGCTGGGCTTCGGCGGCGACCGCACCGAGAACGTGCTGTGGCGCCTGCGGCACGGCGAGGTGGACGGCATCGACCCGAAGGTGGCGGTGCTCCTGATCGGCACCAACAACACCGGGCATCGGCGCGACTTTCCGGCCATCACGGCGGCCGGCATCGAACGCAATCTCGAGGAACTCAAGCAGCGCCTGCCGCGCACGCGCATCCTGCTGCTGGCGATCTTCCCGCGCGATGCGGGCGCCGACGGTCCACTGCGTCGCCTCAATGACCAGGTCAACGCGCGCCTGCCTGCGCTGGCCGACGGGCGCCGCGTGTTCTTCCTGGACGTGAACAAGGCTTTCCTGGACGCTGACGGCAGCTTGCCGCCAAACGTGATGCCGGACGCGCTGCACCCGAATGCAGCCGGCTATGCCATCTGGGCCAGGGCTATGCAGCCGGAGCTGGATCGCCTGATGGCATTGCCACGCCTGTAGGCGCGCCGGACGCTGCATCGGCCACGCGCCGGTTCGCGACCCCGAACGGCACGTGCACCATCGGGATCGTGCCGCCCGGGCCGGAGGTGAGATGGTCGAGCTGGTCGTCGAAGAAGATGTGCGGCTTGAACACCGACAGCACACGGCTCTTGTCCATCCCGCCCAGAAAGAAGGTCTCGTCGGCCGAGACGCCCCAGCTGCCCAGCGTGGTGACGACGCGCTCGTGCGCGGGCGCGCTGCGCGCCGTGATGATGGCGATGCGCACGATGCGGCGGTAGGCAGGGTCGTCGCGCTCGGCGTCCTTCTCGAGCTGCTGCAGCATGGCCAGCTTGCGGAACATCCCGGCCAGCGGGCCCGGTTGATGTGGGCGCGCCATGTGCAGCGTCTCGTGGGCGTGGAACTCGCCCAGGCCGGCGCGCTTGTAGACCGTCTCGGATTCGTCGTCGGCCAGCACTCCGTCGAAGTCGAAGGCCACCCGCAGCTCGATGTCGTCTGCACGTTCGTCCCCAACCTCGGCGCTGCGCGAAGGCAGCACCAGGCCGGCCGGATAATCGACGTCGATCGCGCTCTTGACGTCTTCCTCGTTCGCGCTCAGGAACAGCGCGGCGTTGAAGGCCGGCAGGTAGGGATAGGGCGATTTGCCGGTCATGAACACGGCGCGCGAGATATCGAGACCGTAGTGGGCGATCGAGCGCATCACGCGCAGCCCGGTCTCGGGCGAGTTGCGCGAGAACAGCACGACCTCGACCGGCGCCTGCTGCGGGAAGCATCTGTTGATGCTGAGGAAGCGCCGAATGAAGGGAAAGGCCACGCCGCGCGCGAGCACGACGTCGCGCTGGCGCTCCTGGTAGGCGCGGTATTCGTCGGGCCCATGTTCGAGGTAGACCTGGTGCGATTCGGACAGATCGAACAGCGCGCTGGAGGCGACGCCGATCACGAGTTTTTCTTCGATGGGAAACGGCATTCAGGCGTCCTGGCGGTCGGATTGTTCGAGAAGGCGATCGTAGATTTGCCGGGCTTCCGGCGGCAGCGCCAGCACGGCGCGCACGAAAAGGGGCTGGCCGCTCCCGGCCAGCATCTGCAGCTTGGCCAGCCGGTCGGCGTCCCGCAGCAGGGTCGGCAGGGCGCCGGCGTCGCCCAGGTGCGCGATCGCGTGGCCGATCGCGGGCGGCAGTTCCCATGCGTCGGCGATGCGGGCCGAGATCAGGCGCGCCGCCGCCACCATGCGCGTACCGAAGGCGTCGCCGTCGGGCAGGGCGCCCGGCGCCAGCAGCTGCTCGATCACGCGAAAGGCCACCACCAGCCCGATGTTGTGCAGCAGGCCCGCCAGATAGGCCTCGAAGGGATCGGCTTTGCTGCGCGGCGCCAGCAAGCCGGCCGCCTGGGCGCACAACTCGGACTGGCGCCACAGCGGCGGCGCGACCAGCCGCGCCAGCGGGCCGGCCTGCTGGCTGATGATCGGACGGAAGGCGACCCGGGCCAGCAGCATGCGCAGGCCGTTCTGGCCAAGCAGGAGCACCGCTCCTTCGAGATTACGGATCGGGGACGCGGGCTGGAAACAGGGGCTGTTCACCTCGCGGATCACCTCGGCGACCAGCACCGGGTCCTGAGCCACCTGGCGCGCCAGCGCGCCGGCGCCGGTGTCGTCCACGCGCAGGCTGCGCAGCAGTTGCGGAATCACGGCAGGCACCCGCGGCACCAGCGCCGCAGCGTCGTGCGGATCGCGCGCCAGGCGCGCCAGCTCGTCGAGTACGGGACCGTCGGGGGCGGGCCGCCCTGTCACGTGCGGTCCGGCCAGCCAGTGGAAGAAGGCGAGGTCGAGGTCGAGGTCGGCCAGGGTCGCCTCATCGGCGCAAGCGCCGGGGCGATCGCCACCGACGTCGGAAGAGACGGCGCTTGGCAGGCCCGCTTCGCGCGTGCCGAACAGGCGGGCAAGCCAGCGTTTCATGGGCATGCGACGTTGGGGGAAGAGGGCATGCGTCCATTCTATCGCGAACGTCGGCCGTGAACGGAAACGGCCCGGCCGCCGCTTGCGCGGCGCCGGGCCTTTCGCCGGGTCACCTGTTACTGGCCGTTGTTCGAGCCGGTGGTGGTGTGACCGGTATTGGTTGGGGTGGAGGCATTGCCGGTGGCGTTGGCCGGGCCGGTGTTCTGCACGTCGTTCGGGCTAATGCCCATCTGGGCGTCGACGGTCGGGTTGCCGGTCGAGCCGGCCTGGGTCGTGCCCATCGAGGACGAGCCGCTGGTGGTGCCGGTGGTGTCGGTGGTGTTGCAGGCGGCCAGGGCAAACGCCATCACGCCGCCCAGCAGTACGGTCTGGATCGTCTTCATCGTGCTTCTCCTTGATTGGTGAGGTTGCTCATCATGCGAGGTCAGCCATACGCATGAAATAGGAAGACAACGTCAATACTTGTAGGATCAGGCTCACGCATTGTGGGCCCGATCCAGGCGCCTCGGCTCAGCGGCTGACCGGCATGTCGGTGGTTTGCTGGTTGTTGCTGGTGGTGCCGGAAGCGGCATTGACGCCGCTGGCGCCGTTGGCGCCCGAATTCCAGCTGTTTTCACCCCCGGTGGTGCTCGGGGTTTGCACTCCGCTGCCGGTGGTTGCGCCGGTGCCTGTGCTGCCGCGCATTGAATCGGTCGTGGTGTCGGTGGTGTTGCAGGCAGCCAGGCCGAAAGCCATCATGCCGGCGAGAACTGCGCTTTGAATGGTGCGTTTCATGGTGTTCTCCTTGGGTATTTGCATGTTTGTATTCTCGCAACGTCTTCGATCAGCGAGAATAGGAACACATCGGATACCCCTGTAGGAATCCACCTTAGCCAGGCGTCAGGCCGTAGCTGTTTCCAGGGCCAGCCAGTCGAGCAGTTCCGACGCCGGCAGTGGCCGGCTGAAATAATATCCCTGCACCTTGTCGCAGCGCTGCTCCCGCACCACGTCGAGCTGCGAGCGGGTCTCGATGCCTTCGGCCACCGTCGTCATGCCCAGGCTCTGCGCCACCTTCACGGTCGCCTCGATCAGCACCCGGTGGTGGAAGCTGGTATCGGCCTGGCACACGAAAGAGCGGTCGATCTTGACCGTGTCCACCGGCAGTAGGTGCAGGCTCGACAGCGACGAGTAGCCGGTGCCGAAGTCGTCCAGCGCCAGTTTGACGCCGAGCGCCTTCAGCTCGTGCAGGCGGACCTGCGTGTCCTGGTCCTGGGCCGCGAGGCTTTCGGTGACTTCGAGCTGCAGGCAGGCGGGCGGCATGCCGGTCGCGCGCAGCACGGCGGCGACGCTGGCGATCCAGCCGGCCTGGCCGAGCTGCGCGCGCGACAGGTTGACCGCCATCAGGCGCGGCGCCGCGTCGCCAAGACGCGCCTGCCAGTCCATGAAGTCGCTGCAGGCGCGCGCCAGCACGAAGTCGCCCAAAGCGCCGATCAGGCCGCACTCTTCGGCCACCTGGATGAATTCGATCGGCGGCACGATGCCGCGTTGCGGATGGCGCCAGCGCACCAGCGCCTCGACCCCGGCCGCGCGATCGACGCCACCGTCCGGCAGCAGGCGCACCACCGGCTGGTAGACCACGAACAGCTGTTCCTCGGCCAGGGCCTGGCGCAGGTCGGCTTCGATGTCGGCGCGGCGCGCCGCACGCTCGCGCATGCTGGCCTCGAACACCGCGTGGCGGTTGCCGCCGGCGCGCTTGGCCTCGACCATGGCGATGCCGGCGTCGCGCAGCAGGCTGTCGGCATCGTGCTCATCGTGCTCATCGTGCGCCACCGCGTCGGGGCCCCAAGCCAGCCCCAGGCTGGCGCTGCACACGATCTCGTGGCCGCCGATCACATACGGGTGGGCGAGGGCTTCCAGCAGGCGCAGTGCGACCCGTTCGGCGTCATGCCGTGTGCGCAGGCCGTCCAGCACCACGACGAATTCGTCGGCGCCGACGCGCGCCGCCAGCTGGCCGCTGCGCGTGACCGGTTCGATCAGGTTCGTGGGCGGGCGCAATGCGCCGCGCAGGCGGTCGGCCATGTGCATCAGCAGCTGGTCGCCGCCGGCCTGGCCCAGGCTGTCGTTGAGCTGGCGGAAGCGGTCGCAGTTCAGGGTGAGCACGGCGAAGCCGTTCCCGTCCTGCGGCCGCGCGAGCAGGCGCTGAAGCTCTTCGCGCACCGCCGCGCGGTTGGGCATGCGGGTCAGGCTGTCGGTGCGGGCGGCGTTGCGCAGGCGCCGCGACAGCATCTCTTGCTCGCGCTGGACCTCGAAAGTGGCGTCGGCCACGGTCGCCATCAGGCGCTCGGGGTCGAGCTTCGTGAGGTTGAGCGACAGCACCTGCAGCGAGCCGCTGGCGGGATGGTGCACGCCGACCGGCAGGCGCAGGCCTTCGCAGATCATGCCGGAAGGTTCGATGAAGGCTTCCACCATGGCCGGCAGCTGGGGCGCGACCGGCGCCAGCACGCCGAACAGGTTATCCAGGCCGGCGTCGGTGGCGAGCGGCATCAGGAGGTTCGAGGCCATCGGATTGAGCATCTCGACCGTGCCGTCGAGCGTGGTCTGGGCCAGGCCGATCGGGGCCCGGTACAGGAACTGCACCAGCGTTTCGTACGCGTCGACCGGTTCATGCTGCATGGGCGTTCTCCTGATGGCGGGCAGCCATGTCCTGTGGTTTGCCGAGATCGCGCAGGATCAGGCAGTAGGCGGCGCCCTCGAGGTCGCCGGGCAGCGGTTCGCGCTCCGGCAGCGGCGCGACCAGCGTGCTGCCCCAGAACACGCTGCCGTCGGCGCGCTGGCGGCGGCCCTCGTCGAGCGACCAGCCGCTGGCGTCGGCCTCGCGCAGCCGGTCCTGGCGGTACTCGAGCGCCACCGCGTCAGGCGGATAGAAGATCGTGAACGGCCGGCCGACGGCTTCGGGCCCGAAACCGGTGACGCGCATGACGCTCGCGTTCCAGTCGCAGAGCCGGCCCTGCAGGTCGAGGCTCACCAGGGCGTAATCCTGGACACCGGTGAGGATGGCGTTGAGCCAGGCGTCGTTCTGGCGCAGCCGGCGCTCGCGCCGCACCTGTTCGGTGATGTCGTCGATCACCGCCATGATGCGTTCGGGATCGAGCTTGAGCAGGGTAAGCGCCAGGATCTGCGGCGCGCGCCTGGCGCCCGCGCCGGCTTCCAGGTAGACGTGCAGGCCGTCGCAGATCTTGCCGTAGGGTTCGTCGTGCCGGTCGGTTCGCTCGCGTAATTCGGGCGCCACCCGGGCCAGGGCCGTGAACAGGTTGTCCAGGCCGCCGTCGCGCGACAGCGGCATCAGGAGCTGGGCCGCCACCGGATTCATCATGGTGACGTCGCCCTGGACGTTGGTCTGCACCAGGCCCACCGGCGCCAGGTACAGGAACTGGATCAGCGCCTCGTGCTCGGCGCCGATATCGTGTGACTCCCGGCTCATCGGGGGCCTACCGCGGCTGGCGCTGGACCAGCACGTAGCGCGCGGCGCCACCCGGGGTCGACAGCAGGCGCAGCGCCACCTTGACCGGGCGCATGCGCAGGGTCAGCACGTAGTCGATGGTGTCGTCCAGCACGATGTTCTCTTCCTTGGCGTCTTCGAAACGCTGGGCCACCATGAAATTGTTCATGCAGGGGGCGACGGTCGTGAACAGGGGCTGGCCCAGCACTCGCTGGGGCGACAGGCCGGCGGCCCGGGATTCGAAGGCGTTGTACAGCGTGACGTTGTTGTCGGCGCCGAAGCCGATGACGCCGAACTCGAGCGCGTCGAGCTGTTCCGGCGTGCATTGGTCCAGGCGCGCAGCCAGGTCGGGCGCGTCGAAGGTCAGGGGCGTTGCGGTCATGGTGTCGGATGCCGCTACGCGGCTATTGAATGTGAGAAACAGATGTTGCATGTGAAACGGTGCAGTGTCAACCGTGCACGCCCTTCGGCGTCACATTTCTCGATATGCGTATCGTTCCGACACGCCTGGCCGCTACAGATCGACCAGGTTCTCGAATCCGCCGAAGAACATGCGCTTGCCGTCGAAGGGCACGCCGCCCGGCTTCATCATGTCGGTCAGGCGCGGGTCTTTCATCACTTTCTCGAGCGTGGCGTCGCGCTGGGCGCGCGACTCGTATACCGCCCATGCCAGGATGACGGTCTCGCCGTCTTCCAGCTTGACGCTCTGCGGGAACGAGGTGTGTTCGCCCGGCTTGACGTCGTCCGCGATCCATTCGCGGTATTCGAGCGCACCGTGTTCGCGCCAGACCTGGCCGGCCAGTTTGGCCTGGGCGCGGTACTCGTCGATCTTCGATTCAGGGAGGGGCAGGACAAAACCGTCAACATACGCCATGATTCTTCTCCTTTAAGCAAGGTGATGCGTGGCCAGGATGCTGCGTGCGGTGCTGCATGCGTGATGGATGGGGCGATAAATAAGCCGCCCCTGTACTGACTCTGCGACTGTGCGCCAGGTTCCCGGCTGCCATGCCGGGAACCTGGAAGATTACCACAAGCTGTTTTGGGCGGGCGGGTCGGGCGGCGGCGCAGCCGGTGGCGGCGCAGGTGGTGGCGCGATCGGCGGCAATGCCTCGATGGCCGGACGTTCGTCGAACGGCGAGGCGTCGGGCGGCACTTCCTGGCTGCCGGGCGGCAGGTCCGGCGGCTGTTCCACGGGCGCCTGCTCGATGTCGATCGTGCGGGTTTCGCCCGCATCGATGAATTCCGGATAGATCCAGTCCTCGCCGTCGTGCACCACGTCCTCGGGCGGCGTGCGCTCCACCGGCGGCGCCTTGGCCAGCGCCGCCCGCATGTAGTCGATCCAGATCGGCATGGCGAGCGTCGAGCCGAATTCGCGGCCGCCCAGCGAACGCGGTTCGTCGTAGCCCATCCACGACACCGCCACCACATTGCCGGCGTAGCCGGCGAACCAGCCGTCGACGGCGTCGTTGGTGGTGCCGGTCTTGCCGGCCAGGTCTTGCCGTCCCAGCTGTTTGGTGGCGCCGGCGGCGGTGCCGAAGCGGGCCACGTCGCGCAGCATGCTGTCGACCACGAAGGCGTTGCGCGCGGTGACCGCGCGGTTGGCTTCGTTCTTCGCTTGTGGCGGCGCGGCCTCGAGGATGACGGCGCCGTTGCCGTCCTGGATGCGCGCGATCAGGTAGGGCTTGACGCGGTAGCCGCCGTTGGCGAACACCGCATAGCCGCCGGCCAGCTGCAGCGGCGTGACGGCGCCGGTGCCGAGGGCCATCGTGTAGTTCTTCGGATGGCGCGCCAGGTCGAAGCCGAAGTGCTCCAGGTACTGGTGGGCGAAGTCGACCGACACCGCGCGCAGCACGCGCACCGTCGGCACGTTCTTCGACTTCACCAGCGCCTGGCGCAGCGTGACTTCGCCGTCGAACACGCCGTCGTCGTTCTGCGGCGTCCAGGGCGTCTCGAGCGTGGCGCCGGGCAGCTCGATCGGCGCGTCCAGGATGCGGGTGGTCGGCGAATAGCCTTTTTCCAGCGCAGCCGAATACACGAAGGGCTTGATGCTCGATCCCGGCTGGCGCCAGGCCTGGGTCACGTGGTTGAACTTCTGCAGGTTGTAGTCGAAGCCGCCCACCAGCGCGTGGTAGGCGCCGGTGTCGGCGTCGATCGCGACGAAGGCCGCGGCCACCTGCGGCACCTGGGTGATGGCCCAGTCGCCATCCTTGTCAGTGCGCTTGCTGATGCGGATGATGGCGCCCGGGGTGATCCTGACGTTCTCGCGCGCCTTGGGGGACAAGGCATTGGCGGCGAACTTGAGTCCGGCGCCGCGGATGGTGACGTCGTCGCCGGACAGCGTGTCGACCAGCACCTCTTCGCTGCTGGCCTTGAGCACCACGGCCGGCAGCAGGCCGTCGCTGCTCGGGCGCTTCTGCAGCGCGTCCACGATCGCTTCCTCGCGTTCCTCGGCATCCAGCGGCAGCTCGACGCGCGCTTCCGGCCCGCGATAGCCATGGCGCTGGTCATAGGCCAGCACGTTGCGCCGCACCGAGTCGTAGGCGGCGTTCTGCTCGGCCGCCAGGATGGTGGTGGTGACGGTGATGCCGCGCGTATACGCTTCCTCGCCGAACTGCTGGTAGACGGCCTGACGCGCCAGCTCGGCCACGTATTCGGCGCGGGTAGCGAAGGATTGGCCGGCGTCGCGCTTGACGCGCAGCGGTTCCGCCAGCGCCTGGCGGTATTGCGTTTCGTTGATTTCGCCCAGTTCCAGCAGGCGCTTGAGGATGGCGTGCTGGCGGGCCTGCGCGCGCTTGGGGTTGGACACCGGATTGGTGCGCGCCGGGTTCTGGGGCAGGCCGGCCAGCATCGCGGTCTCGGCCAGCGTGAGCTGGTCGAGCGTCTTGCCGAAGTAGCTGCGCGCCGCGCTCGAAAAGCCATAGGAGCGCTGGCCCAGGTAGATCTGGTTCATGTACAGCTCGAGGATCTGGTCCTTGGTGAGCGAGTCCTCGATCTTGTAGGCCAGCGCGATCTCGGTGAACTTGCGCGCGAGGGTTTTTTCGTTGGTGAGGAAGAAGTTGCGCGCCACCTGCATCGTGATGGTCGATGCGCCTTGCCGGAAGCCGCCGCGCAGGTTGGCGCGCGCCGCGCCCAGCGCGCGGATGAAGTCGATGCCACCGTGTTCATAGAAACGCGTGTCCTCGATCGCGAGCACGGCGGTTTTCATCGTCAAGGGGATCTTCGCGATCGGCACGAAGTCGCGGTGCTCGACGCCGAACTGGCCGATCAGCACATTGTCGGCCGTGTAGATGCGCAGCGGGATCTTGGGGCGGTAGTCGGTCACGGCGTCGATCGGCGGCACCTTCGGAAGGATCGCCGTCATCACGTAGACGACGGCGCCGGCGCCGGCGAGCAGCAGGGCCGCCAGCACGAGCAGGATGAATGCATTCACATGCTTCATGCGGATTGGGTTTCCGGACTTCTTGTCGGTGTCGCTCACTGCCTGACTCTCGCTATTACGCCATATTTACGGCCATGAGCGGGCGATTATAATCGCTTTCAATCTGCGCTTTCTTTCCGTTCGTGCATGTGCGATATTCTCGCTTTGGGTCCGCCGCCGGCATGGCGGGCCGCATCCGCAACGAAGGAATTCCATGCCATTCGACTCGAAACCGGCGGGCTTCAAGCCCTACATCCCCGCCACCGCCCAGCTGCCGGAGATGACCCCGCGCGCCCTGATCATGGGCGTCATCCTGGGCATGATCTTCGGCGCGTCCTCGCTCTACCTGGTGTTGAAGGTGGGCCTGACCGTCAGCGCCTCGATCCCGGTGGCGGTGATCGCGATCACCTTGTTCGGCATGGCGAAGAAGCTCGGCGCGCGCGAATCGACGATCCTCGAGAACAGCGTGGCGCAAACGGCCGGCTCGGCCGGCGAATCGCTGGCCTTCGGCCTGGGCGTGACCATGCCGGCCATCATGATCCTCGGTTTCGACCTCGAGATCTCGCGCGTGATGCTGGTCGGCGTGCTGGGCGGCCTGCTCGGCATCCTGATGATGATCCCGCTGCGCCGCACGCTGATCGTCGACCAGCACCGCGAGCTGAAATACCCGGAAGGCACGGCCTGCGCCGAGGTGCTCAAGGCGGCCGCCACCGACGTCTCGCGCGAAGCGGCGGGCGAGGTGCGCGACGCTGCCAGCGCGGAAGGCAGCGAAGCCATGAAGACGGCGAAGAGGCGCGCGATGCTGATCTTCGGCGGCTTCGGCATCGGCATCCTCTATAAAACGCTGGGCGTGTCGTTCAAGGGCTGGCGCGACACCATCAACTTCGAGTTCGGCGCGCCGCTCAAGACCGGCAGCATCGGCGCCGAGATCTCGCCCGAACTGGTGGGCGTCGGCTACATCATCGGCCCGCGCATCGCCTACACGATGGCGGCCGGCGGGGTGCTGGCCTCGCTGCTGCTGGTCCCGATGATCAAGTTCTTCGGCGAGCTGGCGACCGTGCCGCTGTCGCCAGCCACGATTCCGATCCGCGACATGACGGGCGACGACATCCGCGCCTCCTACATCCTGTACATCGGCGCCGGCGCGGTGGCGGCGGGCGGCCTGATCTCGCTGGCGCGCTCGCTGCCGACGATCTGGAACGGCCTGCGCGGCGGGCTGGCCGGCGTGAGGCAGGGGTCGAAAGGCGACGTGTCCCTGCGCACCGACCGCGACATCCCGATGAAGTGGGTCGTGATCGGCTGCCTGGCCATCATCGCCATCATCTCGCTGGCCACGCCGCTGCACATGAACGTGCTCGGTGCGGTGCTGATCCTGGTGTTCGGCTTCCTGTTCGCCACCGTGTCCTCGCGCCTGACCGGCGAGATCGGCTCGTCGTCGAACCCGATTTCGGGCATGGCGGTGGCGACCCTGCTGTTCACCTGCCTGATCTTCCTGGTGATGGGCTGGACCGGCGGCCAGTATTATGTGACCGCGCTGTCGGTCGGCGCCATCGTCTGCATCGCCGCAAGCAATGCCGGCACCACCTCGCAAGACCTCAAGACCGGCTACCTGGTCGGCTCGACGCCGCGCATGCAGCAGTATGCGATCCTGTGCGGCGCCTTCGCCTCGGCCCTGATCCTGGGACCGATCCTGCTCAAGCTGAACGAAGCCGGCACCGTCTACGTGCCGGCGGCGCAGGTGGCGCCTGGCCTCACGGTCGACCCCACGACATTGACCGACACCGCGCAGCTGCAGGGGCCACAAGCCAAGGACGACCCCAACACCTACAAGGTCTGGCACAAGACGGACACGGTGGGCGGCCCGGCCGGCAAATACTTCGTCGACGCCGCGGGCGAGGTGGCATACCTGGTCGATCCGGGCATCAACGGCCACCACAGCACGCGTCCGGACGGCACCGAGGTCAAGAAATACGATGCGCCGAAGGCGGTGCTGATGTCCTACATCATCAAGGGCATCCTGGACCAGGAACTGCCATGGACGCTAGTGCTGTTCGGCGTGATGATCGCGATCGTGCTGGAGATGGCGGGCATCGCCTCGCTGGCCTTCTCGGTCGGCGTCTACCTGCCTCTGGTGGCGACCCTGCCGATCGCGATCGGCGGCACAGTGCGCTGGCTGGCCGATCGCCGCAACAACAAGCTGCCGCAGAATGCGCACCTGAACGAAGAAGAGCGCCAGGCGGCGGGCGACCGCAGCGCGGGCGTGCTGCTGGCCTCGGGCTATATCGCCGGCGGCGCGCTGGCGGGCATCATCATCGCCATCACGGCCGGCGTCTTCACCGACTTCGACGCCGCGATCGGCGCCTGGGCCCAGGCCTCGAACCCGTTCTTCGAAGGAGCGGGCGCGAACTGGCTGAGCATGATTCCGTATGGCGCGATCGTGCTGCTGCTGTGGTGGGTGGCGCGCGAGAAGGCGAAACAGGCCTGAGCGCAAACGACAACGCCGGCTTCGAGCCGGCGTTGTCGTTTGACGGGATGTGGTTCAGACGTGAGCCAGATCGTGCTGGCGGATCGCGCTGTCGATCCAGTCGCCGGTATGGCTGAAGCGGTAGCCGAGCTCCGTTGCGCGGCCGGTGTCGAGCATCAGCGGCGTGAGCAGGTCGAACGGCGATGGACTGCCTGCGGCGACCTTGCGCGTGCGCGCCGCGACGCCCAGCGCCTCGGCGACGCGGCCATGCAATTGATAGGCCGACAGCGCGCCGTCGGCCGCGGCGTTCACCGGTCCGGTAAACTGCTGGGCTCCCGCCCAGACCAGGAAGTCGGCCGCCTCGCGCGCCTCGAGGAAGGAGGTGCGCGCCTTCGCGTTCGTGTACTGCAGGACGGCGCCCTGGCGCACCAGGTCGACGTGGTGGGCCAGGCGGCCGGTGAAATCGTCCGGGCCGCCCAGCACGTGGCCCAGGCGCACGGTGACCACCGGCATGCTGCCGGCGCGGTACAGATAGGCTTCGGCCTGCACCTTGCCGGCGACATGGCTGTCGACCGCGTGCGCCGGATCGTGCCATGGATAGGCGGTATCGATCGGCTGGGCGTCGACGTGCAGCGATTCTTCGTCGAAGGCCTGCGACTGCGGTTCCAGTGCGCGGTAGACGTCGATGGTCGAGGTCATGACGTAGCGGCCGACCTGACCGCCGAAGACGCGGCTCGAGATGGCGGCGTCCAGCGGCGAATGGCACATCTGGTCGTAGACGATGTCGAACTTGACGCCGGCGAAGGCGACGCGCATGGCGTGCTCGTTGCGGCGGTCGACGCGCACTCGGGTGATGCGTTCACCGAAAGGATCGGGTGCGTAGCCGCGGGTGGCGATGGTGACGTGGTGGCCGGCCCGGACCAGGCGCTGCACCAGCAGCTTGCCGAAAAAACGGGTTCCACCGATCACGAGAATATTCTTGGGCATGGTGTTTCCTTGTGTGATCACTACTATTTTCCTCGGAGCAGTACAATTCATCAAACGAGAAAAAGTCACGACAATGAATAAGAAAAACTTAGCCATGAGGTGGGTGTGAAAGCGCTGCGCAGCCTGTCCGGCCTGATCGATTTCGAGTGTGCAGCGCGCTGGGGCAGTTTCAAGCTGGCCGCGCACGAGCTGCACAAGACCCCGGCCGCGGTCAGCCTCCAGGTCAAGCAGCTGGAAGAGAACGTCGGTTTCGCGCTGTTCGTGCGGCATCCGCGCCACATCGCCTTGACGGAAAAAGGCCAGGAGCTGGCGATCGCCACCGCCCGCATGCTGGGCGAGTTGCGCGCCAAGGTCACGGCCTTGCAGAGCGGCGACGAAGAGGCGGTGCTGCGCATCGCCACCACCCATTCGTTCGCGATCAAGTGGCTGGTGCCGCGCATGCACCGTTTTACGAAACTGTATCCGGAGCTCGACATCCGGCTCGACTCGAACGACGCGCCGGTCGACCTGCAGGCCGACAGCACCGACGTCGCGATCCGCTATGGTCCGGTCACGGACGGGGATCCGACGGTGCTGTTTCGCGAGCGGCTGATGCCGGCCTACAGCCCGGATTTGCTGGAGCCCGGCCAGGCGGCGTTGACCTTGCATGACCTGACGGCGTACCGCTTGCTGATCGTGCATTCGCCCGAGGCCTGGCTGCAGCTGCTCAACGAGAACCGCGCGCTCAAGGGCGAGTACGATTTTTCGCGCGCCTACAGCCATTGGGGCGTGCTGGTGCAGGCGGCGGTGGCGGGGCAGGGCGTGGCCCTGGTGCCCTACGGGATCGCCTTCCAGGACATCGCTTCCGGCGCCTTGCGCCTGATTTCCTGCCGCAGCGTGCCGTTCGCGAACGGCTACCGTTTTCTCGCCAACCCGCACAAGGAACACATGCTCAAGGTGCGGCGCTTCCGCGAATGGATGGTGGCCGAGATGGCGGCCATGAGCGCGCATCTCGATTACCGGTAAGGGATCTGTCGGCTGGAATGCAAAACGGCGGCCCGCGGGCCGCCGTTTTCAATGAAGCATAGCGCGCTTACTTCACGCCGTGCATCAGTTTCTGGATCACAGGCGCCAGCAGCAGCAGCACGCCGCCGCCCAGCAGCGACCAGAAGCCGAAGCTGTAGCCGCCCAGTGCCGAGGCGACCGACATGCCCGACTCGCCCGAGACGTGCGAGGCGAAGATGCCCGACAGGTTGTTGCCGATGCCGGTCGACAGGAACCAGCCGCCCATGCCCAGGCCCACCAGGCGGGTCGGGGCCAGCTTGGTCACCATCGACAGGCCGATCGGCGACAGGCACAGCTCACCGATCGACTGGATCACGTAGACCGCGAACAGGGTCCAGAACGGGATCTTGCCGTTGTCGTTGATCAGCTGCGACAGCGCGTACATCAGCAGGCCGAAGGCCAGCGCGTTGAACACGAGGCCAAGACCGAACTTGCGCGGGATCGACGGGTTCGCGTTGCGCTTGCCCAGCATCACCCAGACCGCGGCGATGATCGGCGCGAACACGATGATGGCGATCGAGTTCACCGACTGGAACCAGGCGACCGGGAAGATCCAGCCACCGAAGTCGCGGTCGACGATATTATCGGCCAGGAAGGTGAACGAGCTGCCGGCCTGCTCGAAGAAGCACCAGAACAGGATGTTGAAGAAGAAGATGATCATCATGGCCCAGGTCTTGTCGCGCGCAACCTTGCCTTCGCGGATGCCTTCGATGACCAGCATCGCGGCCAGGCCGACGAACAGGATGGTCAGCAGGATCTGCAGACTGTTGGCGCCGGCCTGCAGCAGCAGGTACATGACCGGGATGACGACCAGCGCGCCGACGACCGTGAAGATCAGGCGCTTCGGATTGGCCAGGTCGCCGATCGGCGCGCCGATGCCCTTCAGGGACTTGCGGCCGATGTAGAACCAGACCAGCGAGATCAGCATGCCGATGCCCGAGGCCAGGAACACGATCTTGTACGACGGCATGGCCTGGGTGCCGAACACCTTCTCGGCCAGGATCTGGGTCAGGATCGGCGCGAAGAAGGCGCCGACGTTGATGCCCATGTAGAAGATGGTGAAGCCGGAATCGCGGCGGGTATCGTTCAGCGCATACAGCTGGCCGACCATGGTCGAGATATTCGGTTTGAACAGGCCGTTGCCGACGATGATGGTCGCCAGGCCCAGCTTGAAGACGTCATGGTTCGGGATCGAAATCATGAACAGGCCGGCCGCCATGAAGATCGCGCCGACGAGGATCGAACGCTGGTAGCCGATGATGCGGTCGGCGACATAGCCGCCGAAGACGGCGCCGGCATACACCAGCGCGAGGTAGGAACCGTAGGTGAGGTTGGCGTCGGCCTGGCCGGCCGCGTCGCCGCCGTAGAACTGGGCGACGATGTAAAGGACGAGTGCCCAACGAATGCCATAGAAAGCGAAGCGCTCCCAGAACTCGGTCATGAACAGCATCCACAGCGGTGCTGGGTGGCCCATGATCTGCTTGAATTCTGGAAGAGGTCGGCTGGCGGGTGTAGTAGCTGCACCGCTCATGCGGTTCCTCCCGAAAATGTAATGACTGAGTAATAGTTATATGGATCGATTCGAAGGCCGAACATTCCAATAGGCAGGCATTCTAGTGCATATCCTTCATCACAAGAAAGTTTTTTGCAGATGCGTTCTCACGCATCGAAGATGGTGCACTGCACCGTGCGCAGCTCACGGTTTTGGGGCGCGCGGCGCCCACAAACTGTGCCCGTTTGGCGTATATTGCTGCTAAGGCTGTAATGTTTCCAAGAAGAGAAAAGGAAAACCCGACCATGACCCATGAAGTAGTCGATACACTCGTTTCACCTGAAAGCCTGCAACTGGTCGATACCCTGATTTCGCCCCAAGGACGGCTGGAAGTCCTGTCGAAGGCCGAAGTGGCCAAGCTGCTCGAAACCGGCCAGGCCGGCCTGTACGACGTGTTCCGCAAGTGCGCGCTGGCGGTACTGAACACCGGCAGCGACATCGACGACGGCAAGGAGCTGCTGGAGCGCTACGCCACGTTCGAGATCAGCATCCTGCAGCGCGAGCGCGGCATCAAGCTCGACATCCGCAACGCACCGGGCAATGCCTTCGTCGACGGCAAGATGATCCGCGGCATCCACGAGCACCTGTTCTCGGTGCTGCGCGACATCGTGTTCGTCAATTTCGACGTCACCGACAACCCCAAATTCGACCTGACCCGCAGCGAGGGCATCACCGACGCCGTCTTCCACATCCTGCGCAACGCCAACGTGCTGCAGCCGCAGCGCAATCCCAACCTGGTGGTGTGCTGGGGCGGCCACTCGATCAGCCGTATCGAATACAACTACACCAAGAAGGTCGGCTATGCGCTGGGCCTGCGCGAGATGGATATCTGCACCGGCTGCGGACCGGGCGCCATGAAAGGCCCGATGAAAGGCGCCACCATCGGCCACTCGAAGCAGCGCCTGGGCAACGGGCGTTACCTGGGCATCTCGGAGCCGGGCATCATCGCGGCCGAATCGCCGAACCCGATCGTCAACGACCTGGTGATCATGCCGGACATCGAGAAACGCCTGGAGGCGTTTGTCCGCACCGGCCACGGCATCGTCGTATTCCCGGGCGGCGCCGGCACCGCCGAGGAAATCCTCTACATCCTCGGCATCCTGCTCCATCCGGACAATGCCGAGATCCCGTTCCCGCTGGTATTCACGGGGCCGGCCTCCGCGCGCGACTACTTCACCCAGATCGACCAGTTCATCGGCGTGACTCTGGGGGGAGAGGCGCAGCGGCGCTACCAGATCATCATCGACGACCCCGACGCGGTGGCGCGCGCGATGCAGGCCGGCGTGCAAGAGGTGCGCGCCTTCCGCAAGGCGAACAGCGACGCCTATTACTACAATTGGCGGCTCAAGATCGACCACGAGTTCCAGAAGCCGTTCAGGCCGACCCACGAGAACATGCGCAACCTCGACCTGCACCGCGGCATTCCGACGCACCTGCTGGCGGCGAACCTGCGCCGCGCCTTCTCGGGCGTGGTGGCGGGCAATGTGAAGGAAGAGGGAATCCGCGCGATCGAGCAGTACGGCAAGTACGAGATCCAGGGAGAGGCCGAGATCATGGGGCCGATGGATGCGCTGCTGGCCTCGTTCGTGGAGCAGAGCCGCATGAAATTGCCGGGCAAGGCCTATACGCCGTGCTATACGATCGTGCAATGACATCGCGATAGCGCTGGATGGACTGCTTGCCGTCCATCCAACCCGTCGCTTCAAGCAAAAAAGCCGCCTTTCGGCGGCTTCGTTACATCAGTCTTCCTTGCGCAAGTGCGGGAACAGCAGCACGTCGCGGATATTCGGCGAATCGGTGATCAGCATCATCAGGCGGTCGATGCCGATGCCGCAGCCGCCGGCCGGCGGCATGCCGTATTCGAGCGCGCGGATGTAGTCGGCGTCGTAGAACATCGCCTCGTCGTCGCCTGCGTCCTTGGCGGCCACCTGGGCCAGGAAGCGCGCAGCCTGGTCTTCGGGATCGTTCAGCTCCGAGAAGCCGTTGGCGATCTCGCGGCCGACCATGAACAGCTCGAAACGCTCGGTCACGCCTTCACGGGTGTCCGACGCGCGCGCCAGCGGCGAGACTTCGGCCGGATAGTCGACGATGAAAGTCGGCTCCCACAGCAGCGCTTCGGCGGTCTCTTCGAACAGCGCCAACTGCAGCGCGCCCAGGCCGGCGGTGGCGAACGGCTTGACGCCGAATTTCGTTTTCAATTCAAGCTTGATGAATTCGGCGTCGTTCAGCTGCTCCGGCGTGTAGCCCGGCGCGTACTTGTCGATCGCCTCGACGATGGTCAGGCGCTGGAACGGCTTCGACAGGTCCAGCTCGCGGCCGCCGTAGCTCAGCACGGCGCTGCCCTGGGCGTCGATCGCGGCCTGGCGGATCACCTGCTCGGTGAAGTCCATGATCCACTTGTAGTCGGTGTAGGCCGCATAGAATTCCATCATCGTGAATTCCGGGTTGTGACGGACCGACACGCCTTCGTTGCGGAAGTTGCGGTTGATCTCGAACACGCGGTCGAAGCCGCCCACGACCAGGCGCTTCAGGTACAGTTCCGGCGCGATGCGCAGGTACATTTCCATGTCCAGCGCATTGTGGTGGGTGATGAAGGGCTTGGCCGCGGCGCCGCCCGGAATCGGGTGCAGCATCGGGGTCTCGACTTCCATGAAGCCGTTCTTTTCCATGAAGCGGCGCATCGACGACATCGCGGCGGTACGCGCCTTGAAGGTGCGGCGCGTCTCTTCGTTCATGATCAGGTCGACGTAGCGCTGGCGGTACTTGGTCTCCTGGTCGGCCAGGCCGTGGAACTTGTCCGGCAGCGGGCGGATCGCCTTGGTGATCAGGCGCAGCGCGCTCACCTTGACGGTGAGTTCGTCGGTCTTCGTCTTGAACAGCGTGCCTTCGACGCCCAGGATGTCGCCCAGGTCGTAGCTGCGTAGCGCTTCCATGGCTTCTTCGCCGGCGTTGTCGAGCGCGATATAGACCTGGATACGGCCCGATGCGGCCGGGCCGGAGCTGTCCTGCAGGGTGGCGAAGGCGGCTTTCTTGCCCGCTTCGCGGCGCAGCATCATGCGGCCGGCCAGCCTGACCGCGACCGGTTCGGCTTCCAGCTCCTCGCGGGTCTTGCCACCATAGGTGTCGACCAGGTCGGCCGCCTTGTGCTGCGGGACGAAGTCGTTCGGGAAGGCGACGCCTTTTTCGCGGATCGCCCCCAGCTTGGCGCGGCGCTCGGCCATGATCTTGTTCTCGTCGGCCGCCGGCAGCGGGGCCTGTTCTTGGTTTTCGGTGTTCATATTATGGTGTTCTAGTCTTGGTTGATTCAGGCCAGCAGGGTTTCAACGTCCAGCTGCGTGAAATCGTTGACGATGGCGATGACGTTGTCGAATTCGGCGAACGCTTCGGCCGGCAGGGTGGTGGTGAGCACCACCGCGCGCATGCCGGCGCGGCGCGCCGCTTCCACGCCCAACGGCGCGTCCTCGAATACGATGCACTGGGCCGGCATCGTCTCGCAGCGGTCGGCGGCCTTCAGGAAGACGTCCGGATGCGGCTTGCCGCGCGGGACGTCGACCGTGCCGACCACCACCGCGTCGAAGCGGGGACGCAAGTCCATCTCGTCGAGAATGAAGCGCGCGCTGCCCGGCGAGGCCGAGGTGGCCACCGCCAGCTTCCAGCCCGGGCGCCGGCAGCCTGGATGAAGGCGTCGAAGCCGGGGAGGGTGGCGCGGTGCGGACCGTACAGTTCGCGGTACAGCGCTTCCTTCTCGTGGTTCAGCGTCGCCAGCTCGTCGTCGGCGAGGTCCTCGCCGATGTAGTGGCGCAGGATTTCCTTGCCCTGGCGGCCGGCCGTGTCGCGAAAAAAAGCATCGGGCTCGATGACTTTCCCGCGCCGCGCGAAGAAGGTGATCCACGCCCTGGTGTGGAAGTCCATATTGTCGACGATGGTGCCATCCATGTCGAAGATCAGCGCGCGGGCGGGTGTGGTCATCGGGGCTCTACCTTGTTAAACGTTCTGCTTGAGGGATGCGGAGATGAAATCGTCCAGATCGCCGTCGAGCACGTTCTTGGTATTGCCCGTTTCGAAGCCAGTACGCAAGTCCTTGATGCGCGACTGGTCGAGCACGTAGGAGCGGATCTGGTGGCCCCAGCCGACGTCGGTCTTGGAGTCTTCCAGTTTCTGCTGCTCGCTCATGCGGTTACGCAGTTCGAGCTCGTACAGCTTCGCACGCAGCATGTCCCAGGCCTCGGCCTTGTTGCGGTGCTGCGAACGGTCATTCTGGCACTGGACCACGATACCCGATGGGCCGTGCGTCAGGCGCACCGCAGAATCGGTCTTGTTGATGTGCTGACCGCCGGCGCCCGATGCGCGGTAGGTGTCGATGCGCACGTCGGCCGGGTTGATCTCGATCTCGATCGAGTCGTCCACTTCGGGATACACGAACAGCGAGGTGAACGAGGTATGGCGGCCGTTGGCCGAGTCGAACGGCGACTTGCGCACCAGGCGGTGCACGCCGGTCTCGGTGCGCAGGTGGCCATAGGCGTACTCGCCGTCGACCTTGATGGTGGCGGTCTTGATGCCCGCGACCTCGCCCTCGGACTGTTCCAGGATCTCGGCCTTGAAGCCCTTGCGTTCGCAGTAGCGCAGGTATTGACGCAGCAGCATCGAGGCCCAGTCTTGGGCTTCGGTGCCGCCGGCGCCGGCCTGGATGTCGATGAAGCAGTTCGCGTGGTCCATCGGATTGCTGAACATGCGGCGGAACTCCATCGCCTCGATGACCTTCTGTACTTCATCGAGGTCGCCGGACACCGCTTCGATGGTGTCGTCGTCGCCTTCCTCGCGCGCCATGTCGAACAGGTCCCTGGCGTCGGCCAGGTCGGCCTTGGCTTTCTCGAGCACGAGGACGACGCCTTCCAGCGCCTTCTTCTCTTTGCCCATTTCCTGGGCTTTCTTCGGGTCGTTCCAGATCGATGGATCTTCCATCTCCTGGTTGACCTGTTCTAGTTTCTCCGACTTCTTATCGAAGTCAAAGATACCTCCGAAGTTCGGCCTCACGACCCGTCAGGTCGTTCAGCAGGGCGGAAATGGCGTTGATGCGTTCGGCTTCCATGGTCTCGGCAGTCTCATTGGTTGGTTGAATCGAACCGGGGATTATACCTGACGACTGCGCCGACGAAGCCGTATGGATTGCCACGCTGGTCGCCGCTGCCGTATCATCGGCCCCGTCTAGTTTCCCGGATTCCCCATGAACCGCATTTTGCGTTACCAAATTGGCATGGCCTTCGCGCCGCTGCTGCTCATCCTTCCCGTCCACGCCGCCCCGGCCCCGAGCGGTTCGAGCGCCGTGCTGGCCGTGCTCGAGACGTCCGACCTGCACGCGAACGTGGTCGGCTACGACTACTACAAGCTGGCGCCGGACGCCTCGATCGGCTTCGACCGCACCGCCACGCTGATCCGGCAGGCGCGCAAGGAATTCGCCAACACGCTGTTGCTCGACAATGGCGACACGATCCAGGGCACGGCTTTCGCCGATTACCAGGCGCTGGTCAAGCCGCCGCGCTGCGACCAGGTGCTGGGCATCTATAAAATCATGAACGCGCTCGGCTACGAGGGCGGCACGGTGGGCAACCACGAGTTCAACTACGGCCTGCCATTCCTGAACCAGATCACCGGCAGCAGCTTCAAGGTCAAGGACGTCGCGCCGCAGGCCAAGCCCTGCGCCGGCCCGAACTTCCCTATCGTGCTGGCCAATATCCACAGCCTGCAGACGAACGGGCCGCTGTTCGCGCCCTACAAGATCATCGACAAGAAGATCGTCGCCACCGGCAAGGACGGCAAGCGGGTCGAGAGCACGGTCAAGGTGGGCATCATCGGCTTCACGCCGCCCGAGATCATGGCCTGGGACAAGCGCTGGCTCGAGGGCCGAGTCAAGCCGGTCGACGTCAAGGCCAGCGCCGAGCGCTACATCCCCGAGATGCGCAAGAAGGGCGCCGAACTGGTGGTGGTGCTGGGCCATTCGGGCCTCGACGACGCCGCCTATTCGCCGAAGATGGAACACACCAACTGGCACCTGGCCAGGGTGCCGGGTGTCGACGTGGTGTTGATGGGTCATTCTCACCAGCTGTTCCCGAACAAGGACAGCAGCGTGCCCCAGTTCAACCTGCCGGGCGTGGACAAGGCGCGCGGCCTGGTGCACGGCGTGCCGGCCGTGATGCCGAGCCAGTGGGGCAAGCATCTGGGCGTGGTCCAGCTTCACCTGACCTCCGACGGCAAGCGCTGGAAGGTCGAGAAGGACAAGACCGTGGTCGAGGCGCGTTCGACCCAGACCGGGCCGAAGACCTTCGTCGAGCCGGACGCCGAAGTCACGGCGCTGGTGCGCGCCGAGCACGAGGCGACCATGGCCTACGTCAAGACCCCGGTCGGCAGGTCAAGCTTCCGCATGACGACCTATTTCTCCGACGTCGGCGATCCTTCAGCGCTGGAAGTGGTCAACCGCGCCCAGGCCGACTATGTCCGCAAGTATGTCCATGCCAACCTGCCGCAGTACGCCAAACTGCCGGTGTTGTCGGTGACGGCGCCATTCAAGGCCGGCTTTCCTACCGTGGCCGATTACACCGACGTGCCGGCCGGCGACCTGGCATTGAACAACGCGGCCGACCTGTACCTGTTCCCGAATTCGCTGTATGCGGTGAAGGTCGACGGCGCCGGCCTGAAGGCGTGGCTGGAAACGGCGGCGGGGCGCTTCAACACCATCGATCCTGCCAGGACCGAGGCGCAGGAGCTGGTCAACAGCCGCTTCCCGAGCTTCAATTTCGATACCATCACCTCGCCCGACGTCAGCTATGAGATCGACGTGACGCGGGCGCCGGGCGACCGTATCCGCAAGCTGTCGTACCAGGGCAAGCCGGTCGAGGCCAGGCAGGAATTCCTGGTGGCGACCAATAACTACCGCGCCAGCGGCGGCGGCGGCTTCCCGGGCCTGGATGGCAGCAATGTGGTGCTGGCTTCGCCCGACAATAACCGCGACATCCTGATCGACTACATCCGCGACGCAAAGGAATTGAGCCGCAAGACGCAGGGCGCGGCCCGCAGCTGGCGCTTCGCGCAGGTCAAGACGGCCGGACCGGTGGTGTTCCATTCGGCGCCGGACCTGGTCGCGCTGGCCCGGGAGGCGGGGATCGACAACGTCAGCCAGGTGAAGGCCGACGATGGCAGTGGCAAGGGCACCGCGCTGTATGCGGTGGACCTGTCGAAGTAAGTGAATGGACAACGCCGGCGCTCGTGCCGGCGTTTTTCCTGGAACCTGGCGGGATGGGTTCCTAGTGCAGCTGCTTCTTCTCGGCCTGCACCAGCACGAACGGGCTCACCACCGACGCCCACAAGACCTCATCCGCCTCGAGCCAGCCCTGCGCCTGCGCATCGCTGACCTTGGCCACGCTGCCCTCGTTCATCCAGCGCGCCACGCTCTCGCGATCGTCGTGGGCCACGCGCAGGGCGACGTCGATCAGGTCCAGCGCTTCGCTGACCCAGATCACCGAGCCGCTGGCGAAGTGGCGCTGCAGCTCGCTCCATTTGATGCGGCCGGTCTCGCGGTTGATCTTGTCGTGCAGTTCGGTGTCTTTCTCGGGTCTGGTTTTCATCGTGAATCTGTTCAAGGAATCTCGACCGCAGGATGCGGCGAACCCGCCCATGTTAACCGATAGGTCTGCGCCTTGCGCACATTGCCGACCAGTGCAGGCCGGAAGCAGGCCAGGCAGGTGCCGCCCGGATGGCGCACGCTGGGATAGATGACCCCCATCGACCCGCCCTCGAGCAACTCGTTCGCCAGCGCCTGCGAAGCGACGTAGCTGCCCGGGTCGAGACAGTCCTCGTAGGCGGCGATGGCGCGCACGTCATGGAAGCTGGCGCTGAAATCGGCCAGCAGGCACTGGTAGGTGACGCTGTCGTCGAAACGGTCGATCTCGGCGTATTCCACCGTCTTGTGGAAGATCACCTCGGCCAGCGAGGTCTCGGCATCGAAGCCGCAGTACCAGGCCCCGCGTTCGCCGTCGTTGAAGCGGCTGCCCTCGGGCCGCGCATAGGTGAAGGCGGCATTGATGATGCGGAAGTTCGGCACGCCGAACACCAATTCGTCCACGCCGATGCCCGGCAACAGGCCGGACTCGCCACGCAGGCGGTCGTTGGTGGCGTTGTCGAGGTCGAACAGGTCGCGCAGCACGTCGTCGCTCTCGGCCAGCGGCGCCAGCACCGAGTCTTCCATGTCGGCGAAGCGCGAGGGGATCAGGCGGCAGGTATCGTTCTGGCGCAGCGGGGTCAGGCGCGGACGCAGCTTGCCCATCGATCACAGGCCGCCGCGGCGGGCGTCGAGCAGGCGGCGCACGCTCTGCATCGCGAGCAGGCCGCCGCCGAGCATGAAGGCGAGCGGCGTGCGGCCGGCGAAAATGGGGTTGGTATTGGGCAGCTGGACCCATTCGTCGGCCAGCTTGTCGCCATACAGGATGTGCAGGCTCTTGTAGATGCCGAGCAGGTAGGAGATGCGGGTGATGCGGTCGACTTCGAGCAGCCGGTCGGGGTTCTTCTTCCAGTCGTAGAACGCCGAGGACGACAGGCCGCCAAGCAGTTCGCGCGCATCGTCGTCGCGCAGGTTCCAGGCCGCGGCCAGGCGGAAGAAACCCTTCAGCGCCGACTGCGACAACCGTTCGCGCTCGGCCCGGGAATTGAGGTCGACCAGGGTCGCCGGCTCGAAGCGGCTCTTGGGATAAGCGTAGGCTAAACTCATGATTCCTCCGATCGTGGAGTATTTATACTCCGTTTCAGGATGGCGTGCAAGAGGCGGTTGTCAAGCGCACCCGAGCATGACAGAATCGCTCGATTGCCAAACAGCAAAGTTTCATCGGACTCCATGCGCCTCAGTTCGCTCTCCTTGATCATTATTTGCCTGGTGGCCGTGATCGCCGCCGGCCGCGCGCGGGTGTCGCATGACGACTTGCGCAGTCAGGTAATGGCGCACGAGCGGGCTTTTGCCGCCACCATGGCGGCGCGCGATTTCGAAGGCTTCGGCCACTACCTGTCGCAAGAGGCGGTGTTCATGGCGGACAACGACGCCCAGCGCGGCAAGGAAGCGGTACTGCACGCCTGGCGCCGCTATTACGACGGCCGGCAGCCGCCGTTCTCCTGGGAACCGGAGCGGGTCGAGGTGGTCGAGTCCGGTACGCTGGCCTACAGCACCGGCCCGATCCGCGACACGGCCGGGCGCCGGATCGGCACCTTCAATTCGGTATGGCGGCTCGAAGCGCCGGGGCGCTGGGCGGTCGTGTTCGACAGCGGGTGCGACTGCAGGAGCCAGCCGCCATGACACGGCATCAGGCGCCGTGCGGCGCCGTGGCCGGAATGGGAAACACACGGTCGTACGCCAGGTTGAACAGGAAGCCATACACCAGGTAAAAGGTGACGATGGCAAGGTCCATCAGCAATGCCGCCCACAGCCCGATGCCCAGGTACCAGGCAATCAGCGGAATCAGCATTGCGACCAGTCCCGCCTCGAACAGGAATGTATGCGCGACCCGGATCGCCATCGTCTTGTCGACGCTGCCGCGCAGGCGCAGCATGGCCCGGTCGAATCCCATGTTGAAAACGAAGTTCCAGACGGTGGCGATGGTGGCGGAGGCGACGCCGATCACGCCCATGTGATCCGCCGGCTGGTCGAACAGGGCGGCCGATCCCGGAATGAAGATGGCGAGGGCGACGGCCTCGAACAGGAGCGCGTGTCGAACGCGATCGCGGAAAGTGCGCATATCAGGCAACCTCTGTGCTTGGGTGGGGCCGCATCATGGCACACACGATAAATATATGCACAGAGGAAAAATCGAGGCATCATGCTTCAAATATGAAACATATCGATTGGGATGACTTGCGCCTGCTGCTGCTGATCGTGCAGGAAGGCGCCCTGCGCAGCGCGGCGCGCAAGGCTGGGCTGAGCCCGGCGACGCTGTCGCGCCGGCTCGATGACCTCGAACAAGTGCTGGGGCAAAAAGTGGTCGAGCGTTTCCAGGGCGGCTGCGTGCCGACGGCGTTCGGCGCCGACATCGTCGCCCGGGCCGGCCAGATGGGCGAGATCGCGCTCGACATCGAGCGTAGCGGCGACCGGCAAGATGCGCATGCGGCCGCAGGCATCGTGCGCATCAATACCGATGAGTGGCTGTCGTACTTCCTCACGACCCGCTTCGCGCGCTTCCACGAGCGCTTTCCCAACGTCGAGGTCGAAATCGTGACTTCGCACCGCCCGTACAGCCTGGCCCAGCGCGAAGCGGACATCGCAATCCGGCCTTTCCGCCCGGAACAGCTCGACCTGGTGACACGCCGGCTCGGCACCTTGTCCTTCGGCCTTTACTGCAGCCAGGAAGTGGCGGCGCGCCATGCGGACGCGCTGGCGCGGCGCGATTGGGCCAGCCTGCCATTCGTCGGTTTCGACGAGCCGCGCGCGGAATTCCAGTCGGACCGCTGGCTGCGCGCTCTGCCCGGCGCTGCGGCGCCGTGGATGCGCTGCAGTTATGGACTCGGAATCCTGGATGGCGTGGCGCATGGCGCCGGCCTTGGGGTGCTGGCGACCTTCCTGGCCGCCGACCAGGAAAAGCTGGTCGCCGCGATTCCCCATATTTCCGAACTGGACCAGGATATCTGGCTGTCGATGCACAGCGGCCTGCGCACGAGCGCGCGCATCCGCGCGGTGGTGGATTTCATGGGAGAGGTGTTCAGCGAATATCGCCAGGGCGGCGGCTGACCGATCGCCGGAACCATGCGGGTCGGCGCGATGGCGCAGCGGCCGACCCGGGAAATGCATCGGCACGCGGGCGCATGCCGGGGGGGGGGAGGGTCTCAGTCCTTGCCAATACCGCTGAGCAGCGCCGCATCGGCGCCGGCGCCGGCGCTGAGCATCCAGCCGGTCATCAAGAGATAGAACATCAGCAGCGTGAACAGCACCGACACGCGGCGTGCGTTGATGCCTTCGAACAGCGGCTTCTTGTGATAGGCGACGCCGACGAAGTAGGCGCCGAACACCGTGGCCATATAGTGCACCGCGCCGAAGGTCTCGCCCAGCTCGCCCTTGCGTGGATGGTCGACCAGCAGGTGCGACAGGATCACCAGGACCAGGTAAGGCACCGAAGCGGCCAGCGGCGGCAGGTACAGGCCGAAGCGCTCGACGAAGTCGCGGATCGCCGGACGCTTGCGCGCCAGCAGCGGCAGGAACAGGTTATGGATCAGGCCGCTGATGACGATGAGCTTCAGCAGCACCGCCTTGTGCAGGCTCTCTTCGCCGAAGCCCAGGTTGTGCAGATTGGTCTCGGCCTGGCGGTTATTTTGCAGGAACCATTCCGGCGACTGGATGTTCAGGATGCGCTGGAACCAGCTGATTTCTTCCAGCGCGGCCAGGGCGACCAGGCCGGTCAGGCCTGCCAGCACCAGCACGCCGAGATTGAAACCCTCGGTCCTGTAACGGTCGATCGCGACGTAGCCGAGCAGGCCGGACGTCAGGGAAAATGCCAGGAACTGCATCCATTCGACGATGCCGTCTTCCACCAGCAGGCGCGACAGTTCATGCGGATTGTTTGCCCAGATCAGGGCCAGCAGCAGGCAGAACGCATTGATGATGGTGGCCGAGACGATCACCGGATGCTTGTACCATTTGTTATCTACCACTAAATTACTCCTTCAAAGACGAAAAATGTTCGGTCGCCAGCGGCTGCAGGGCCGGCATTGGGACCGGATCGGGTTCAGCTTCCTGCCGGCGGTCGGAAGCGCGGCGTCCGGTGCGGCGCAGCGCGGCGGCCAGCAGGGCGGCCACGGCCCACGCCCACAGCAGCGGGTCGATCAGGGCATCCCACAGGTTGCCGGTCGGCAGGCGCAGCAGGGCGAAGAGGGCGAGCGCGCCGAGCAGGCTGGCCGCCGGCCCGCGCGCATGGCCACGCAGGATGGCCAGCACGCAGACGATGGCGGCGGCGATGCCGAGCAGCGGCGCGGCGGCCAGGCCGAAGCCGGCATAGTAGAAGCCGCGCGCGAGGAAACCGACGGCGTCGAGATACAGCAGGGCGCCGCTGACGACCAGCACGCCGGCCAGCGCCTGCGGCATGACCTGGCTGCGGCGGAACCCGTTCCAGCGCTCGGCCAGGCGCAGCAGGCAGCAGCCGACCAGCAGTCCGCTCGGGTACTGGAAAGCCAGGCCGAGCCACCAGGCCGGAGAGAGTTCGCCCGGCAGGGCCATCGCGGCGAGCGAGAGCGCCATCACCGAAGCCAGCGCCATGCGCGACATCGGCGCCGACCGGCGCCACAGCGCGCACACCAGGGTGGCGAGGACGATCGCCCAGCCCAGGCGGCCGTACAGCATTTGCGTCGAGAGATCCGGCAGGTTCATCAAATGGTTCCTCCGGCGTTGATGCGATAGCGGTGGTGGGCGATCGCCTGGCGCTGCCAGGTGTACGTCACGTGCAGTTCATCGCCGACCTGCTGCAGGGTCGGATACGAGAATTCGTCGCCGGCCTGGCCCTTGGCGATGTCGGCCACCGTGCGCCAGGTGCGCATGTCGTCGGAGATCGACAGGCGCAGCACGCTCCTCGCCGATGCGTCGTCGGCGGCGTGGTTGTACAGCATCAGGAACTGGCCGCTGGACAGGCGGATGGCCGCCATCGAGGTATTGTGGTTGGGCAGGTCGAGCGCCGGCAGATCCTGCCAGCTGGCGCCACCATCAAGGCTGGCGGCATGCTGCATGCGGCGCGCGTCGCTGTCGTCGCGCAGCAGGGCGCGCACCTCGGTCTTCGACACCGCCACGATCGCCGGTTGCAGGGTCGAGGTGCTTCTCCCGATGCGCGCCAGCGAGGTCGGGTTGCCCTGGGCGTCGAACGCCATCAGCATCGGGTATTTGTTGCCGATTTCAAAATAGACGGGCAGCCACCAGCCGCCGTCGCTCAGCGCCAGCGGCGAGGTGCGCACGAGCGCGCTGGTATTGAATAGCGGCGAGGTCGGCAGCACGCGGCGTACGCGGAAGCTGGCGCCCTGGTCGCTTGACACGATGTGGGCGATGCGCGAGGCCGCCCAACCGCCCAGGCCGGTGGCGACGACGTACAGGTGGATCTTGCCGTCGCGGTCGGTCCATGCGACCGGATTGCCGATGCGGCGCACGCCGAAGCCGAGTTCGGCGCCGAGCGATTCACGGCTGGCGACCATCCACGGCGCGCTCCAGGCGCCATTGGCCCAGGTCGAGGCGTACACCTTGACGTCGGGGCCGCTCTCGCGGCTGCCGGCCCACCAGAAGGCCAGCATGCGGTTGCCCGGCAGCGGCGTCATCGAGCTGGCGTGGGCCGACGGCATGCCGTGCGGCGCCGGAATATGGGTGCTCGACAGTTCGGTGAGCGAGACCGGGCCGCCGCGCACGGCGCCGGCCAGGCTCGGCTGGGCGGCGGCATGGGCGCTGCGGCTCCAGCGCAGGGCCTCTGCGCCGAGCATGAGCAGCACGAGGAGCACGCAGCCGAGCAAGGCGAGGTTGCGGGGGCGCGGCCGAGGGATCTGGGGATTCTCCATTCGCTTCCAGTAGAGGGAACCCGGCTTTGCGACCTGCACCGGCGGGTTCGAGCATCGAAAGTCCCGGGAAGCGAGGATGTCGCTGCGGGATTGCCGACGCAAAATGGCCGGCCAGCAAAGGCGCTATCGTACCGGAAAGCGGCGGAAAACACATCAGGCAGGGGCGTTCAGCGGCCGAAATCGATGCCGAACACCGCGTCAGGACACCCGCCTGGGCCGCCAGGCCAGGCAGAACATGGCAAGCTTGCCAAGCTGTCGGCAATTTCTCGATGACAAGCCTGCAACGCTGCCCGCAACTCAGCCTATACTTGCGTTTTCGACAGTCTGGGCTTTGCTGCATGCGTACTTTACCCGCATTACTCATCCTGATCCTTGTCTTGCTCGGGTCCGGATGTGCGAATCAACATCCCTATTTCGACTCCACCAAGCCGCACCACCGGCCCCAAGGCTTCGCCAACAACTATCCGAACAATCCCGCCTACCAGCGGCCGAAACTCGGCTTCTTCGAGGGCTGGGCGGCGCGCATCAGGAACTGGACCGAGGACGAAGCCGTGCGCGCCCCGAGCGCGCCGATCCCGACCGTGGCGCCCGATCTCGCCTTCATCCACGCCAACCGCGACACGCCGGCGCTGACCTGGATCGGCCATGCGACCTTCCTGTTCCAGACCGGGACGGGCGTGAACCTGCTGTTCGATCCGGTGTTCGACGAACGCGCCTCGCCGCTGTCCTTCGCCGGTCCGAAACGTCAGCAGCCGCCGGGCGTGGCGATCGCCGACCTGCCGCGCATCGACGTCGTCCTGATCAGCCACTCGCACTACGACCACCTGTCGCGCGACTCGCTGCGCCGGCTGTACCGCCAGGCCGGCGGCCCGCCGTTGCTGGTGGCGCCGCTGGGCGTGGACCTCTGGTTGGAGAAGAACGTCACCGGCGGCGACCGCTCGCGCATCGTCAAGCTGGACTGGTGGGACAAGACCGTCTACCAGGGGCTCGAACTGCACCTGCTGCCGGTGCACCACTGGTCGGCGCGCTCGCCGTGGGATCGCAACGAGACGCTGTGGGGCGGCTTCGCGGTGACGCGGCCGGGGCATGCCTTCTTCTTCTCGGGCGACCTGGGTTACTCGAAGGACATCCAGGACATCGCGGCGCGTTTCGACGGCTTCGACCTGGCGGCGATCGGCATCGGCGCCTACCAGCCGGTCTGGTACCGCAACTCCCACGTCAGTCCGGACGAAGCGGTGCGCATCCACCGCGAGCTGCGCGTCAGGCGCAGTGTCGGCATGCACTGGGGAACGTATCCGATGGGGCAGGAGCGGCTGGACCAGGCGCCGATCGACCTGGCCACCGCACGCAAGGCGCAGGGCGTGGCCGACGACGCATTCTTCGTGATGAAGATCGGGGAGACCTACAAAGCGCAGCCCGAGGACAGGTAGGGAGCACGGCCATGCCGTCCACGCGTTGAAAGTCGTAGCGTCGAAATACTCGTGGCGTCACGGCGTGCGCAGCGTCAATTTGAGGATCTCGCCCGGCTGCCACAGCCGCATGCGCGGCCCCCAGCCGCCGGCGCCGCGGCTGATCACCAGCTGCATATCGCCTTCGCGGTGCACCCCGACCAGGTGCGGGAACTCGCGCTTGACCAGGTAGCTGAAGGGCCAGATCTGGCCGCCGTGGGTATGCCCGGACAGCATCAGGCTCACGCCTTCGCGCGCCGCGCGCTCGACCAGGCCGGGCGCCGGGATGTGCGCCAGCAGGATCGTGGCGCCTTGTGCGCGGTTCGGGATCGTGCGGCCCAAGCCGGCGTAGATGTCGCCTCCGCCGCGCATGGCGCGGCCGATGTCGTCCAGCCCGGCCAGGTGCAGGCCGGGCGCGATCTCGACCCGCTCGTCGCGCAGCCATTTCACGCCGCCGGCTGAGAATTCGGCGATCGTGCCGCCGGCGTCGCCATAGTATTCGTGGTTGCCCGTCACCGCCCACACGCCCAGCGGCGCGCGCAGGCGGCGCAGCACCGGCGCCAGCTGGTCGTCGTTGATCGGCTCGTCCTCGACCTGGTCGCCCAGCATCACGACCGCGGCCGGTTCCAGGTCATTGATCTGGTCGACCCGCTTGCCGAGCCAGGCGGCGCGGCGCTGGGCGCCCAGGTGGGTGTCGCTGATCGCGACCAGCGTCATGCCATCCAGCGCTGGGGGCAGGCCGGCCAGCGGGAGATCGTATTCCACGATCGCAGGCGCCCGCACCGCCTGGAAGATGGCGAAGGCGCTGACCGACACGCCGGCGATGGCGCCGGTTGCAAGAATCTTTGGCGCCCACTTGCGCAGCCACAATCCGAAGCCGGTCGCCAGGTCGGCCAGCAGCAGGTACTGGGTCATGACGAACAGGATGCCGAGCCAGGTCATGGCGAACTGGCCCGGCCACCAGCGCCAGTCGAGGGCGGCGTCGCCCAGGCGCACGCCGAGCAGGTAGATGGCCCAGACCAGCACGGCGCCGAGCCACCACCAGCGTGCCTTGACGCGCGTGCGTATCGGCGCCAGCGCATGCAGGCGATGCGCCACGTAGAAATGCATCAGCGTGCCGATGCCGTTGAGGATGAGTGAGAACATGCGTACTTACACCGGTTCAGGCCGGCGAGGATAGTCCGGAACCGGGCAAGCTTAGCTGGAATGCATTCTGCATGTCGCCAGGAACTATCCTGAGGTCCAGGGTTTATACTGCAAGGTCCCCGTCCATCACCCATCGCCCAGTGACAGAACTGCTCAGCGCGCTTGCGCGCAACCTGATTCTTCCTCCCGCCAGCCTGCTTCTCCTGACCGCGATCGGCCTGCTGCTGCGCCGCCGCTGGCGGCGCGCCGGCAGCATCGTCGCCGGCACGGCGCTGGCGCTGCTGGTCTTCTTGTCCAGCAATGCCGGCGCGGGCTTCCTGGTCAGGCCGTTGGAAGCCATGGCGATCCCGCTGCGCGATCCGGCAAACGCCGGCGCGCAGGCGATCGTGGTGCTGGCGGCTGGCCGCCTGCGGGCGGCGCCGGAATACGGCGAGCGCGACATCCCCGACCATATCGCGCTGGCGCGCCTGCGTTACGCGGCGCACCTGCACCGGCGCACCGGGCTGCCGATCCTGGTCAGCGGCGGATCGCCACGCCCAGGCGGCGCGAGCCTCGCCGATGCGATGGCCGTCGCGCTGCGCGAGGATTTCGGCGTGCCGGTACGCTGGGTGGAGGGGCGTTCGCGCAATACGGCCGAGAATGCCGCCTTCAGCGCGGCGCTGCTGCGCCTCGACAAGGTCGAGCGGGTGCTGCTGGTGACCGATGCGATGCACATGGAGCGCGCCCGCACCGTGTTCCAGCGCAGCGGGCTCCAGGTGACGGATGCGCCGACCATGTTCTTCGGCGAGCAGGCGCGCGGGCTGGGTGCATGGCTGCCGAGCGCCGAAGGGATGCGACGGTCATGGTATGCATGGTATGAGCTGGTCGGGATTGCCTGGTATCGGCTGCGTTCGAATGCATCGCGGTAGCACGAGCGGCACCTTCAACGCACACGACTTCATCCATCCAGGAACATGGAAAAAACGATTGTCGCCGCACTGATATTGGCCAGCGTCCTTGCCTTCGCTATCGGCGTCAACGGCGGTTGGGTCATGGGACACACGTATTTCACCATGAAGGCGCTGAGGAAAACGACGCCAGCTTCCTCAGCGGCACTGCCGGAAAAGCGAGAGAGCCGGTATGCGGCGTCAGGTGGGGAGCAAGTGCTCGAATAGATGCCGGTCTGGGGCCGCCGTATCGGCATCACCATCTACCTGAGAACTTGCTTCGCCATGCGCCGGCAGCAGTGTCGGGAGCGCCAGCAGGGCAAGTGCATAACCGATGATGGCGCTACTGCCGTAACCGACGATCGGCGTCGGGTAGTTTCCAAGGGCGGCAGCCACGATCGCGGCAAGCCAGAGCGCGCCGAAGACGGCATGGCTCGCGCGGTTCGACGGATCGCGGTGCCAGCCGATCACTGCCGGGACCAGGAGCAGGATCGAGCCGCCCACTACCGCCGCACCGGCAAGCGGGTGGACCTGGAACGACGAGTGGAGAATCCCGTCGACGAAGGGAACGGCCATCAGCGTATCGGAGCGTGCAAGAGTGATGGCGAAGCCGGCGATGCTTGCGCCGAGCGCCGTAACGACGAACCTGTCGCGGCGCCCGATGGCAAGCACGGCCAGCCCCACGGCCAGCATGCCGGCCATGGCCCGGTCTGGCTGGATCGCCAGCGCAACGGCGGCAGCGATCATGCCCGTTGTCGCAATCGCGCTACGGCATCGCGCGAATGCGACCAGCATCGCTGGCAACAGGATCAGGCTGGGTTGTACCGAGAACCCGCCCAGCCTCACCCAGCGGGCCGCACCTTCGACGCTGTGGCCAAGCAGCGCGGTGGACAACAAGGCGCCCGCCATCATCAGGATCGCAGCACTTGTCAGGCGCCGGCCCCCGGCCGAGGTGCGTCCGAGCAGCGCCAACAGCGCCAGGCCGAGGAGCAGGGCACAGGCATTGATGCCGAGATAGCGCGTCGGCGCGCCGGCAAGCGCCATATGGACGAGGCCCAGCGTGACTGCGCCGATGGCGCAGGCGACGCCCGCAACCCGTGGGCGACGTATCGTGGCGTGGTAGAGGTTCATCATGATCGAGTCTCCGTGGAAGGGGGCGCCATCGCCGGTCAGCGACGCGAAGGGACGGAGCAGATACCATGCGAGCGCACGCGGCATCAGCCCGTAAAAGCTTTCGAGCGCATACCGTAGCGCCTCGGTGTCGTCGGCGATGTCGGCCGTCTCGCAGCGAACCGCCAGACCCCATGGCTGCAACGGGGACGGCAGCGCCGCTTGCAAGACACGGCACGTGACATCGGCGACGCTTCGTCGCAGACTCGCCCTCATACGGCTGCCTTCCCGATCCGCATGGCCGGTGTTTGCGTGTCGGCGGGAGGATTGGCGCGCGCGAGCTGCACGCCGCTGGCTGTCAGCCGATACGCATGCCGCGGCGGCCGGCCCCCTTCGGATGGCTGCTGCCACTCGGCTTCAAGATAACCCTGTGCTTCCAGGCGAATGAGAAGCGGATACAACGTACCCGACTTGACGTCGGCAAGCCGGGCCAGTTCGTAGCCGTGGGACCATGTCCGATCGGCGTGGAGCAGGACGGCAAGGACCATCCTGGCGGGAGGAGATAGAGTGCGAGTGCGGGTCATGCGAAATTATCTATCTAGGTAGATTTAATGTCCAGATCTATTTCTGGGGTGTTGCGCGCTTTGACAGGCTATTGATTGATGAGCGGGATGCGGCAGCCAGGACGTCAATCGGCGCAAGACTGGCAGAACCCGCGCCGTCGCCCCGAGACCATGGCTGGGCGCTGGAACATGCGCCGCGGCTGGCGCGTGCCTCAAGCCGCTTCCGCGTGCTCCACCAGCAGCTGTACCTTGGTGACCCCATTGAATTCATTCGCATCGAGCCTGAACGCCACCCGCGCGCGCTCGGGCAGGCTGTCGGGATGCCCGAACCAGATCGCATCGTAGCGGCGGCCGTTCTTCTCCAGCAGCAGTTTCAGGTGGCGCTCCTTCAGGACGCGCTGGCTGATCACGCGGAACTCGTCGCAGAACACCGGCGGCGCGAAGCCCTGGCCCCAGACCTGGCCATCCATCAGTTCGATGAACTGGGTCGAGTAGAACTCATCCTCCAGTGGGCCGTCGGTCTCGACGATGCGCTCGAGCTGGGCCTCGGTCAGCCATGCCTGGCCGACCGCCTCGAAGGCCTGGCAAAAATGCTCGAAGGCGTCGTGGCGGATCGACAGGCCGGCCGCCATCGCGTGGCCGCCGAACTTGTCGATCAGGCCAGGCACGCGCTTGGACACCAGATCCAGCGCGTCGCGCAGGTGAAAGCCCGGGATCGAGCGGCCCGAGCCCTTGATCCAGCCGTCGCCGGCCGGGGCGAAGGTGATCGTCGGCCGGTAGAATTTCTCCTTCAGGCGCGAGGCGACGATGCCGATCACGCCCTGGTGCCAGCCTTCGTCGAACACGGCGATGGTGCTGGCGCTGGTCGGCTCGAAGCTGTCGAGGTGCAGCAGGGCGGTGTCCTGCATCTCGGCCTCGATCTCGCGCCGTTTGAGGTTGATCTCGTTGAGCTGCTGGGCGATGGCCCAGGCGCGGCCCTCGTCGTCGGTGGTTAGGCACTCGATGCCGAGCGCCATGTCCTCCAGCCGGCCGGCGGCGTTCAGGCGCGGCCCGACGGCAAAGCCCAGGTCGAACGGCGAGGCGCAGCGCGCTTCGCGGCCGGCCACGCGGAACAGGGCGGCCACGCCCGGATGCATGCGACCGGCGCGCATGCGCTTGAGGCCCTGGGCGACCAGGATGCGGTTGTTGGCATCCAGCTTGACCACGTCGGCCACGGTGCCCAGCGCTACCAGGTCCAGCAGCTCCTGGAGTTTCGGCTGGTTCTGATCGGTGAACACGCCGCGCCGGCGCATCTCGGCGCGCAGGGCCAGCAGCACATAGAACACCACGCCGACACCGGCCAGGTTTTTGCTCGGGAAGCCGCATTCGGGCTGGTTCGGATTGACGATCACGCGCGCCGGCGGCAGGGTGTCGCCCGGCAGGTGGTGATCGGTGACGACGACCTCGATGCCCAGCCGGTTGGCCTCGAGCACGCCGTCGATGCTGGCAATGCCGTTGTCGACCGTGACGATGATGTCGGGGTTCTTTTCGCGCGCCGTGATCTCGACGATGCCGGGCGTGAGGCCATAGCCGTGCACGACGCGGTTGGGTACGAAGTAGTCGACCTCGGCCCCCATCGCGCGCAGGCCGCGCAGGGCGACCGCGCAGGCGGTGGCGCCGTCGCAGTCGTAGTCGGCGACGATCGTCATGCGCTTGCCGGACTGGATCGCGTCGGCCAGGAACACGGCGGCGGTGTCGATGTGCTTCAGGCCCGAGGGTGGCGACAGCGCCGCCAGCTCGCTCGAGAGTTCGCGCACGTGCTCCAGGCCGCGCGCGGCATAGATGCGCGCCAGCACAGGGTGGACGCCATCCTGGCGCAGCAGTTCCGAGATGCGGAACGGGCAGGGGCGGGTGGAGATACGGGTCTTCTGGGTCAAGTCAGTGCATCCAATGTCGGGCGGCGCCAGAATTTGCGCTGCGCCATCGCGGTGGTCGTGTAGTCGGCAAGGGCCTCGCGGCTGCTCAGGACCAGGCGCAGTTCGCGCACGCGGCCATCCTTCAGGGCAGCAAGAAGCGGCGCGAACAGCGTGTCTTCGAGGTGCTGCATGCCCTGCAGCCAGCCGTTCCAGTCGGCGGCCAGCGCGGCCTCGCCCAGGTTGCCGGCAACCAGCAGGCCGCCCTGCGCCAGGACGTCGTCCAGGCGCTCGAGCGAGGTCAGGCGCTGCCGGCCCAGGGCGGCCAGCCAGCCGGGGACGGCGTAGCTGGTCATCGTCGTTGCGGGCGGCTGTGCCTGCGCGCTTGCACCCCACACCCAAAAGGCGTTCACCACCGGCAGCCGCCTTGCCTCGCGCGCCGCGTTCACGGGATGCGCGTGCCAGGCCATCTGCACCTCGTTCTGCAGGCGCCGGTAGGCTTGCGCCCCGGCGCCCTTGGGCATGAAGTCGGTCAGGTCCATATTGGCGACCGTGTCCGGGGTGGCGGTCTCGAAACCGGTCCAGTCGTCGGCGCGCAGGAACCAGGTGTGGGCGTCGCCATAGCGCAGTTCGTGGCCGATCTCCTCGCACAGGCTCCTGGCGGTCTCGAACAGCGAGCGGCCATCGGCGTCGTCCAGGCTCACCTGGCGCGTATCGGCCATCATCAGGTGGCTGCGCGCGATCTGGATGTGGGCCGGCGTGACGATATGCCAGCGCCCGGCGCCGGGTTCCATCCCGAAGCCGCGCATGGCGGCGACGGCGAACGGGGTGTCGCCACCGCGCTCGTCCGGAATCAGGCCGAGTGCGCGCGCCAGCCAGGTTTCATGCGGCAGGGCGTGGGCAATGTCGGTGTTGGGCGCTCGCCGGTCGCTCGACGTGCGCGACAGCAGCGCGGCCAGGGCCGGCGCCTGCAGGGCGCGGACCAGGTCGGGGGCGAATTCGGGAAGCGGGAGGGCGAACGGCAGGACAAGCGTAATATGAGCCATCCCGCTATTCTAGGCCAAAATCGGCCGGTCGGCGGATTCGATCTCGGCTTGCCTGGTGGCGTTTGCCCATGGTTTTTTGCTAATCCGCGCCACAAAAGTGGTTTGTCTGGCAAACTGCCGGGTTGGCGAAGCCAAAAGAACAAGAACCGACAGGATTGTATGAGCATCACCCATAAACTTCCGTACGAATGGCAGATCGGCCTGCGCTATACCCGCGCCGGCAAGCGCAGCGGCCGCAACAGTTTTATTTCGTTCATCTCGATGGCCTCGGTGGCCGGCATCGCCCTCGGCGTGGCCGCCCTGATCGTGGTGCTGTCGGTGATGAACGGCTTCCAGAAGGAAGTCACCAACCGCATGTTGTCGATGCTGGCCCACGTCGAGGTCTTCGATGCGCGCGGCGCGCTGCCGGACTGGCGCGCGACAAGCGCGCAAGCGCTGCGCCATCCCGAGGTGCGCGCCGCCGCGCCTTTCCTCGATGCGCAATCGATGCTGCTGGTCGATGGCGTCATGAAGCCGGCCCTGCTGCGCGGCGTCGAGCCGAGCGAAGAAGCGAAGGTCTCCGACGTCGCAAGACAGATGAAGGAAGGCAGCCTCGATTCGCTGCGCGCCGGTTCCTTTAACGTCATTCTGGGCCGCGCGCTGGCCAGGTCGCTCGGGGTGGAAGTTGGCGACCGCGTGTCGCTGCTGGTGGCCAGCAGCGGCATCCTGGGTGGCGCCGCCTCGCCCGGCGAAAATCTCTTGCCACGCTCGCGCGCGCTCACCGTCTCGGGCATTTTCGAGGCCGGCCACTTCGAGTTCGATTCCACGCTGGCGCTGGTGAACATCCGTGATGCCGAGACCGCGACCGGGGCCACGGCGCCGCTCGGCCTGCGCCTGCGCCTGGCCGACCTGCAGCAGGCGCCGCGCGTGGCCTACGAGCTGCAGCAGTCGATGGCGGGCGACCTGATCATGCGCGACTGGACCAAGGTTAACACCGTGTGGTTCGCCGCCGTGCAGTCGCAGAAGAACATGATGTTCATCATCCTGACCATGATCGTGGCGGTGGCAGCGTTCAACCTGGTCTCCACGCTCGTCATGACGGTCAAGGACAAGCAGGCCGACATCGCCATCCTGCGCACCCTGGGCGCTTCGCCGCGCGGCATCATGAAGATCTTCATCGTGCAGGGCACGCTGGTCGGCATGCTGGGCGGCCTGCTCGGCGTGGCCCTTGGCGTGCTGGTGGCGCTGAACGTCGACGTGATCGTCCCTGGCATCGAGCGCCTGCTCGGCGTGCACTTCCTGTCGCAAGAGGTGTACCTGATCAGCGAGATGCCGTCCGAACTGCTATGGCGCGACGTCGGCTGGATCGGCGGCGTGGCCGTGCTGCTGTCCTTCCTGGCCACGATCTACCCGAGCTGGGCGGCGTCGCGCGTCAAGCCGGCCGAGGCGCTGCGGTATGAATGAAAGCGGCGCGATGGCATACTCCGGTTCACTTTTTCGATTCAGGAACGCATGAGCATCATCCACAAACTGCCATATGAGTGGCAGGTCGGCCTGCGCTACACGCGGGCCGGCAAGCGCAGCGGGCGCAGCAGCTTCATCTCCTTCATTTCGCTGATCTCGGTGGCCGGCATCGCCCTCGGCGTCGCGGCCCTGATCATCGTGCTGTCGGTGATGAACGGCTTTCAAAAGCAGGTCACCGACCGCATGCTGTCGGTGCTGGCCCATATCGAGGTGTTCGACGATTCCGGCAGCATGCCCGACTGGCGCGCGTCGGCGAAGGAGGCGCTGCGCAATCCGAACGTGCTGGGCGCGGCGCCTTTCGTCGAGACCCAGGGCCTGCTGGTGCGCGACGGCGTGATGCGTCCGTCGATCGTGCGCGGCGTGCTGCCGGGCGAAGAAGACAATGTCTCGACCGTGGCGCGCCAGGTGCGCGCCGGCAGTTTCGACGCCTTGAAGCCCGGCAGCTTCAATATCGTGCTGGGCTATGCCCTGGCGCGCGCGCTCGGCGTCGGCCTGGGCGACAAGGTCACGATGGTGCTGGCCCAGGGCCAGGTGACGCCGGCCGGCATGGTGCCGCGCACCCGCAGCTTCACCGTCGCCGGCATCTTCGAGGCCGGCCACTTCGACTTCGATGCGGCGCTGTCCTTCATCCACGTGGAAGACGCCCAGCGCCTGGAGCGGCTGCCGGCGCCGTCCGGCCTGCGCCTGCGCATCGCCAATATGCGCGAGGCGCCCGAAGTGGCCGAACAGCTCAAGGGCCAGATGACGGGGGACCTGACCGTGCGCGACTGGCCCAAGCTCAACGCCAACTGGTACGCTGCCGTACAGACCGAAAAAAAGATGATGTTCATTATCCTCACCCTGATCATCGCGGTGGCCGCCTTCAACCTGGTATCGAGCCTGGTGATGACGGTGACCGAGAAGCAGGCCGATATCGCGATCCTGCGCACGCTCGGATCGTCGCCGCAGTCGATCATGAAAATCTTCATGGTGCAGGGCGGGGTGATCGGCGTGCTCGGGACGCTGGCCGGCGTCGGCATGGGGGTGGCGGTGAGCCTGAACATCGATGTCATCGTTCCGTTCATCGAAGGTTTGCTGGGAGTGGAGTTCTTGTCCAAAGATATATATTTGATCAGTACCGTGCCGTCCGACCTGCATGGGCCCGACGTCGCGATCATCGGCGTCATCTCGGTGCTGCTGGCGTTTGCCGCCACCGTCTATCCAAGCTGGGCCGCATCGCGTGTGAAACCGGCGGAGGCGCTGCGCTATGAGTGATGCATTCAACGGCGCCCCGGTGCTCGCCTGCCGCGGCCTCGGCAAAACCTTCAAACAGGGCGACGCCAATGTGCGCGTGATCGACGGCATCGATTTCGCCGTCCACCGCGGCGAGCGGGTGGCCATCGTCGGCGCCTCCGGTTCCGGCAAATCGACCCTGCTGCACCTCCTGGGCGGCCTGGATACGCCGAGCAGCGGCTCGGTGACCCTGCACGGCGAGGATTTCGCCAACCTGTCCGAGGCGCGCCGCGGCGAACTGCGCAATACGGCGCTGGGCTTCGTCTACCAGTTCCACCACCTGCTGCCCGAATTCACGGCGCTCGACAACGTCATGATGCCGCTCCTGATCCGGCGCGAACAGCGCCCGGTCGCCATGGAGCGCGCGCAGGCGATCCTGGAACGCGTGGGCCTCGGCAGGCGCGTGGTGCACCGTCCGGGCGAACTGTCGGGCGGCGAGCGCCAGCGGGTGGCGCTGGCGCGCGCGCTGGTCACCCAGCCCGCATGCGTGCTGGCCGACGAACCGACCGGCAACCTCGATCACACCACGGCGCAGATCATCTTCGACCTGATGCTGGAACTGTCGCGCACCCTCGGCACCGCCTTCGTGATCGTCACTCACGACATGGAGCTGGCGCGCCGCTGCGACCGCGTGCTGCGCATGACCGAGCACGGCCTGCAGCCGGCGGAAGGCTGAGCGATGTGGATCGATACCCACGTCCACCTGGATGCGCGCGAGTACGGCGGCGACGGCGCGGGCGTGGCGCGCAAGGCGCAGGAGGGCGGCGTGTCAATGATCGTGATCGTGGCGGTCGAGCGGGGTAATTTCGACGCCGTGGCCGACCTGGCCCACGGCAGCCCGAACGCCTGCTATGCGCTCGGCATACACCCGATCTGCGTGCCGCAGGCGCAGGACGACGACCTGGCCTGCATGCGCACCCGGGTGGAGCAGGCGATGAGCGACCCGCGCTTCGTGGGCATCGGCGAGATCGGCCTGGATTTCTTCATCCCGGAGCTGACCACGCCCGCCATGCGCGACAAGCAGGAGCGGTTCTTCCGAGAACAGCTGCGCATCGCGCGCGACTTCGGCCTGCCGGTCTTGACCCACGTGCGGCGCTCGCAAGACCAGGTGCTCAAGCACCTGCGCCAGATTCGCCCGCCAGGGGGGATCGCCCATGCATTCAACGGCAGTTTTCAGCAGGCGCAGAATTTCATCGAGCTTGGATTCCACCTGGGATTCGGCGGCAATATGACTTTCACGCGTGCGCTGCAGATCCGGCGCCTGGCGGCCGAGCTGCCTCTGGAATCCATCGTTCTCGAAACCGACTCGCCCGACATCGCGCCGAGCTGGATTCATCCGGGACGCAACAGTCCCGAACAGCTCCCCGCCATCGGCGCCACCCTGGCCGAACTGCGCGGCATCAGCGTCGACGAGGTGCGTATTGCGGCATATCGTGCTTCGCTCGCCGCGATTCCCCGTCTTTCCGGGCTGTGTGGCGCCATGTAGACGACCATCAGTCCTTTGGGAAGTTCAATCGATCTCACTCGACAGTTGCTGACACGCCCCAAATCCCGTATTGACCCGCTGTGACAAGATGTGCTTCCTCATGAGTAAACACCGGACGGGAGAGACACTTGGACAGCGCGAGCGAATTCCTGCGCATGCTGCAGCACGAGAAATCGCTGACGACGGCCCATCGGGCCATCCGGCTGCGGCTCGGTCACGCCGACCACCTCGCCGATGAAGTGCTGCTGCCGCAGCGGGTCAGCGGCAGCGAATCGGTCTGCGGCGGCCTCGAATACATCGTCACCTGCGTCGCCTCGACCCCGCGCCTGCCGCTCAAGGAACTGATCGCCCTGCCGGCCGAGATCCAGTTCGTCACCGACCGCGGCCAGTTGCGCGGCGCCTGCGGCATCGTAGCCGAAGCCCGCGCCGGCGACTACGACGGCGGCCTGGGCGTCTACCAGCTGGTGATCCGCGACGCGCTGGCGATCATGGAAAAGCGCGTCAACAGCCGCGTGTTCCGCTACCAGAACGAGCTCGAGATCGTGCAGGTGCTGTTCGACGAATGGCGGCAGTCGAACGGCGTGCTGGCCAGCGCCTTCGAATACGAACTCGATCCGCTGTTCGACATGCGCCAGTTCCCGTCGCGCGAACAGACGATGCAATACAACGAGTCCGACGCCGCCTTCGTGCGCCGCCTGCTGCGCCGGCGCGGCGTGGCCTGGACCTTCCGCCCCGGCCATGCGCGCACCCGGAGCCTCGAGGTCGAGCGCGACGCGTCGCCGGTGCACACGCTGGTGCTGTTCGCCGATGCCAACTCACTGCCGCGCAACGCCGCCGGCACCGTGCGCTACCACCGCGGCGGCGGCAGCGAAGAGCGCGACACCATCATCTCCTGGAGCGCCGCGCGCCGCCTGCAGCCGGGCAGCACCACGCGCCACAGCTGGGACTACCGCAACCCGCTCGGCACCCAGTTCATGACCGCCACCGCGCGCAGCATGGCCGACCAGGGCCGCAGCGGCAACCAGCTCGCCGCCAGCCTCGACGACTACCAGGTCGAGATGCCGCATGCCGGCAACGACGTCGAAGACCACTGGCGGCTCGGCCAGGTGCGCATGAACCGCCACGAATTCGAGACCAAGTGCTTCCACGGCGAGGGCGGGGTACGCGACCTGCGCGCCGGCGAATGGTTCACCCTCAGCGGCCACCCCGAGATCGACACCCACCCGGCGGCCGAGCGCGACTTCACCATCACCGCGCTGCACGTCGAGGCCGAGAACAACCTGCCGTCCGACGTCTCGGCGCGCGTACGGCGCCTGATGGGCGCCTGGATGGACGACGCCGCCTTTCCCGAGCATCCGCCATCGCTCGACGCGGTGCGCGTGCGGGTGAGCTTCGACGCGGTCCGGCGCGGCATTGCGCTGGTCCCCAGCTTCGATCCCCGGGTCGACCTGCCGCATCCGCAGCTGCAAAGCGCGATCGTCACCGGTCCGCCCGGAGAAGAGGTGCATTGCGATGCGCTGGGCCGGGTCAAGATCCGCTTTCCCGGCATGCGGACCAGCGACCACCGCCATGCGCACGGCGCCGGCGCCTCCGACACGCCGGCCGATTCGGCCTGGGTGCGGGTGGCGTCCAACTGGGCCGGCGCCGGGCCGGGCAGCCGGCAGCAGGCCGGCGCGCTCGGCCTGCCGCGCGTCGGCACCGAGGTGCTGGTGGCCTTCATGGGCGGCGACCCGGACCGGCCGGTGATCCTGTCGCAGCTGTACAACCAGCGCGCGCAGCCGCCGGCGCTGAGCAGGGCGGGGGAGTTGCCGGGCAATCGGTATCTGTCGGGGATGCGCAGCCGCGAGATCGGGGGCGCGCGCGGCGGCCAGCTGCTGTTCGATGACACGCCAGGCCAGATCGCGGTGCAACTGGCCAGCGAGCATGCGGCTTCCGAGCTGAACCTCGGTTGGCTGTCCGAACCGCGCGCGAACGGACAGGCCGGCCCGCGCGGTGAAGGCGCCGAACTGCGCAGCGACAAGGCGGTGGCGCTGCGCGGTGGCGAAGGCATTCTGCTCAGCGCGGGCGGCAGGCAGGACGATGCCGGCGCCCAGCTGGAGCGCGCCAGCCTGGTCGGCATCATGGAAACGATGCACGGCGTGCTGGACACGCTTGGACGACTGGCGGGCGAACATGGCGAGAACGAAGAAGCCAGGCCGCGCCTGGACGCGCTGGCGGAACGGCTGCGCCATTGGCACGACGGCTCGAACGTCGCGCCCGGTTCGGGAACGGGGGGCGAGCCGCTGGTGGCCGTGAACGCGCCGGCGGGCGTGGCGATCGCAAGCGACGACAGCATCGCCCTCGGCGCCCAGACCAAGGTCGACATCGTCTCGACCGGCGACGCCGAACTGGCGGCCGGCCGCAGCCTTTTTTTGCGCGCCTCGCGTGCGCTCAGCATGTTCGCCTACGAGCTGGGCATGAAGCTGATCGCCGCCCGTGGCGACATCGTGGTGGAGACCCACCGCGGCGACATCGAGATCAAGTCGTCCAGCCGCATCCGCCTGATCGCCGCCACCGGCATCGAGCTCGAAGCGCCGTCGGTGAAGGTGGTGTCGCAGGGCACCCAGACCGACTGGGACGGCGGCACCATCACGCACCAGAGCAGCGGCAAGCACGTGGTCAGGGCGGCCTCGGTCGAGCATCTGTCTCCGGGCGGCGGCACGCCGGCCGGCCTGCGCCTGCCGGCGACCGAACTCGAAACGGACGAGCGGGTGGTCGTGATCGACCGCCAGACCAATCTGCCGGCGCGCGGCAAGCGCTACGTCGCCCGCCACGAAGACGGCACCCGCATCCAGGGCGTCACCGACGACGAGGGACGCACGAGCATCCTGAGCAGCTACGCGATGGGCGACATCGAAATTCGCCTGTTGCCCGACGACGAACCAGACGATCCCGGTGTGGGCCGGGCATGAAGGAGCCGACCCGTCCAATCCCCCAGCCAACTGTCGACAGCGATGGAAGCCTGGTGGCGCATACGGTCGCGACGCCGACGGCCTTCAAGGTGAGGGCCAGGGTCACGATTGGCTCGCGCAAGGTGATTCCGGTGATCCTCGTGCCTGGAATCATGGGGTCCAATCTGCGGGCCAGGCCCGACATGCAAGCGAGTGACGATGCCATCCTGAAGCCTGGCCAGGCGGCCTGGCGTCCGCCGAGCGGCAACGTCGACGGCTATCTGGAATCGTTAAAATGGTCTGCGCGCAGTCCTTCCGAACGCCAGCGCATTCTGGACGCCAGCATCCTCGAAGTGGACCCTGGCGGCGAGTTGGCATTCGCACCGCTCGTGTTCGATCCGAGGGTATTGCGTGAGCGGGGCTGGGGAGAAGTGCATGCGGGATCCTACGGTGCGCTACTCGTCGACTTGCAGCGACACCTGGACAAGACATTCCAGGTATCGCCGCGCGGGACGCGCGAGATACGCCACTTCTGGCGCAGGGTCATGCAGACCGAGGCGTCGTCGTGGGGTGTGCGGCAGGTAGACCGGGTGACAGAGGCCGAGCTGGAGAAGTATGCCGCCTATCAATACCCGGTGTATGCATTCGGCTACAACTGGCTCAATTCATGCGAAGACTCGGCGCGCCGGCTTCGAACGCGCATCGACGCGATCAAGGCATTCTGGGCCGAGCGCAAGCACCAGTGCGGTAAAGTGATCTTGATAACCCATTCGATGGGAGGCCTGGTCGCGCGTGCCTGCGCGCGGCTGAGTCCCCCCGGGGACGGGAGCGCACCGGATATTGCGGGGATCATCCATGCGACGATGCCGGCGCTAGGCGCGCCAGTCGCCTATCGGCGCATTGCATGCGGCACCGAAGGCGGCCGCTTCACGAACGGCTTTGGCGATAATCGCAAGGCTTCCGCCATCGCCGACATCATCGGCGAAAGCAGTGCCGAAACGACCCCGGTGATGGCGGTGTCCCCGGGCGCCCTGCAACTGTTGCCGAACCATCTATATCCCCGGCCCTGGATCGTCGTCAAGTCGATGCGGTCGGTAAATCGCCGTGATGAGGTGCGCGATCTGCTATCGCTACCGGATGGCAATCCTTACGATTTCTATCGCGATATGAAATCCTGGTATCGCATGATCGATCCGGAACTCGCCGATCCGGCCAGGCGTTACAGTAAGGTTGGCACGGCTGTCGTCGACCTCATATCCGATGCAATTGGTGCCGCTGAAAAGTTACATACGAAACTGCTGATGACGGGGGGTGATGGCAGCGCGCCACCGAAACCCTATTACCATCCGCACACTTACGCGTTCTACGGCGCGGACAAGGAATTGAAGGCGTTTGGACAAGTCCGATGGGTGGCCCGAGAGCCGTCGATCAATCCCACCGCGTTGTCCCCATCGCTGATTCGCGCCGCGACGCTCGTCTCGGCGACGCGCAACGGCGACCGCGAAGTACGCGTAGGGCGGAATCTGCATCTGCGCTTCTTCATTTGGCCGGAAGACGCCCATGGTGACGAGACCGTGCCGGTCCAATCCGGTGCCGGACCTTCGTCGCATGTAAGGCAGACGTTCGCGCCGATCGGATTTCGGCATCAGCAAAGCCTCGAGCCCGAGGCGATGCGCCTCCTGGTACGCCATCTGATCGTCAAGATCGTCCAGGAAATCCAATGAAGCGGCTCGGCGGCGGGCGAGTGCGATGGGTGTGTGGGCTGACAGCGCTCGTGCTGGCGCTCATGTCGCTGATCGCCAGTTCGGTGCAGGCGCACTACGACAAGCGGAAGGTGGCGAAAATGACCGAGAATATGAAGACGCGCTGCGTGGGCCGCTTCCTGATCGATTTGCCGGCGGATGCACAGGTCACCATGCGGTATGGCGCGGTAGGCGGCTTTGATATCTCCACTTCCAATGCCGACTCCGGGGAGGAGTTTGCCGAGCGCTTGCGCAAGCGAGAACTCGAGATAGCGGGCGCCGTCAACGAGGATGGTCAACCCAGCATGGAGGCCAGCAAGGAGCTCATTGTTGGCACGGGGCGTGGAAAAACCTTCGTGCATAACCGGCGACGCACGAAAATACTGGGAGATAACGGCTATTTTTACAGCGAAAACCTCCAATTTCTCAGCATGCTCCGATTTCCCGGGGTGAGCGTCACCGGAAAGATCGAGTGGGTCGCACCCGGATATATCGACGGCTTGACCAGGATACTCAGCCGCATCCGGCCACTTGCCGACGGCGAAATACCGAGGGAGAGCGGATTTTGCCTTGGACATGTCATTCTCCAGGACCCCTACGAACACGACAATGTCGAGAGTGTCGTGATGTTCGCCGGAATCCCTGGTCACCCGGACGTCAACATCGCCCTGTCGTCGATGTCGGGGACCGGCCCGGCGCCAGGCCTCCTGGCACGCCATGCCAAAGCCGTGGACCGCGCGCCGGTGTTCATGCGGCTGGCATTTTCCCATCTACGTGAACACGAGCGCGCGGTCAACGGCCTGCCGGGCGAAGAGCTGGTGTTGCGCGCGCGTGAGCCGAATTTCACGACCGGCTATTCGTTTCAATGGGAGATGGCCGGCAATCAGGACGATGTCCACGCGCCGCGCCTGAAGCTCGAACTGGAGTCGGGCGTCAACCCGGTATCGGGCGGCAAGCCGGTACAGTCGACGCTGACCGAAGAGGCCATGTTCGAACTATGGGAAAGCATCGTCACCAGTATCCGGCCAAGACCGGCTGCCCCGGCGGCGAATACCAAGCCTGACCGTCCCGCGGTAGCGCTGGGAACCAGCGTCCTGGCCGGGGAGACCTGTCCCCAGACTGGATGGTGGCACTGTGGCGACGGAGGGAATGGCATTGCCGTTCTGGGCGGGCAGCGTCAGTTCCTGAAGCAGGGCCAGACCATGCCGCAGGCCCTGTTGCTCCCTGAGCCAACCATGTGGCAGCGCTTGCGGGGAGTGCAGCCCAGCTACGAGAGTGCGAATGCGACCTTATGGGCACTGGTGGACAAGCGCAACAGCGAGCGCAAGACGCAGCCGCCCGGGCTGGAGCAGGCACTGGGCGTTTCCGAGCCGGGCAATATGCCCGCAGGGGCGGCGCCTTTCGATCATGTCGACATGGCAATCGGGAGTGTGGCGAAGACCGGATGGAAGTGCCCGGCGAGCGGCTGGTGGCGCTGTGAAGACAGCCAGGCGCTGGACGGCACCCGCTGGTTCGCGGCTGGCGCCCTGCTGCCAGCCGCGACATTCCAGGCGCTGCCGCGCCGGAATGGCGTCGCCCACACCGGGTTGATCCGTCGACGCAGCGCCTGGCAACTCGTACGCACGGCCGATTCCGCCTCGGCCAGCTAGATCGTTGCGGCCACCAGGTTTTTCCGTTCTGTCGACAGCGACGAGGATCGAGACACTCAGCCATGCGCCTGGCCATCCTCGCGTTTGCAGCCGGTGCGGCCTGGATGCAGCTGCAGGCGGCGCTGCCCTCGGCGCCGAACCTGCTTGCGTGCGCACTTGTCGCGGTGCTGGCGTGCAGATGGCGAACCTGCGCGCCGACCGTCATCTGCGCGGGCGCACTTCTCGGGTTCGCCTGGGCAGGTTTGACCGCCCACCTGGCCCTGCACAATGCATTGCCACATCAGGACGAAGGCCGCGACATCACCGTCACCGGCGCCATCGCCAGCCTGCCGCATCGTTTCGATGGCGGCGTGCGCTTCCACTTCGACGTCGCGCACACCGAAACCCGCGGCGCCACCGTCCCTCCGAAAATCGTCCTGTCCTGGTACGGCGCCACCGCTGCCGATCCCGATTTCATCCATCCCGGCGAACGCTGGCGCCTGGTCGTGCGCCTGCAGCGGCCCCACGGCAACGCCAATCCGCACGGCTTCGATTACGAGGCCTGGCTGCTGGAGCAGGGGGTGCGCGCCACCGGCTATGTGCGTCCCGCCGGCAGCCGGAACGAGCGCCTCGACGACTGGACCCCCGGCGCCGGCTACGCGATCGAACGCGCGCGCGGCTACCTGCGCACGCGGATCCTGGCCATCCTCGAAGGCAAGCCATACGCGGGCGTGATCGTGGCCCTGGTCATCGGCGACCAGCGCGGCATCGACCAGGACGACTGGGACGTCTTCAACCGCACCGGCATCGGTCACCTGGTGTCGATATTGGGTCTATGAATACATCGGCCGCTCTGCCATATATCGTCGTTACTTCTCTGGCAGCGGTACGGACGCAAGTACACATCAATCTATGACCCTTAGTCAGTAGCAAGAAATTGAAGCGGCATGAGAAGCACGCAAGTTGAGTCTTTCCATGAGGCACCACAGACATGATATATTGGGCAACAACACCTTTGCTTGGTGACATGCAAAAGTATTTGGCTACGCTGGCGGTGCACGCGACATTTGTTTGCTAACATAACTGCGTGTCGCCTAGGGCTGTAGATAGAATCTTTCCGGTTTTAAAAAATCATTTATATAGAATATAGAAAAATTATATGAAAGTCTTATGTATTCATTTCAAAGGCGGTGTCGGTAAATCAACGACTGCCATTCACGTAGCTGGGATATTGCAGCAGCAGGGAAAAGTTCTTTTGGTTGACGGAGACCGACAAGTAAATAGTTATTGCTTTTTCAACTTTGGGGATCCTCCATCGACTGATGAAGTTGAGATGCTAAATAATGGCTCGGGCATAATTCCGTTGCACCCGCTAAGACAGATCACGAAGTTCGACCTAAGCAAACGTATATCAAAAATACTGAAGCTGGACTTTGATCATTTTGTGTTCGATACGACTCCTGATCCATTGACGGCAAACAGCATCATAAGCGAAGTGAGGCCTGATCTAATTCTCGTACCTGTTAAATACGATGACTTTGGTGGATTGGCCCAGTTGATTACTGTGCTGGAAACGATTCAGCGACTCTCAGCAATTGGGGTAACAGCTCGGGTCAAAGTAGTTCCGATTGGGATATCAGGTCAGAGTATAAGAGATTCTTTAGGTCAAGCTTTTGGTAGTGTCGAGATCACCGATGCTTTGCCGATTAATCCACAATTGTTTGGTAACGCAGTATTTGTTGATTATAAATTCGCCTGGAGTTACCCAACAAACGTCGATATTGGTAAAATATATACCGATATTGCTCTTGGGTAGACAGTTATGATCCAAAAGAATTTGATTAATGTAGAGTTGCCTGAAAATCCTGGGCCAAGGCGTCGAAACGATACTCGACCTTCCTTGGATGAGGACGATTATTACCTTAATATATCTGTGCAGTCACTAGTTGAGAAATATGCTGGGCGTAAGAAGGGGTATCCGATCAATGTCGAACTTCGCCAGATTGAACAGCTGAAGAAGATGCAGGCGATGTTCGGAGAAAATTTCGGATGGAATGAAATAATTTGTTTCGGATTTTATTCTGTCAAAAAACATCGACTCGGTCCTTTCAAGTCTAAGTTCGATATCGATGTGGAGAACTGTGAGCAATTATATGTAAAGCCTACCCGCAAAACCTTGTTCGCGATTGTGGCAGTGGGTCAACAGAACGCAGCGGAGCAGTTAATTGATATCGGCTTTCATTTTCTTCTAGAGAAGTTCAGCGAAAATGCATAGCTATCACATAAACAATATGGTAGACGGCGTCGTAGGTGGCACAAATGCTACAAAGCAAATAATTGGCCAGCGGCTTGCTTCACATCTCTCGTTCATCCCGGGACCTCGGGGCAAAGACGGGTCTGTTGACGGTGCGATAACTGATAGCAAAGATGTGTTAATCGCTCATTTTCAAAGCAAACTTTCAGCTGATTTAATAGGTGTTGATGAGGCAAAGATGCTTCACTCTGATTTGCTTCGTCTTAAGCCAAAGCTATGTATCTATATCGCTGGGATCGGCTATCAGGATAGCTTCGCTCGTCTTTTGCGTGGGCAGCCGGAATTGTCGTCTACAGATATTCATTTGCTTGATCTAAATGATGTGTTTTCGCAAACTGCAGCGTATCTTGCGGCTCTGGCTGTAATTCCTACGCATCAAGGTGGAACAATCAATTTTTCCCGTTTCTTGGTATAGCTATAGGTTTGCCGAAATGTCTGTTTGCTGTCGCTATTAAGCAAATCTTCGGCAACTTTACTCTAGACGGTATCGGATATTGTTTCATATTAAGAAGGCGAGGCTGGGTGAATACATAGGTACAATAACCTACTTGGTAAGGATTTTGACGTCTTTAGGTGCGCACCGCTAATTAAAGCCAGAGGAAAGAATTTTGAATAAGCAAGAGGACCAAGAGTTTACTAATTTCCTACGTAGCAAAGCTGCTGAGGCAAAGCGAGACCTTGGATTTCCGGCAACTGCGTTTCTCGGTATGTTAAGTGCCGACGGCGGTTATGCGACAGCGCGCAAGCTGTTGAGCAAAAAAACTCCATCAGATGGGTTCGCGGACCTTTGGAAACATGGCCGTCTGGACCTAACCGTAGAAGCGCTTGTCGTTGAAACGAAGTGGCGAGCCTATTTTGATGAGATCCTGATTTCAAGAGCAGAGATGCTACTGCATAAGTCGAACTATGCATTCAAGCCATATCAGCTCAACGCGAGTAATCCTCTCTCAGTGCACGCCAAACAGGAAGTACGGAGTGATGCCGTGAGCGGCATTGACGTTGTTTCCACGAAGAGCTTGCGGACGTTGCTTCAATCTACAAACCGCCGCTACTGGTGGGTCAACCAAAATCAGACGTACAAGACCGAGGTGCCGGGTGGGTTTCTATGGTCGCCAAAGACAAGAGCGGATGGCGTTCGAAATCAGTTTTATGACAACATGATGGATGTCAACATTGGCGATGTCGTCTTCTCGTTCTGCGATACACGCATCAAAGCAATTGGAGTGGCAATTGGCAAAGCTGAGACATCGACTAAGCCAGATTTCGGCGACGCGGGAGCGAGCTGGGCTAAGGACGGATGGCTTGTTCCTGTCGAGTTCAAAGAACTCCATTCGCAGATTCGCCCGAAGGATCATATTGAAGCGATTCGTGCCCATCTCCCTGCCAAATACTCACCGCTGCAAGAGTCGGGCGACGGACTACAGTCGGTGTATTTGGCAGCTGTTCCAGCGTCGATGGCGGACGTTCTGGCGACACTGATTGGAAAAGAATTCACCTTAACCTTAAAGGCGCTTCAAGGTGAGCTTGATGAGAGCGAGATTGCTGCAGATCAGCAAGAGGAAGCAATTCGGGGGCGAACAGACATTGGTGCTACCACTAAGACGCAACTTGTGAATGCGCGGCGGGGCCAAGGGGTGTTCAAAGCGAATGTCCGGCTCAATGAGAAAGGGTGTCGAATTACTGGCGTGACCGATCCGCTTCACTTACGCGCTAGCCACATTAAGCCATGGAAGGATAGTAGCGACGACGAGAAGTTGAACGGTTGTAACGGGCTACTGCTTGCTCCCCACATCGATCATCTCTTCGACAGGGGACTTATCTCGTTCTCTTCCGATGGTAGGTTGCTGATCTCAAAGCAACTCGATCAAATGATTTTAGCCAAATGGGGGATTCCGGAGGTGAAGTATGTAGGAACGTTTAATTCAGATCAAATCGAGTTCCTTCGATATCACGAGCAATCGGTATTCAAGCGTTGACCGTTGGCAACGGTGTCCGGGACGTGAAGGTTGTATTCCGCATTGTGGGATTTCTTCACATTTGCTGCTGGTAAGTCATTTCGATATTGGGTCTATGAATACACGAAAATCAGGTGTATAATTGTTGCACTGCATCAATATTGGATTGCCACCTTGCCCGTCGCTTACAGCTACATCCGCTTTTCCACTTCCGAGCAGCAGAAGGGGGACTCGCTTCGAAGGCAGACCGAGCTATCAGAACGGTACGCTTCGGCGCACGGCTTGACGCTTGACACATCTCTCCACCTTCACGACTTGGGTCTTTCGGCGTTTGATCGTTCAAACATCGATCGTGGCGCACTTGGTGGGTTTCTCGAAGCAGTAAAGCGTGGCCGGATTGCCCATGGGTCCTTCTTGTTGGTCGAATCGCTTGACCGTTTGTCCCGTGACAAAGTGCTGGCCGCGCTTGAGATTTTCATCTAGATTTTGCGCCAAGGCGTTACGGTTGTCACGCTGGCCGACAACATGGTGTACAGCGCAGAATCGGTCGGGAACAACTTTTCCAGCTTGATCATCTCGATCACAATCATGGCGCGCGCTCACGAAGAGTCGGCGATGAAGAGTCGTCGCGTGTCTGCTGCATGGGAAGCCAAGCGTGCCCGAATCGATGAGAAAAAATTGACAGCTCGATGTCCAGCTTGGATGGAACTTAGTCCGAACAAGACCGAGTTCATACTCATCCCTGAGCGTGTCGAGCTGGTCATGGAAATCATCGACATGGTCAAGTCAGGGATGGGGCAGGCGCTTATTGCCAAGCGGTTGAATGAACGTTCGCTGCCACCGGTTTCTTCGCATGGGAAGGGCTGGTATCCGTCGTACATTAACAAAATCATCACCAATACAGCACTGTACGGCGAGTTTCAGCCTCAGCTTTGGAACAGTGGGAAGCTCGCACCCCATGGTGCGCCTGTACCTGACTACTACCCTGCATTGATCACGAAAGAAGAATTTTTCTACCTACAGAATCTTCGGAAGGAGCGGCTTTTTAGTGGCGCAAGGGCAAGGAAAGGAACAGAGGTACCGAACTTGTTAAGTGGGCTAATCAAGTGCGGCTATTGCGGGAGTACGATGATTTTGGCTGGCGGCTCGGCGCAGCGAACAAGGTCCGCAGATGGCAATAATGTAACGAGGCCGGGTAAGAAGGTCTTGGTGTGTGATGGCGCTCGCCGTGGGCTAGGATGCTTCGCGGTCCAATGGCCCTATAAAGATTTCGAGAGCAGTTTCCTGACGTTCTGCCGGACCATACAGTTGAAGGAAATATTGTTTGACGTGGACGCTGTAGAGGGAGAGCAAGATCGGCAACTTTCGCTGGTCGGACGACTCCAATCTGTTGAGTCCGCCATCAATGAAGCGAGTACTCGGCTCGCACGTCTGATGGATGCGCTTGAACTCGGCGACGCGCCAGCGGCGGTGATTAAGCGCATTCGTGAACTGGAGCACGAAGTTGGAATAATGAACAGCTCGAAGACGCAGCTTGAGGATGAGCTTCTTACGGTCCAGCTATCAGCGAAGCGTCGTACGGATGAAGTTGAAACAGTTCGCGCCACGCTTGAGAAGCTCGACGGACTCAGTGGCGATACACTGTTCATGGTCCGGGCAAAGATCTCCGAGCACATCCGGCATTTGATCGAGATAGTTCGTGTCTTCCCAGCAGGGACACTTACGTCACCAGAGGAGATCGAGGCTTTGCGTGCCGGGTTAGTGGAGAGTGGATTCTCTGCGGCGCGAGTCGAGGCCTACATCAGCGAACACATGCGTACAGAACCTAAACGTACAGGGCGAGGCGTTCGCGGTCGCTACGTCACCCGGAAGGATACAGGACGCTACTTTACGATCAAGGCAAAGAACGGGGGCTTCCGTGTCGTGCATCCGAATTTTGATGATCCGACGCAGGTCACGGTTGAACTTGGGATACGAGGCGGATGAAAGCCCCCAAGTGGTACAGACATGCCAGCGGCCGAGCCTGGTCACGACTCAAACTTGGCCACCCAGCTTCCGCCTCCGTCTTGTGTACCAGCATCAAGGCATGACCAGGAACGCCCATGGGATCACGGTCGTCAAAGTAGAGTAAGGCAAGGTCAGGCCGAACGGAAATCCGACCTAAGCGGCTGACGACCCGGTCCAGCAGGTCTTACTGAGTATCGTGCAAATTCGGCAAGGTAGTCAGCGTACTATTTGCGACCGACGACGGCCACAAAATATTGCAGATCGGATTCGTTTCACGTAAGTGCTTCACCATTTGCAGACCGGACGTGTTGCGAATCAAGAACTCAAATGCGTCTAGTGTCTGATCGTCGAAGATCGACGAAGCCACCACGATCAATGTTGGCTTGAAGGAAGACATCGACGCCACAAAGTCTTGCTCAACAGCCATGTCCCCACAGTCTTCGACGTTGCAGAAATCAATCCACATGTTCATCATTTCGGCGCGTGCATCCATCAGGTCAAGGTACTTGATCACGTCGAATTGAACCTCTGTGCCCTCGGTAGGAAGTTCGAGCCCGGCAATTTTGAACAAGAGCTCGTCCGACATGCGATACAGATCCGACGTCGTTCCGACCCAGATGACGTGCCCGCCGGCGCGTGCAAATTTTTCTGCGAGCGTAATGGCGAGCATGCCCTCGTCGATCGGTGACGTGCCATGGATCACATAGTCCTGGGCAGCCTCGAAATTCTGATGCGGGCTGTCGAGCGAATCTCCGCTCAGGCATACTGTCTTTGGAAGCCAGTTCGACAGCCATCCGTTAGCATATGTGCAAATATTCGGGGTCTCTGCCTGTGCAGTCGATTGGGTCAGGTTAGGTTTGGGGTCGCTAGCCACCGGACTGATATATGTATTGTTCAAGTGTGTTCTCGTTTCGCCGCCAGAGGGCAAAAGTTGTTCTGGCTGTAGCTATTTATGTGCAGAGGTAAGAGCGGGTCAAAGGAAGGCTTCTGCTAGTCCGTGGGGACAACTCGATGGGTCTGTGTACTACTGACAGAGACGCCCGTTGTCTCCGACCAATAGGTGCGCTGGACGGCCGGCAGATCTGCCAGAGAATGCTCGATGTTTCCTGAAAGAAACTTGAATTTTTTGCTGAGCTATTGACGTCAGTAAACTGGCTCGGCTATTCTGTCCTAAGCGTTCAGTGCTTCAACCCAGCTACGCTGCCAGATTTTGCGGAAATATCCGCGCCTCGTGGGTAACACGGCCGTCAGAGAGCGGCACCATCACCTAGCATGATGGAAGGGGCAGGCTTGAAATTCTTTCATCCGGTATATCGGATGTTGGGGTTCGCCTGCAAATCTGTCAGAGTCAGTCTAACGGCACCTTTGCCGTTTTCTCTTTCCGTTATCGCAGGCGTTCTGCCTCCATCAATCCGCACGACCATCTTGATTCCGTTCGACTTTATTTCGTTCGGAGCCGAGCTGCGCATTGGGCGCCGAAAGAATTTCACATTTAAATTAACATTTATATTTGAAATTCAACATGAAGAAGAACCGTTCTGTGCCTCACCACTCCCTTTATATTCCTCCTAATCACTTTAACGCGAGCATTAGCAAATACTACAGTTCACTCCCAATTGACGCTCTATTTTGTGAGGATTGCTATGAGGGCCATCGCAAAATAAATACTGACTGGGGCACCTTCCTGGTATTGCTATCAGTTAATAATGGAGTTGATACAGATGACATTTTTCCGCACGGCTATTGTGCATGGCCTGAAATTACGTCGCGCAAGCGCACAAACAAGTCTTCGTTACTTGTGATTGATTTTCCGGAAAGATTTAATATAACTGAATTGGCTCCTCAGTTTGCCGATCTCGAACACGCGAGTTACACGGCGCTGGACCCGAGGTTCGAACGGGAAGTGTTTCGTATTGTCTTCCCGTTACTCAAGCCGATTTCAGTTAGGAAATTTTTGGAACTCGCGCCTTCGATTCAAAAATGGGCAAATGGAGATGGTAGACACCCGGAATCTTTTCCGTACAGCTATGATATTGGAAATTTTTGCACGCTCCCAAGCTACCATAAGGGCGATTCTGGGCTGCGTGTCGAATGCGTATCGCCAGGGTGGATAATGTGTGAATCGATGCTCGATGAGCTTAAGGACACTGGTTTTCTTACGTTGACCTAAAGTCCCATGACTCGCGCAGGTGGCTGAAAACACAAACAAAAATTTAAAGGCAAGAGCTATGCGGAAAGCGGCTGTCCATCCGCATAGCCCAAAGAAATCGTGCTAGATAAGATAGACCCGATTGAATCGTAAAATAGTGATCAATAAACAATCTTGCGAAAAAAACTAAAATAAAATGTCTACAAAATTACTTAAAGTTGCCGTAAACTGGCTGATCAGAGATAAAATCGAAAAGGGAGACCTTAAATTATTTGGAACTCTCACCCGAAAATGCGAAAACGTATCGGTGACATTGGCGGAATTAGCCTCCATTGTGAACGATGGCCACCCGTTCTGTGCACAACACCGAATTAGTCGTAAGGATGAGAACTTCATATGTTCAGATGTACTAGCGGTCGACATCGACGGTGGCATGAAGATGTCTGACGCCCTGAACAACGATTTTGTCAAGCAATACGGAGGTTTCGTTTATCGGACTCCATCACACACTGAATCGCACCACCGCTTTCGGATTGTATTCCAAACCGAGCGAACTATTACCGATCCGACCCAGATGACTGCTGCCTATCAAGGGCTGATTCGCAAGTTCGGTGGGGACAAGACTTGTAAGGACGCGTGTCGCGCGTTTTATGGGTCACAGGGTAGCGACCCGATTATGCTTGGCAACGTGTTGTCGAATGACCAGCTAGACCAGCTCATTAAACTTGGACACGATCCTGCATCTGTACCGGATAAAAGTAGCACAAACGGAAAGAAGAATTACCCGAATGTTGTGCGCCGTTCCGACGTGGACATTTCTCCTGATCATCCAGTGACACGGGCAAATGGTGTGACAGAAGCGTTCTGTTCGATACCATTTGAGGAGAGCGTACATGTTTAGTTTCGTGTGATCATGTTCCCCGACGCAGCATGGCCTTGTTCCGTGCAAAGGACGTGCTCGATGAGATAATTGCTGGCTTCCCGCATCGTTCGTCAGCCCCTCGCAGAACATCACCATATCGAGCATGAGTTCACGCATTCACCCGCAAGCCCGCACCACGCCAAAAATCCGTCAGGAGATCAAGGATTCCGGCCTGTCCGACCGTCAAGCGGCCAAGGTGTTCAATATCACTCGGGCCACCGCTGCCAAATGGCTCAAGCGGGACGATGTGCAAGACCGCTCGCATCGTGCTCACACCCTGCATACGACCCTGAGCGCAGCCCAGGAACTGGTCGTGCTGTCCCTGCGCCAGACGCTTTACTTACCGCTCGACGACCTGCTCTACATCACCCGGCAATACATCAATCCCGAGGTCTCTCGTTCAGGCATTGCGCGACTGCTCAAACGCGAAGGCATGGCACGACTGGAGGACGTGATCCCTCAAGCTGAAGGCGAAACGATCAAGGCCAAGAAGACCTTCAAGGACTATGAGCCAGGCTTCCTGCACGTCGATATCAAGTACCTGCCACAGATGCCTGACGAAACCTCACGCCGCTACCTGTTTGTTGCCATTGACCGCGCGACGCGCTGGGTTTTTCTGCATATTTACAACGATATGACTGAACGTAGTAGCGTCGATTTCCTGCGCCGTTTGAAGCTCGCATCGCCGATCAAGATCACCAAGATACTGACCGACAACGGCTCGCAATTTACCGACCGCTTCGCCACCAAAGACAAGAAGCCCAGCGGCAATCACGCCTTCGACAAGGCATGTGGCAGCATGGAAGTCGAGCATCGCCTGGCGCCTCCGCGCCACCCGCAAACTAACGGCATGGTGGAACGCTTCAATGGCAGGATCAGTGAGCTGATCGCGCAGACCCGCTTCGATAGCAGGGCCGATCTGGAGACCACATTGCACAATTACCTCAAGCTTTACAACCACCATATCCCGCAGCGAGCTATCGGCTCAACGACACCGATTCAGGCGCTCAAGGATTGGCAGAAACGCAAACCTGATCTATTCGTCAAACGCGTCTACGATCAGACGGGACTCGACACGTACACTGTCCGGTTCACATTGATCATAACCCGAGTGCATTCGTTGTTAGGAGCAAAGCAGGCAACAAGGGGGTGTATTGTCATGCTTGTGCCGCAACGTTTTGGATGAAATCGACCACAGCCCGCTCAGACTTCGACTTTTATCGCACTGAATCGCTTATTCGTCAGATGGAATACGAACAGGACCCCGGTAGCTATTACGACGAAGATAACGATGCTGTTGAATTAATTACGCAAGTACGCGCTGAGCGAACTGCCCATACGTTCAACCAAAAATTTCTGAAATCTGCGGACATTCCAATCGCTCAAGGAGTGACATTCTTATCTAGCGAAAAAGGATCGGGGAAATCAGAAATCCTTGCAGACAAGGTCGCAGAATTCCGTGCGATGGGATGTTCTGTGTTGTTGGTAGGACATCGTCAAACGCTTCTGCAAAGTATGGCTGCTCGGCTGGGGCTAACATGCTACTTCTACCTCAACAACGGCGAATACAAGAATAATCCGCCAACCTCCTATTATGCTATCTGTGTTGATAGCATGCATAAGCTATTGAGGCCTTTGCGCAACAAGTTTGACGTGGTAATTTTGGACGAGAGCGAACAAATTTTTGGACATCTAACTGGGAGCACATTACAGAACAAACGTCGTGTCTGCTATATGCAATTATTTCACTATCTTGCAGCTGCAAAATATGTTGTTGTCGCTGATGCTGATTTGGGGCCGATTACAGTTGAGGGCGTATATCAAGCTTGCGGTCCGGATAATCAATATCATTTTTACATGAATGATCATAAGGCTAGTAGGCACACGCAGAAGGACTTTTACTATTACCGTTCAGAATCTCATCTAACACAAGAAATGCTCAGCGCCATTGGATCAGGTGGACGCCACTACATTGCGACCAATTCGATTACGAAGGCGAACGAGTTACAGACTGCTATTCGACTTACACATGGCGATGCCCTTAACGTCATGTTGGTGACGTCAAAAACGTCATCTACTGCTGAAGTACAAGATTTTATCAAGTCCATTAAGACAGAAATCCTGAATTATGATGTTGTTATAGCCACGCCCACACTAGGAACTGGAATTGATATCACATTTCCTGACGCTGCACAGCACGTTGATACAGTATTTGGATTTTTCGTAAGTAGGGTAAATACGCACTTCGACATCGACCAGCAACTTGCTCGTGTGCGGAATCCGAAAGCGGTAAAGGTATGGATCGCGGGCGAGACCTTCACTTTCGAGACTGAGGCGGATGTCATACTGCGCGAGGCAGAGCTAAATGGCCTATTAAACGACGTTTTGATTGGCTATCGCAAAGACGGCGCACCGGCTCTGGACAGCACTTATCTTAATGTCTATGCCCAAGTAACAAGCATAGCCCGTGCCTCAAAAAATAATGTGCGACAGAATCTTTTAAAACTTCGTGAAAGGAATGGTTGGCATCTTGTTTACGTCGGCGTTGATGATCAGGATGCGGAGCTCGGCAAAGTCGTGAAAGGACTTGCTAAGGATGCGGTTGAGGAAAGGCGAATCGCAGATATATGTGGTTCAGTGCAGCTTTCAGCTGAAAGCTACGACATATTACGTGAAAACTCCTCACCCCTTACAAAAGCCGAAGACGATGCGGTGCAGCGATATGAAATCGAACATTTCTACGGTGAAAATGCCTCAGCAGATCTACTCGCTTTGGATAACAAGGGCAGCTATCGGCGACAGTTGAGCTTACTGGAGACCTATTTTTCGCCAACGTCCGAGTTGGCAACGAAGGATTTCCGCGATTCTGAGCTGGCAACAATTGTCACCGACAAGAAGAAGAGGACACTAAAACAATTAATGTTGAAAGCATTGCTAACACAGGCCGGTCTAGCCGATGAAGCGACTCCGCTCAAACTTGACGCCGTAATTACGTCCGACGATCTGGGCGGGTTTACGCAATTTTGCCAGAAAAATTCAGCCCGTCTTCAGGACCTCTTCGGCATGTCCGTGCGACAAGACGTGCAGAAAAAGCCAATGATGCAACTGGGAAATGTGCTTGGTCGAATGGGACTATCGCTGGCAGTGGTCAGGGAACAGAAGATCGCGAAGAGGAAGGTATATTTCTACGCTATCGACGTCGAAGGCTGGCAGACTGCCTCTCGGTACCTGGCACGCCGCAAGCAACGCTAAATCTCAGCGCCATTACTACTGGCTGCGTAGCGGATTGGCGGGCGGGGACAACACGTTATCCCTTCTATATACATCGGGCGAGCCGTGTTGTCACCCCTCAACGGGGAGCAACACGCTGTCCCCGCTTCTAACTGCTTAGCAGTTCAAAGCGGGGACAACACGCACTCTCTCTTCTCTACATATAGGAAGCGCCTGTTGTTCCCGCTGTCGCCTGTTCAAAACAGATCCGTACAGATTTGTTTAAGCCGGGCTGGATTGTTCTCTACGTACTTCGCAGTCATTGCGATGGAAGAGTGTCCCATCAGCGTAGACACCGCCTTGATGTCCACGCCCTTTTCGATCAGCGTCGTAGCGAATGTGCGCCTTCCGGAGTGGCTGGAAGCGCCGTGTAACTTCGCGTCGCGGTACATACGATGAAAGAGTTGTTGTAGGCTATTCGGTGAAAACGAACTGCCTTTCTGTGACCTGAACAGCGGCGCCTCTAAGTTGAACAGAATACCTTCACGGTTCTTCCGCTCGCTGATGAACTCTTGAAGTGCGTTGACAACTTTGGGGTTCGCCAAGTACGCATGTCGCTGCTTGCTTCCCTTTGTCATCCCCGCTGTGAGGTTGATTTCGTCCAGAAGGCCGCCGTCGACGCCAAGCACATGCTTAATTCGTAACGCGGCCATCTCCTTCGCACGCAGGCCGAGGCCGAATGAACAGTAGAGCAGGGCGACATTGCGCTTGGCGTGCGCCTTCTTCTTTACCAAATTGATGACGCGAGACAGCTCGCGCTCGCTTAGCACCTTAGCTTGACCTTCCCGCATCAGATCGCCTTAAAATGGTTAATTATTGCTTGGTTGCAATAATTTCTAACCATTCTATCCAGCCTTGTCGCGCTCGTACATCGGAAGAGTGGCACATGGGGCCACATTGTTTACTAATTGCATTTAGTAAACATTTGTATGCAGACCCTTCCTAAACTGATGGCCTAGAGTTTCGACGACCTCATCCGTTTTCTGGGCCGACCTTAGACCTTGGAACTCGTAAGCTTGAGGGCTGTCAATGCTGACTTCATTTGTTCGAAGATACGGGTCTCGAGTTTGAATGCTGTGCCTTGAAAGTTTTTCCTGACGGGCTCGCTGCGGCTCAGTGCAACATTTTGCTTCATTTGCGCAGCGGTCAAGCTTCGGGCAAAGCACTCGATGATCCGAATTTCTACATAGTGGAGCCGCGTCGTCCCATAGGTAGCGCAGTTGCAGTTCTCTGCCCGAGTAGGGGAGGGTGACGACAAGACTTCTGCTTCCGAAAAAATCCCTTGCTTCTCAGCGCTGAGGGAACGGGGACAGTAGAAAAGAATTCGATCGCCCGGCGCCGCCGTGTGAGGGAGGCACCACCAAGATTCGGCACCTTCCGTCTGCGAGAGGTGTGACCGTGACACTACGCCCAACCAGTTGCTATGGCTCATACCTACCTTCGTATCCATGTGGGCTGACATTGTATGCGACGCAAGTCCGAGTCAGCAACCTTACAGGGAGGGCGCGAGTTCATTGTGGTATCAAAAGCCGTGGAAGGTCTGGGCACAGCCGTTCCATGTATTCGGAAGGTACTACTGCTAGTTGGGCGGCGTGATCTCAGCCCTATGCCAAATATTCGCCGGCTTCAATGGTGACGATGTGAAAGTTACAACATGCCCGGAGAACAGATTCTCTTGTATTTTTTATGCGCGGGTTGTAGACTAGCTTCTGTCCAGATTCTCTTGTATGTTTCGTGGGCTGAATGTGGGTGTCTTCGTGTTGGAGATGAGCAGTGCTAGCTCCAATCTTGCGCACGTTATGCCGATGGGTTCAAGGCTGCTTGGCTCGCGTCCCAACGTTGCATAGGACTTCTCGAATTTTTAACGCACTTAAGTTTGGAGGTTGTATGGAAGTAAGTTTTATCGGTCAACCGTTTTCTCGTACATCAATTGGGAGCGCGTTAAAGGCTGCCTTCTCTGATCCGAAAAATAAGCAATTTACCGCCTTGGTAGCGTGGGCAAAAGCCTCAGGGCTGGGGAGGATCGCTGATGACGTCAATGCCTTCCGAAAAACACGCAAAGGGAATTTCGCAGAGCTCTTAGTTGGTATTGATGAAGGAGGTGCTACGTTTGAAGGTTTGACCTTAGCACAAAACATTTTCGATGAAGCTTATGTTTTTCATGATAAAGGACCCAGAACGTTTCATACTAAGATCTATCTCTTCAAGGGCGACGATACGGCGACCTTAATCATCGGTTCCGGCAATCTTACAAAAGGCGGCCTATGGACAAATTACGAGGCTGCCAACCTTATCAAACTTGATCTAGACGAGGCTGGTGACATTCGTTACCTCAACGATGTTCTCAAATATATCGCTGAATTCCGGAATGCCCAAAGTTGTTGCATAAAACTTACTGATGAGAATATGACTGCGCTTAGGGCAGGGGATTATAATATTAAATCCGAAGCCGAAATGAACAAGCAGCGCTCTTCCGCAGGTAACAAAAAAGCCAAGGGTGACCTGTTTACTACGATGAAAGGACTGGGGAGCGCACCCAAGTCAACCTTGGTAACGGAAAAAGACGACGCTGACTCTGATAAGAACATCGTGGTGCCCGCACAGATCATAACTGCTAATTCGCCTCTAGTAACAACCCACACAAACTGGCCTGAGGACCAGCGATCCTTTTATAAGAAACTCAGTAAGCACGACGCGTCGCTGACGCAAGCACCTGGTCAGATTATCATTCCTATTGAATTCAAAACGTTCTTCCCGCCTTTAACTTTGCAATGGGATAAGATCAATGATGGGGGCTCGCGGCAGTCGGAAGTGAAGTTTCCAGCCATCTTTAAAGATGGAAAATACAGCAAAGACCTTGCTGACGCCCGATTTGTGCTATATGAACCTGCTCCAAATCAGAAGCGAAAAAATCCAGAGTCGCGCTTTACATTCCATGACAGGGAGGTGTTCAAGAGATTTTCTGAGGGCGACGTCATTCTTTTCAAAACTGAGAGCGGCAAGGTGGTAATTGAAAGGCACACCGATGCAGGAAATAGGGAGAAGAAGTACGCCTGGCTTTAGAAAATATAACGGCGAGTCAACCCATACGTGGGTGACTCGCCGTTTAACCGCTTGAGCTTCCTGGGCCGTTATCGCATTTGATATACCAACACGTGCGTTTCCTTTGCTTGAGTTCGCATATTAGGTGTAAAAGCTCGCGTGTATTTGCGCTGATCAAAGCTGAACTGGTCTATTTTCGTGAACCCCTCGGACTCATAAACATGGTCAAACATCTCGTCCGCTTTGTATAGGATCCCCCGTACTACGCCGTCCCCAACAACAGAAGCATAAATGGCTCCCGGCTCGAGAAACTGTTTTAGGCTCTGCACATGTGACGCTATTGACTGTTGGTAAGACTCTGCACCGAGGCCCTTATCGTTGTGTTTGTTCCTAGATCCGAATTCTTGCGATTGAACAATGTAATGATCAAAACCGAGCCAAGCTAACCTATGCTTGTGGTACAGGTAGTAGTCATAACTATTTAAATATGGTGGAGAAGTAACCACCAAGTCGACCTTTCGAGGAAGATGTTTTAGATTAGTTGAGTCTGCATTTATTACTGTTGACGAAATCGCCGGATCATGTTCTACAAGTGATGCTCTTCTCGTGAGCATTGTGGTAATTTTTTCAGAGAAAAGTGTCGAACAAATACCAAGCGGAAGTTCTTTTGGGACTGCTCTATATCGCGTATCGCTTTCCTGAAACGAAACTTTTATCAAGATTGAAGAAAAAGCCACGAGCATGAATTCGCGCGCTGCCTGACTTTCTGCCTTGAGGATATTGTCACGTATCCAGCAAAGTTCATCCTGAATGTGGTTAGCGAACCATTTGTCAATGTTGAAGATCGGTGGTGGAGGATTTGTCGCTCCACGTTCGGTACTGTCGATCGCACATATAGTTTTATGAATCTGCTCGATATCCTCCTGCGTAATGGGCGTAACTTTTACCTTTGAAATAAGGCATGCAAGTGGATTGACGTCCGTGCCAATCGAATGGCGGCTCAGTGATTTTGCCTCGACTAATGTTGTTCCACTTCCACAAAACGGATCATATATTGTATCGCCAACGGAACTATACCTAAGCATAAGTTCCTTAGGAATCTGAGGTACAAATTTCGCTGGATAAGCGTGAAAGTTGTGCGATCCGTAAGTATTATTTTTGTAGGACTCAAGGTCAAACTCTAATTTCGTCATTGTACCTTTTTGAAAACCAATATATAAGAGTGCCCAATGTTCAAATAATAATTTCTCGAAGGATAGCCCAGAACGACTAGTGGTCTATATTTCGTTTGGTCATATATCCGGATGTCCCACAGCGTAAATCCGGCTCGCTCGGCTGCAGCAATCATGTCGCCGTGAAAATTCACATACGGTGTCTTTGCTTTAAGGTCGCGATAATCTTTCACAACCCAAACGGAATACGTATTCGCTTTTAATGCCGTATAACACTGGCTGAGAACCACGGAGATCTCCTCCATGAATTCGCCATACGGCAAATTTCCTAGATCGGCAGCATGTTCAGAATAGGGCGGTGGATTGGCCTGAACCGACAAATCAGAATGTTCGCGCCATTTGTATCCAAAATTCCCCTTAATTGTTTTCAGCAACGTTGCATAGGGGGGGCTCGTAAACACAAAGTCAACGGAATTTGGCTCGAGATATTGTGGCATCCTACGGCAGTCATCACAAATGATGCGGTGGGCAGTCAAATCTCGCAAATCATCCCTCGCTAAAGCAGCAAACTCAGGATTGAGTTCAAAGCCAACCGACCGCCTGCCTAGTTCTTCAGCAACTTCATTAGTGGTGCCAGTGCCGGCGAATGGATCAAGAACTAGATCTCCAGTTTTGGTGTAAATCTTAATATGGGAAGCAACTAGCGACTTAGGAAAGGCCGCTCCATGAAGTTTCTGCTTTGGTGTGCGGGTGCCCTCGTATTGCTCAACGCTCTTGCTAAGTGCAGCCCACTCGCTGCCAGTTAGTTCGTTCAGTTGGTTAACACGCTCGTCTTTGCGCTTTCCGAAACAGTTTTTACATAAATCTTTTTCTGCTCGTTCGGTTTGGACTGGAGCTTCAGCTTCTTCCCCGCACGTTGAGCATTTAAACAGACGCTTTTGGTTATGAGCTTTGGCCTCTTCTAGCGGCACATGTTCTGAACGCCAAGGCGATTTCATCAAGTATTACCTTCAAATGCATTTCGCCGCGAAAGCGGCTTTATATTTGGATTCGAGCTATTTCCGAAAAATGAAATGGACGACACTAAGTTATTGGCTCACTGCACCAACTCCGAAATTCGTCTATTCGGTCTCAAGTAGCCTAGCGGTAGGCTGAGTTCGGACGGAAAAGTCACCACTCTACATTATAGACGAGAACAGGTGGCGGGATGATCAAGATTCTTGTGATGGCGCAGCAGTTCGGCTACCTACCCGGAGGATATGCATGCCAAAAAAGCAATATTTGCACTTTGACACCAGGCCGCACCAGCAAAAATCTCCTAACGCAGCCCTCTGGCGATGATAATTAAGCAAGACTCAAAGCTCGATAATTTGATGAACAATGGCGTGTACGCTGGTAGGGTTGTGTTTAAGCAACCATGCGAAGTGCGCGACGATGAGTCGGTTTCTCAAGGTTTCGATCTTATTGACCTTGCGGACGACGCCCGCGTCGAAGGTCCTGCCCGGCTTGATGCAATCGATAGCGTTCTTCACCAACTCTGTTCGCTCTGCATCGAGAGCTTTCAACGCTTCGCGAAATTTTGTATTGAGAACTTGCTCCGAGCTATGCCCAGTACTGATGTTGCTGGGATGGCTGGAAGTAGGAGATGATGTATTACCAGGTAGACCAGTGTTGTTGCTGGAACTGATGGCAGCTTTACGCTCATTGGAAGTCGTCATGGAAAGTTTGAGAGTTGTATTAAAGACAAGGTTATATTATCCAGCGTCTTGAATTTCGTAAACAAATATTGCGGTAATTGCAAGTCCTTTCGGCCGATCTTCTGCTTCGGTATTTCTTCGACCATGTAGCAGAGCATCCATTAGTGCGTTGAATCGGTTTGCCATACAGAAGTACTGTGCTCGACAGTGCGCCTTCCCATGGAGTTTGTCAGGTCAGAGTTTTGCAATTTGATACGGTCGTGTATACGATGTACGCTTCACTGGAAGGTGCAGCTAAGAGTTCGTTTTTAAACGAACAACTTGGACGATTTCTTTTTAGATGAGTAAGGTATGACTAGACTCTTTACATACACCATTCCGTATGACGATGGTGCCGCGCCTAATCCATTTGACGGTATGTGTTCTCTTGCTATATGTAAGCCAGGGATCCGTCGAACTGCGCGCATAGGCGATTGGGTAGTTGGTCTCGGGGCGAAAGGACGCGCTAATGGAAGAGACCTGAGCGGAAGGTTAGTTTACGCGATGCGCGTCGAAGAGGTTATTTCATTATCGGAGTATGACAGACGCGCTCTGGAAGAGTGGCCACGACGTATACCTAATGTTAAAAGCAAAAAATATGAAGACAGACTAGGGGATTGTATTTACGACTTCTCATCCGGAGCTCCATTGCAACGCCCAGGTGTTCATAACGCTGGCAACGTTAAGACCGATTTAAGTGGAGTCAACGTGTTGATTTCGCGGGACTTTTACTACTTTGGGGCAAGTGCGATACAGCTCCCTCGTTCTCTGATGCCTATATGTCATCAGACACAAGGGCATAAGAGTAATTGTAATGCTCCATATGTTGACACGTTTGTTGAATGGGTGCGCTCATTAGACTATGCGAAAGGCCAATATGGACAACCAGCTAGCTTTCTGGCGGATTCGTTGGGCCAATCATGTGGAGGGTGTGCTACGCGCGCCGATGATTCAGATAACGAATTTAATGAGTACATTACTCCGCTAGCGAGTCCATGCGCCACTAGATGTTAGTGCATATAGCATCGAAATCAATGCGCTGATTTGGCGCAATTGCAAGCTATTTCTGATTCAATTCAGAAGCGGCGACTCGTCAGGCCATTAGCGAAGATCGATAATTCTTTAACCTTATCGGAGTGCATTCAGCATTTTTGATGTATTCATGGACCCTTGATCTCGATCTCCGGCCTGCACATCACGATGGTGGCGGGCCTCGCGGCCTGGATCGTCGCCAGCCTGTGGCGCCGCTCGTTCTGGACCGACGCCCAGCTGCCGCTGCGCCTCCCGGCCCAGAAGGCCGCCGCGCTGGCGGGGGCGATGGTGGCGCTGATGTACGTGCTGCTGGCTGGTTTCGGCGTGCCGGCCCAGCGCACTTTCTACATGCTGGCCGTGGTCGCGGCCGCGGTCTGGTGCGGCCGCATCGCAGCCAGCTCGCACGTCCTGTGCCTGGCGCTGGGCATCGTCGTGCTGTTCGATCCGTGGGCCATGCTGTGGCCCGGTTTCTGGTTGTCCTTCGGCGCCGTCGCCGCCATCCTGTACGCCTGCAGCGGGCGGCTCGGCGAACGGACGCGCGGCTGGCGCGCCGGGCTGCTGGTGGCCGCGCGCACCCAATGGGCCGTCACCATCGGCCTGGCGCCGCTCACGCTGCTGCTGTTCGGCCAGATTTCCCTGGTCAGTCCATTGGCGAACGCGGTGGCGATCCCCGTCATCAGCCTGTTCGTGACGCCGCTGGTGCTGGTCGGCTGCATCCTGCCGTCGCCGCTGGCCGGCCCGGTCCTGGGTGTGGCCCACCTGGCGATCGAATGGCTGGCCTGGCCCCTGCAGCGGCTGGCGGCGCCGGCGCTGGCGGTATGGACCGCGCCGGCGCCGGCGCCCTGGATCCTCGCGCTGGCGCTGTTCGGCACCGCATGGATGCTGGCGCCGCGCGGCTGGCCGCGGCGCTGGGCCGGCCTCGCGGCCTGGACGCCGCTGCTGACGCAGCTGCCGACGGCGCCGCCGCCCGGCGCGTTCAGCGTCACCGCCTTCGACGTCGGCCAGGGCATGGCGCTGCTGGTCGAAACCCACCGTCACCGCCTGCTGTACGATACCGGCCCGCAGTACGCGCCGGGCGCCAGCGGCGCCACCCGCGTCATCCTGCCTTACCTGCGCGGGCGCGGCGTCGGGCGCCTGGATACCCTGGTGGTTTCGCACAGCGATCTCGATCACGTCGGAGGCGCCGACGCCGTGCTCCAGGCGCTGGAGGTCGAAACCCTCGTGTCATCCCTGCCGGCCACGCATGCCCTGCTGCGCACGGCGAAGCGTTCGCGCCGCTGTGCGGCCGGCCAGGCGTGGACGTGGGATGGCGTGCGTTTCGACATGCTGGGCCCCGACCCGGCCAGCTATGCCAATCCGCGCCTGAAGGCCAATGCACGCAGCTGCGTACTGCGCGTGAGCGCCGCCGGCACCGCCATGCTGCTGGCGGCCGACATCGAAGCGGCGCAGGAGGCCGAACTGCTCGTCACGGCCGGCGAGCGCCTGCGGGCCAAGGTCTTGCTCGCGCCGCATCACGGCAGCGGCACGTCGTCGACTGCCGCTTTCCTGTCGGCGGTGCGCCCCGATCTGGCGCTGTTCCAGGTTGGCCACCGCAACCGCTATCGCCATCCCAAGAAAGAGGTGGTCGAGCGTTACCGCGCCATGGGCATCGCCCAGATGCGGACCGACCAGGCTGGCGCCATCACACTCGACTCAGCCGATGGCCTGGCCGCGCGCGTCTACCGGATCGACCACGCCCGCTACTGGCACGGCCGCTGACGACCCTAGCGACGCGGCACGCAGGTGAATGGCGCATGCAGGTACTCCCATTCGCGCGAGACGTCACGTACGTCGTGACCTTGCAGCGTTTCGCCTGCGGCGCACAGCCCGGGCGGGGCGCTCCGGTTCGATCGATGCCGCATGATCTTGGTCGGCTTGCCGTCGACCCCGAATACCGAGATGCTGTCTTTCGGCAGCGGCAGGGTGACCCGTTTCTGGTTGCGGGCATGGAAGATCTCTGCTTCGGGGTTGTAGTACTGCGGGATGTGGCTGAGCGCCCAGCGTGCCGGCGCGGAGTGTTCGATGAAGATGGCCTTTTCTCCCAGCAGGCCGGTGCCCGACAGCACCACTGCCTGCAGCGCCACGCCCGCGAACAGCAGCCCGATGCGCCACCTCGGCGACGACAGCCGCGCCGCCAGCAGGGCCAGCACCAGCAACGGTACGCTCAGCCAGTAGCTGTAGCGCGTCATGACCACGCCACCCGAGTTCCAGTTGATGGTGCTCAGCGCGGGCAGGGCCATCAGGACGATCAGTGCCAGCAGCAGCGCCGCCATGACCAGCCACGGGGTGCGCAGCCGTTTGGGCAGCGCGAAACATCCGAGCAGCACCGCCAGGGCGATCCCGGGGCTGCCGATGACCATGCCCTGGTTCAGGTCGAAGAACAGCGAGAACATGCGGGCGCCGGTGACGAATTCGGATCCGTTGAAGTCGCGCGCGATCACGCTCGGCGTGCCGAAGGTCCACTGGAAGAAGGCGAGCGGCGCCAGGGTCAGCAGGATGCCGGCTGCGGCCAGTACGAGCTCGCGCCAGTCCACGGGCGCGGCGCTGCTGTCCGGCCATTGCAGCCTCGGATACCTGACGATCAGGACGCGCCAGGCACAAGCAAAGGGAATCAGCAGTGCCAGCGGTGGATTCTGGCTCGCGGCCAGGCCGGCGCACAGGATGGCCAGCCCGGCCTGGCCACGCAGGCTGGCGAGGCAGGCGATCAGCACGCAGCTGGCGGTCATCACCTCGGGGCCGGTCCAGTTCAGGTAGAACGTCGTGCCCCCAGCAGGAACAGCAGCATCGCGAGCGAGGACTGCTCGGGCACCGCGCGCCTGATGTACAGGAACGCGCCGGCGCAGAAGCACAGGTTGAGCAGGGTGAACGCGTAGTAGGGCTGCGCGCCGAAGGCTTTCAGCAAGGCGTAGAAGGGCAGGGCCAGCAGCGAGTACAAGCCAAAATGGATGCCGTAGAAGCGGCCCGCATCGTTGGGCATGACCGTGAAAGTGTAGGCCGGCGTCTTCTCGGGTGCGCGCAGATGCTCATGGAGTAGCGGCATCAGGTCGTTCAGGGTTCCGCCATAGAACGGCATGCCTCCCGCGCTGAGTTTCAGCGACTCCAGGTCGGCGTGGGTGATGTCGGGCGTACCGTGCTCGTACAGCGCCTGCATGGTCAGCATGTATTCATAGCCGTCGCCGGTCAGCGAGGTCGTGACCAGGGCGAAACCGGCGATTGCCAGGAGCAGGGGGCACACCAATAGGTGGACAGGCGCTTGAGCAAGATCGCTCCTAATATGCGAGCGATAGCACTCAGGTGGAGAAGGCCGCCGTATTCTACCTCCCCGCTGGTTCCCCGGGCAATATCGAAGGGTTGACGGCCAGCCGATTCAGGCGCGCGGCAGCGTGATCGTCACCTGCAGGCCGCCGCCCTCGCGGTTGCGCGCCACGACCTCGCCGCCATGGGCCGCTACCACGCGCTGGGCGATCGCCAGGCCCAGGCCGTGGCCATCGACGCCGGTGCGCGAGGCGCCGGCGCGGAAGAAGGGCTGGAACACCGCCGCCAGGTCTTCCGGCGGGATGCCCGGCCCCCGATCGAGCACGTCGATGCGCGCCAGGGCCTGGTCGGCGCTCAGCGCGACGGTCACGATGCCGCCCTGGGCTCCGTGCTTGGCGGCGTTGCGCACCACGTTTTCCAGGGCGCTCCACAGCAGGTCGGGGTCGCCGGTCACGCCGACCGCGCCGTCGGCCTCGATCAGGATGCGGGTCGACTCGGCCGCTTCGAAACGGGCGTCGCCGACGATGCCGTCCGCCAGTTCAAGCAGGTCGACCGGCTCGCGCCGCAGCGCGTCGGGCATGGCTTCCAGGCGGGACAGGGTTAATAGCTCGCCGACCAGCTTGTTCATGCGGTTGCTCTCGCGCTCGATGCGTTCGAGCGTGCTCGCGAACTTGTCCGGCTGCTGGTGCGCCAGCCCGACCGCGGCCTGCATGCGCGCCAGCGGCGAGCGCAGCTCGTGCGAGACGTCGTGCAGCAGGCGGCGCTGGCCGTCCATCAGGGCGCGCAGGCGGCCGCTCATGCGGTCGAAGTTGCGTCCCAGGTCGGACAGTTCGTCGCCGCCCTTGGTGGCGCGGCCGAAGCGCGGCGCCAGGTCGCCGGCGGCCGCCGCTTCGAAGGCGCTGCGCAGGGCGCGGATGGGACGCGAGAAATACCAGGCCAGCAGGGCGGCGAACAGCAGGCTGGCGACGACGGCGGCGCCGATCACGACGCTCTGGCCGATGCGGCGGCGCGCGCCGGGGTCGAGCGCCGGCGCCAGCGGGTCGGGCGGGCCGCCGCGCAGTCCCTCCGGCCGTCCAGACTGGCGCGGGACGAAGGCGAGGTACTGCTCGCCGTTGGGCCCGACCAGATGGCGTGCGCCGCGCCAGGCGCTGCGCCGTTCAACGCTCCCGAGCTGGCGCTCGGCCTCCTTCAATAGCTCGGCCGGCACCGGGCGCCCGAGCAGGTCGCGCCGCGCCGCGCCGAGCACGTACAGCTGCGGGCGCCGCAGGTCGGCCAGCAGGCCGCGCAGCGCCGCTTCTCCGCCGTGGCGCAGGGTGGCGGCCGCGGCGTCGAGGGCGACCGCGGCCGGCGGGCCGGAATCGAGGCTCGAGGTGGCCTTCTGGCGCGCCTGGTCGCGCAGCCAGAAGGCGCCGCCGATGGCGATGGTGGCGCTCAGCTGCGCCAGCAGAATGCAGAGGAAGAACTTCCAGAACAGCCGCCCCATGCTACTCCTTGATCAGTTGGTAGCCCTGGCGGTAGATGGTCTGCAGGCATGAACGGCCGTCCGCCAGCGGTCCCAGCTTGTGGCGCAGGCTGCTCAGGTGGACGTCGATATTGCGGTCGAAGCGCGCCAGCGGCCGCCCCAGTCCCTGTTCGGACAGCTCGTTCTTGCTGACCGGCTTGCCGGCATTGCGCGCCAGCACTTCGAGCAGGTTGAATTCGGTGCTGGTCAGGTCCAGCGGCGCGCCGTCCCAGGTCGCGCGCCGCCCCTCGGGATGCATGGTCAGCTTGCCGACGGTGAGGGCCGCGCCCGGGGAGCTTTCAGGCTGGGCCTGGGTGCGGCGCAGGATGGCGCGCACCCGCGCCGTCAGTTCGCGCGGCGTGCAGGGCTTGGCCACGTAGTCGTCGGCGCCTAGTTCGAGGCCGAGGATGCGGTCGGCGTCGTCGCCGCGCGCGGTCAGCATCAGCACCGGGATGCGGCTGGCGGCGCGGATCTGGCGCAGCGCGTCGATCCCGCTGGCGCCCGGCATCATGACGTCGAGGATGGCGATGGCGTGGCGGCCGCTGAGCGCTTCGCGCGCGCCATCGTTGCCGTTGTGGACGCAGGTGACCCTGAAACCCTCCTGTTCGAGATATTCGGCGAACATGCCGACGAGTTCGACGTCGTCGTCGATAAGCAATACATGGTTCATGGCGACAGGATAACGCAGTCGCGCGTTCCGGTCTTTTCCGCATGGGGTGGCTTTACCCGGATTTACTTCGCTTAGGCGCGCTTTACACCTGCGCGCCACACAATGGCCGCGTTCAACACCACAGGAGGACCCTCGATGACACTGCCAACCACATTCACTGCCTTGCGCGCCGCCGCCGCACTGTGCGCCTGCCTGCTGGCGGCGCCCGCCGTCCTGGCGCAACCGATGCCGCCCGCCGACGGTCCCGACGCCGGACCGGGCTTCGAGCAGCCTGACGCCCGCGCCGGCGGCCCATTCGGCCCGTTCGGCGGATTCGGCGGATTCGGCGAAGGCATGCGCGGCGCGCCACCGTTCCTGCGTGGCCTCGACCTGAGCGAGGAACAGCAGGATCGCGTGTTCGCCATCCTGCACGCCCAGGCGCCGAAGCGGCGCGAACTCCACAAGGCCGAGCGCAAGGCGTTCGAGTCGCTGCGCGAGCTGGCGCGCGCGCCGCAGCTCGACGAAGCGCGCGCTTCCGCCAGCGCCCGGGCACTGGGCCAGGCAATCGCCGACCAGGAGTTGCTGCGGCTGCAGACCGGCGCCCGGATCAAGGCGGCGCTCACACCCGCGCAGCGCGCGCAGCTCGACGCGCCGCGCGCCGAGAAACGCAAGGGCCGTGGCGACAAGGCAAGCGCGCGTGAGAAACAGCGCGAGGCCGGCCAATGAGCGCGCCGACGGCCGTGCGGGCCGTGCACAAGGAGAATGACGATCACCACCTCGGCCTGGACGCCGACCTCGCGCGACTGCTGGCGCGTACGGTCACGCGCCGCCAATCCCTGCGCTGGCTGGGCGCTGGCGTCGGCGCGGCGGCCATGCCGCTGGCCGGCTGCGGCGGCGGCAGCGCCGACGATGGCTACGGCATCTCCACCTCGACCACCACGACCGGCAGCGGCACGAGCGGTGGCACGGTGGGAGGCAGCGCGGCCTGTTCCGTGATCCCCGAGGAGACCGCCGGCCCCTATCCGGGCGACGGCACCAACCGCAACGCCAATGGCGTGGCCAACGCCCTGGCCCTGTCCGGCATCGTGCGCAGCGATATCCGCGCCAGCGTGGGGGGCGCCAGCGGCGTGGCCCAGGGCGTGCCGCTGGTCATCCGCCTGAAGATCGAGAACGTGGCGCAGGGCTGCGCCGCGGCCGGCGGGGCGGCCGTTTACCTCTGGCATTGCACCCGCGAAGGCGGCTACTCGATGTACTCGAACGGCATCGTGGACGAGAATTACCTGCGCGGCGTGCAGGAAGCCGACAGCGACGGCTGGGTCACGTTCACGACGATCTTCCCGGGCTGCTATGACGGCCGCATGCCGCACGTGCACTTCGAGGTCTATCCAAGCCTGGCCAGGGCGAACAGCGCGACGAACCGGATCAAGACCTCGCAGTTCGCGTTTCCGCTGGCGACGCTGAATGATGCCTACGCAAGCAGCGGCTACGCCAGCAGCGTGCGCAACCTGGGGCGCATCAGCTACGCGACCGACACCGTCTTCAGCGACGGCACGGCGCTGCAGATGGCGAGCGTAACAGGCAATGCGGCCCAGGGCTATACCGCCGAGCTGCTTGTAGGCGTTTCCTTCTAAAGGCGGACCGCCCGGCGGCGCTGGACATTACAATGGGGCGCTCCTGCATTCGATCGCGCCCGCCCCATGTCCAGACCCCTGCTTCATTTCGCCCATGGCAACAGCTACCCGGCCGGCACCTACAACCGCCTGCTGGCGCAGCTGCGCGAGCACTACGACGTGCGTACCCTCGACATGCATGGCCACGATCCGCGCCACCCGGTGGCCGACGGCTGGGGCGCGCTGGTCGACGAACTGGTCGAGCACCTGGAAGGCTACGGCCGGCCGGCGATCCTGGTCGGCCATTCGCTGGGCGGGATGCTATGCATGCTGGCGGCCAAGCGCCGCCCCGACCTGGCGCGCTGCGTGGTGATGCTCGATTCGCCGGTGGTGGCGGGCTGGCGCGCGCTGGGCTGGCGCCTGGCGAAGCTGGCCGGCTGGGGCGAACGCCTGTCGCCGGCGCGCCTGTCGCGCAAGCGCCGCGAGCTGTGGCCGAGCCGCGAAGCCGCCTTCCAGCACTTCAGCGCCAAGCCGATCTTCCAGGCCTGGGCCCCGGGCGCCTTGGACGACTACCTTGAGCACGGTCTGGCGCCGCACCCGGACGGCGTGACGCTGCGTTTCCGGCGCGACGTGGAATCGGCCATCTACCAGACACTCCCGCACCACATGGACACCGTGATCCGCGAACCGTTCCCGGTGCCGGTCGGCTTCATCGCCGGCACCCGCTCGGAAGAGATGCGCCAGGCCGGCATGGATGGCACCCGCAAGCTGGTGGGCGAGAACCTGGTGATGATCGAAGGCGGCCACCTGTACCCGCTCGAAAAGCCGGAGGAGACGGCGCGCCTGGCGCAGGCGATGATCGAGCGGCTGCTGGCCGCACCCATGCGCCCTTAGCTTACTGACGGTCCATCGGCTTGGCCTGGTTGTCGAAGGCGTCGCGCGCATCGCGCGAACCGACGGTCTTGACGGTACGGTCGCCGCCGCCTTTTTTCGGAATGCGCGAGCCGGTCAGGGTTTCGTCGTCGACCTTGGCCACGATGGCCGGCGCCGCGGCGGCGGCAGGCGCGGGCTGCTCGCTGGTGGGCGCGGTCGTGCATGCAGCCAGGGTCAGGACGAATGCGCCGATCAGGGCCAGGGTCAGGTGCTGCATGGAGGGCTCCATCGAGTAGGGGTGACGATACGGTAATAGCGGGGTGACTTATGGTATTCACAATTTCGCCTGTCTGCAATGAATATTGACAGGCCGGCCATCCTCGACCCTCACCGACGCCGCCATTTCGCGTAAAATCGCGGGATTTTCTCCCCGCTGGAAACCGACAATGACTATCAAGAGCGACAAATGGATCCGCCGCATGGCGGAAAGCACCGGCATGATCGAGCCGTTCGAGCCGAAGCAGGTACGGGAGCAGGACGGCCGCCGCATCATCTCGTTCGGCACCTCCTCGTACGGCTACGACATCCGCTGCGCCGACGAATTCAAGGTGTTTACCAACATCAACAGCACCATCGTCGACCCGAAGAACTTCGACTCGAACTCCTTCGTCGACGTCAAGAGCGACGTCTGCATCATCCCGCCGAACTCGTTCGCGCTGGCGCGCACCATCGAATACTTCCGCATCCCGCGCAACGTGCTGACGGTCTGCCTGGGCAAGTCGACCTATGCGCGCTGCGGCATCATCGTCAACGTGACGCCGTTCGAGCCGGAATGGGAAGGCTATGTGACCCTGGAGTTCTCGAACACGACTCCGCTGCCGGCCAAGATCTACGCCGGCGAAGGCTGCGCCCAGGTGCTGTTCTTCGAAAGCGACGAAGTCTGCGAGACCTCGTACAAGGACCGCGGCGGCAAATACCAGGGCCAGCATGGCGTGACCCTGCCGAAGACCTGACCGGTCTTCAATCTTCCTGGCGCGCCCGCTGGCCCGAGTACGCCAGGTGTCCCAGCTTGTCGGGATTGCGCATCACGTAAATGGCCTTGATGCGCCCGTCGTCGATCTCCAGCGCCATCGTCTGCAGCATGGCGTCGGGTTCGAGCGTGACCCGTCCCGGCAGGCCGTCGATGCCGGGCATGCCCAGCAGCTCGGCGGCGTCCCACGCCGCCTTCACCTTCTGCGCCAGCAGGAAGCGCAGCACCTTCTCCTGCCCGAAGATCGGGTTCATCGAGGCCTGGCGCTTGCCGCCGCCGTCCCCATAGAACACCACGTCGCTCGACAGCAGCCGGGTGAGCTGGGCCACGTCGCCGCTGCGCGAGGCGGCGAAGAAGGCGGCGGCGATCTCCTTCTGGCGGGCCGGGGACACCGGGAAGCGCGGCCGCGCGCCGGCCACATGGGCGCGCGCGCGGCTGGCCAGCTGGCGGCAGGCAGCCGCTTCGCGGCCGATCGCCTCGGCCACCTCGTCGAACTCCATGTCGAACACGTCGTGCAGCAGGAACGCGGCGCGCTCCAGCGGCGACAGGCGCTCCATCGCCAGCATCAGGGGCAGGGTGATGTCGTCCTCTTCGTCCCCGGCGGGATCGATGAATGGTTCCGGCAGCCAGGGGCCGATGTATTCCTCGCGCTTGACGCGGGCCGACTTGAGCACGTCCAGGCACAGGCGCGTCACGGTGCGCACCAGGAAGGCTTCCGGCTCGCGCACCGCCGCCTGGTCGGCGCCGTGCCAGCGCAGCCAGGCGTCCTGCACCACGTCCTCGGCCTCGGCCACCGAACCGAGCATGCGGTAGGCGATGCGCTGCAGGCGCGGGCGGCGGGCGGTGAAGAAGGATGCGGAGTCGAAGTCGTCGGCGTTCATGATCCGCGATGATACGCGAAAAAAAAGGCCAGGATTCGGGCCTGGCCTCTCTCGGCGGGCAGAGGCCGTGGCCTCCTGCGCCGTTTACGCGTCCTGCATCACGCAGTCGACGAAGTAGCCGCGCTTGCCGTCGACCTCGCGCTTGACCAGGCCGTGCACGTCGGTCTCGAAGCCCGGGAAGCGTTCATTGAAGTCGCGCGCGAAGCGCAGGTAGTCGACGATGGTCTTGTTGAAGCGCTCGCCCGGGATCAGGAGCGGAATGCCCGGCGGGTAAGGCGTCAGCAGGATCGCCGTGATGCGGCCTTCCAGCTCGTCGATCGCGACGCGCTCGATCTTGCGGTGCGCCATGTTGGCGAAGGCGTCCGACGGCTTCATGGCCGGCACCATGTCCGACAGGTACATCTCGGTCGTCAGGCGCGCCACGTCGCGCGACTTGTAGAAGGTGTGGATCTCGGTGCACAGGTCGCGCAGGCCGCGGGTTTCGTAGCGCGGGTTGGCCGAGGCGAACTGCGGCATCGCGCGCCACATCGGCTGGTTGCGGTCGTAGTCGTCCTTGAACTGCTGCAGCGCCGTCACCAGGGTATTCCAGCGGCCCTTGGTGATGCCGATCGTGAACATGATGAAGAACGAGTACAGGCCGCACTTCTCGATGATGACGCCGTGCTCGGCCAGGTACTTGGTGACGATCGAGGCCGGGATGCCGGTCTCGCCGAACTGGCCCGACAGGTCCAGGCCCGGGGTCACGATGGTGGCCTTGATCGGGTCGAGCATATTGAAGCCCGGCGCCAGCTTGCCGAAGCCGTGCCAGTTCTCTTCGGCGCGGATCATCCAGTCGTCCTGGGTGCCGATGCCTTCTTCCGAAAACTTGTCCGGACCCCAGACCTGGAACCACCAGTCGTCGCCGTAGTCCTCGTCGACCTTCTTCATCGCGCGGCGGAAGTCCAGCGCTTCCAGGATCGATTCCTCGACCAGGGCGGTGCCGCCCGGCGCTTCCATCATGGCCGCGGCGACGTCGCACGAGGCGATGATCGAGTACTGCGGCGAGGTCGAGGTGTGCATCAGGTAGGCCTCGTTGAAGGCGTCCTGGTCGAGCTTGACCGATTCCGATTCGCGCACCAGCACCTGCGACGCCTGCGACAGGCCGGCCAGCAGCTTGTGGGTCGACTGGGTCGAGAAGATCATCGACTCCTTGGCGCGCGGGCGATTCTCGCCGATCGCGTGCATGTTCCGGTAGAAGCTGTGGAAGGTTGCGTGCGGCAGCCAGGCTTCGTCGAAGTGCAGGGTGTCGATCTTCCCGTCCAGCATTTCGCGCAGGGTCTCGACGTTGTACACCACGCCGTCATAGGTCGACTGGGTGATGGTGAGGATGCGCGGCTTCTTGTTGACGGCGTCGCGCGCGAACGGATTCGCCTCGATCTTGCGGGCGATCGACTCGGGCGTGAATTCCTCGAGCGGGATCGGGCCGATGATGCCCAGGTGATTCCGGGTCGGCATCAGGAACACGGGGATCGCGCCGCACATGATGATCGAGTGCAGGATCGACTTGTGGCAGTTGCGGTCGACGACGACGATGTCGCCCGGCGCCACGGTCGAGTGCCACACCATCTTGTTCGAGGTGGAGGTGCCGTTGGTCACGAAGTAGCAGTGGTCGGCGCTGTAGATGCGCGCGGCGTTGCGCTCGGACTTGGCCACCGGGCCGGTGTGGTCGAGCAGCTGGCCCAGTTCCTCGACCGCGTTGCAGACGTCGGCGCGCAGCATGTTCTCGCCAAAGAACTGGTGGAACATCTGGCCGATCGGCGACTTCAGGAAAGCCACGCCGCCCGAGTGGCCCGGGCAGTGCCACGAGTAGGAGCCGTCGTAGGCGTAGTTGACCAGCGCGCGGAAGAACGGCGGCGCCAGGCTGTCCAGATAGGCCTTGGCCTCGCGGATGATGTGGCGCGCCACGAATTCCGGAGTGTCCTCGAACATGTGGATGAAGCCGTGCAGCTCCTTCAGGATGTCGTTCGGGATGTGGCGGCTGGTGCGCGTCTCGCCATAGATGTAGATCGGGATATTGGCGTTCTTGTGGCGGATTTCCTTCACGAAGGCGCGCAGGCCGACCAGTGCGAAATCGGTCTCTTCGAGCGAGCCGCCGCCGAATTCCTCGTCGTCGATCGACAGGACGAAGGCCGATGCGCGCGATTGCTGCTGCGCGAACTGGGACAGGTCGCCATAGCTGGTCACACCGACGACCTCCATGCCTTCCTGTTCCATCGCGGCCGCCAGGGCGCGAATGCCGAGACCGGAGGTGTTCTCCGAGCGGAAGTCCTCATCGATGATGACGATAGGGAAACGAAATTTCATGGACAGCTCCAAAACGAAGCGCCGTGGAAGCGGCAGGTCCCCGGATCGTTCCGGAGGGGCTGGCCGCCGCGCACGGCACCGTAGAAAAATGAGAAGCGGATTTTCGCAGAAAACACGGGTCCCGGTGCAAGTTTTTTTGCTAGGTTAGCCACTGTTCCGGAAGGGTGGCGCACTCTAGTCGATTCTTCGCCCGGCGCGTCGGATGCCCTCGGTCAATAGCGCGGCAACGAGAGCGCCGACGAGCGGGATCGGTGACAGCGCCGTGACGCTGCCGTGCAGGAAGGCGAACAGCCCCAGCGTGATGCCGAAGGCCGCCACCGCCCCGGTAAGCGTGAGCAGCCAGGTGCGGCGCGCCAGCAGCGTGATGGCGGCAAGCGAGATCGCGATCTGCTGGGCCACCGAGGCGGCGGCCCACTGGCGCTGGCGGTGCAGGGCTTCGTCCGAGCGGCGGTTCGATTCGCCCGACGCCGCTTCCCAGCGCTCGGCTTCCTTGCGGATGACGTCCTTCTCTTCCCGGTAGCGCTCGGACTCGTCGCGGTAGCGCGCGCCGTCGACGCCGGGGAGGGTCGCGGCCAGCTCGGCCAGGTTCTGGCGGCTCGACTTGGCCTGGTAGTGGCTCGAGGCATTGGCGGCGCTGGTCTTTTCCATCGCCGCCTGGGTCTTGTACAGGCTGGCGTCGTTGTGCGACGACGTGCCGAGGAAGGCGAACAGGGTGCCGAGCGTGGCCAGCACCGCGATCAGTACCGCGATGCGGCCGGCGAAACCGTCGCCGCCGCGCGAGCCTGGTGGGCGTGCCGGCTCGTTCACTGGATCGCCTCGCGCCGCGCATACGTCACGAAGGCGTAGTCGAAGCCATTGGCTTCGCTGTGGTGGGGCTCGCGCGCGGTTTCGCGCCACACGGCCGCGTCGATCGGCGGGAAGAAGGTGTCGCAGTCGAAGATGCGGTCGATGTGGGTCACGATCATGGCGTCGGCCACGTCCATGGACTGGGCGAAGACCTGGGCGCCGCCGATGATGCTGGCCGGTGCGCCACCGAGCATGGCGATGGCCGCTTCCAGCGACGCCGCGCGTTCGGCGCCTTCGTGCGCCCAGTCGGCGTTGCGGGTGATGACGATGTTGCGGCGTCCGGGCAGGACGCGGCCGATCGAGTCGAAGGTCTTGCGGCCCATGATCACCGGCTTGCCGAGCGTGACGCGCTTGAAGTGGGCGAAGTCCTCGGGCAGGTGCCAGGGCATCTTGTTGTCGATGCCGATGCCGCCCTTGGCGTCGATGGCGACCACCAGGGTCAGGTTGGCGGCGTCCCTCATACCGCCACCGGCGCCTTGATCGCGGGATGCGGATCGTAACCCGTGACCTCGAAGTCCTCGAAGCGGTAATCGAACAGCGAATCGGGCTTGCGCCTGATTTCGAGGCGCGGCAGCGCGCGGGTTTCGCGCGACAGCTGCAGCTCGACCTGTTCCATGTGGTTCGAATAGAGGTGGCAGTCGCCGCCGGTCCAGACGAAGTCGCCCACCTCGAGTCCGGCCTGCTGGGCCATCATGTGGGTCAGGATCGCGTACGAGGCGATGTTGAAGGGCACGCCCAGGAAGATGTCGGCGCTGCGCTGGTACAGCTGGCAGGACAGTTTGCCGTCGGCCACGTAGAACTGGAACAGGGCGTGGCAGGGCGGCAGCTTCATCGCCGGCACATCGGCCACGTTCCAGCTTGATACGATCATCCGGCGCGAGTCCGGCGTGGTGCGGATCTGTTCGAGCACCTGCGCGATCTGGTCGATGTGCTGGCCGGATGGCGTCGGCCAGTTGCGCCACTGGTAGCCGTAGATCGGCCCCAGGTTGCCCTCGGCATCGGCCCACTCGTCCCAGATGGTGACGCCATTGTCCTTCAGGTAGGCGATATTGGTCGAGCCCTGCAGGAACCAGATCAGTTCATGGATGATCGACTTCAGGTGCACCTTCTTGGTGGTCAGGAGCGGGAAGCCTTCCTGCAGGTCGAAGCGCATCTGGTAGCCGAACACCGAGCGGGTGCCGGTGCCGGTGCGGTCGGTCTTGATGGCGCCATGCTCTTTCACATGGCGCATGAATTCGAGATATTGGCGCATTGCGTTATGGGACTGGTGAAGCGGGGTTGGGACAATCCGACATTCTAGCATTGGCCGTCAGTGCCGCGGCGAACTGCCGCAGCGTTTCGCGCACCGTATCGTCAGGCATCGACAGCAGGTTGTCGCCGACATAGATCTCGACGACGCTCGACGCCGGCAGCGCGCCATGCACGGCGCGGTTGAACATCCAGATGCCATGCTCGCGGGCCAGCGCATCGCGTACCGCGAGCGCGCGTTCGCGGTCGACCGGCAGATGAATATGCAGCATGTTCGCCTGCGGCGCGACCGGGTTGACCCGCAGCTCGGGATGCGCGCGCAAGGCCTGGTAAAGAAAGCGGGTGCGCTCGAAATACGCGGGCATCGCCGCCAGCCGCGCGTCGAATCCCATGGCCGCCGCCACGATGTACGGGGAGCGATGGATGACGTTGCCGCCCTGGCGCCGGAACCATTCGGCGCAGCGGTCCACGAAGGCGCGGCTGCCGAGCAGCATGGCGCCGCCCAGCCCGCCGATGCCCTTGTACAGCGACACGTAAACGGAATCGAAGCCGGACGCGATGTCGGCGGCATTGCGGCCATAACCGGCTTGCGCCTCCCACAGGCGCGCGCCGTCCATGTGCAGGTGGATGCCGCAGGTGCGGCAATGGCGCTTGATCGCTTCCAGCTCGTTCCAGCTTGACAGCTGGCCGCCGATCTCGCGCATGGGGATCTCGAGGCCGACGGCGCCGAGGCGTTCCGGCACCGCCGCCAGGTCGGCCTCGACCCAGGGACGGTGACGGTCGCCGACCGACAGCGCCTGGAAATGGTCCAGCAACTGGTAGTTGGAACGTTCGTGAACGAAGATGTGCGAGGTGGGATGCAGGGCCACCAGGCGGCTGCCCCCGTTCCTGGCAAATTCGTGGGCGCCGAGGCGCAGCGCCGTGACCTGGGCCATGGTGCCGCTGATGCAGAACACGGCCGCCTCGAAGCCCAGCAGGGCGGCGACCTTGCGCTCGAAGTCCTGGATCAGGGCGCCGTTGCCGTAGACGTCGTGGTCGACGTCGTGCTCCTCGCACCAGGCGGCCATGGCGGCGAACAGTTCGGCCGGTCGCTGCTGGCGATGGCCGGGAAGACGGTGTGGCAGCGGCGCTGCAGGTCGGTGTCGGGCAAGACGGGCTCCTGGAAGGCGAGCCCGCTACTTTATCAGTTCTCGATCAGCGCGCGGCGCTTCGGCGCGGCCAGCGCCGCGGCCTCGCGCTCGTCGGCCAGGCGGAAGCGGCGCACCGAACGCGCCAGCGCGTCGGCCTGCTCGTGCATGGCCTGGGCGGCGGCGCTGGCTTCTTCGACCAGGGCTGCGTTCTGCTGGGTCACGGTGTCCATCTCGACCACCGAGCGGTTGATCTCTTCGATGCCTTGCGTCTGTTCCTGGCTGGCGCTGCTGATTTCGGAAATGACGTCGGTCACGCGCTGCACGCTGTCCAGCACTTCCTGCATCGTCACGCCGGCCTGGGCCACCAGCTGGCTGCCGGCATCGACTTCGCTGTTGGACGCCTCGATCAGGACCTTGATCTCCTTGGCGGCCGCCGCCGAGCGCTGGGCCAGGTTGCGCACTTCGCTCGCCACGACCGCGAAGCCGCGGCCCTGTTCGCCGGCGCGCGCCGCTTCCACGGCCGCGTTCAGCGCAAGGATATTGGTCTGGAACGCGATGCCGTCGATGACGCCCGTGATATCCGAAATCTTGCGCGAGGCCTGGGAAATGGAATCCATGCGCGCCACCACCTGCGACACCGTGCTGCCGCCCTTCTGGGCGACCTCGGAAGCGCTGCGGGCCAGCTGGTCGGCCTGGCGCGCATTGTCGGCGTTCTGGCGCACGGTCGTGGTCAGCTGGTCCATCGACGAGGCGGTGGTGGCCAGGCTGGCCGCCTGCTCCTCGGTGCGGCTGCACAGGTCCAGATTGCCGGTCGAGATTTCCTGCGAGGCGGTGGCGATGTGCTCGGCGCCGTCGCGCACCTGGCCGACCACGCTCGAGAGGCGCGCCCCGATCTCGTTGATGGCGCCGGTGAGGCGGCCGATCTCGTCGTCGCGGCGGGTCCTGGCCTGGGCGGTCAGGTCACCGTCGGCGATGCGGGTGGCGACCGCCTGCACCTCGGCCAGCGGACGGGTGACGGTGGCGCGCACCAGGAAATACAGCACGGTGGCCAGCACGGCGAGCGCCGCCAGGCCGAACACGATGAAACGGTTGCGCAGCTCGGTCGCGGCGGCGGTGATCTCGTCGCGGTAGGTGCCGCCGGCGATGACCCAGTTCCAGTCCTTCATCTCCGAGTAGGCCGCGAATTTTTTGCGCGCGCGCAGTTCGCCCGGGTTCTGCCAGTCATAGCTGATCGTGCCTTCCTTCTTCTCCAGCATCTCCTTGATGAAGGCGTGGCCGTCGGCCGACTGGCTGTCGAGGATGTTCTCGCCTTCCTTGTTCGGGTGCACGATCAGGTCGCCATAGGTCTTCGGCGCCGACGACAGCACGAAGAAGTAGCCGGTATCGCCGACCTTGACGGCGCGGATGCGCTCCTTGAGGGCGGCCAAGTCGGCGCTGATGTCCACCCCGACGTAGAGCGCGCCGACGACCTTGCCGGCCGCGTCGCGCACCGGCTCGTACTGGGTGATGAACTGCTTGCCGAACAGCGTGGTCAGGCCGACGTAGGTGCGGCCGGCGCGCAGGGCCGGGTAGGCCGGCGAGGCCTTGTCGAGGGCGGTTCCCACCGCGCGCTCGCCGTTTTCCTTCTTGACCGAGGTCGTCACGCGCACGAAGTCCTCGCCGGCGGCGGCGAAGATGGTGGCGTTGCCGCCGGTGCGTTCGGTGAACGCGTCCGGGGCGCTGAAATCGAGGTTGAGCGGATGGCCGGCCACGCTCAGGGTCGGCACCTGGCGTCCGGCGACGTCGACGGTGCTCGCCTCGTCGAGCGCGAAGTCGCCCGGCAGGCCGGCGCGGAAGATGCGCCCGAAGCTGACGGCCTGGCTGCTGACGGTCTTGTTGAACAGCTCGACGGTGCTGGTCACGCCGTGCAGCTCGTTCCTCACGCTGTCGATGGCGCGCCGCTCCAGCATGCCGGAGGTCAGGACGGTGATGGTCGCGATCAGGGCGGCGATGATGGCGCCGGCCAGCAGAAAGGTGACCGCGCTGATGCGCGTGCCTACATTCCAGCCGGCTGGACTAAATTTACGGTTGCTCATGGTTTGTGAGGGAAAATAGAGGGATATAACCCCGGATCATACCTCGCAAACTTTTCGCGCCGCAACATTTAGTGAGTTTAGGAATGCTACCCGGTAGCCTCGGCACAACAGCTTGGCGGATTGCTACGTAACACTACGGATTGCCCTCGCGGCCGTGTCATGCCGCCACCGGCGCATGGGTCTGGAACTGGAGCGCCGCCAGGTTGGCGTACACGCCACGCAGCGCGATCAGCTCGGCGTGGGTGCCGGATTCGACGATCCGGCCCTCGTCCAGCACGACGATGCGGTCGGCGCGCTGCACCGTCGCCAGGCGGTGGGCGATGATGATGGTGGTGCGGCCGACCATCGCGGCTTCGAGCGCGCGCTGCACCAGGCGTTCGGACTCGGCGTCGAGCGCGCTGGTGGCTTCGTCCAGCAGCAGCAGCGGCGGGTTCTTGAGCAGGGCGCGCGCGATGGCGATGCGCTGGCGCTGGCCGCCCGACAGGCGCACCCCGCGCTCGCCCAGGAACGATGCATAGCCCTGCGGCAGGCGCTCGATGAAATCGTGGGCCGCGGCCATCTTCGCCGCCGCGATCACTTCGTCGTCGCTGGCGTCCGGGCGGCCGTAGCGGATGTTTTCCATGGCGTCGAGCGAGAAGATCACCGTGTCCTGCGGCACGATGCCGACCGCGCCGCGCAGCGACTGCAGCGCCAGGTCGCGCACGTCGACGCCGTCGAGGCGAATGCTGCCTGCCTGCGGATCGTAGAAGCGCAGCAGCAGCTGGAACAGGGTGGTCTTGCCGGCGCCGGAAGGACCGACCACGGCCACCGTCTCGCCGGGGCGGATGTCGAGCGCCAGGTGCGACAGGGCGGCTTCGTCCAGGCGCGACGGGTAGGCGAAGGTCACGTCGTCGAGCGTCACGCGGGCGCCGTTCTCGGTGCGCGCGGGAAGAAGCCTGGGCTGCAGCGGATCCTGGATCTCGGATTGCGCGCCGAGCAGCTCGAGCAGGCGTTCGGTGGCGCCGGCGGCGCGCTGGGCGTCGCCCATCACTTCCGACAGGGCGCCGACCGACCCCGCCACGATGCCGGCGTACAGGATGAACTGGCCCAAGTCGCCGCCGGTCATCGTTCCTTCGACGACGGCGTGCGCGCCGAGCCACAGCACGAACACGATGGCGCCGAACACCAGCACGATGGCCAGCATGGTGAGCGTGGCGCGGGCGCGGATGCGGCGCATGGCGGTGATGAAGGCGCCTTCGACCTCCTTGCCGAAGCGGCCGGATTCATGGCCTTCCCGGGTAAACGCCTGCACGGTCGGCATCGCGTTAAGGATCTCGCCGGCCACCGCCGAGGCGTCGGCGATGCGGTCCTGGGAGTCGCGCGAGAGCTTGCGCACGCGGCGGCCGAACAGCACGATCGGCAGCACCACCAGCACCAGCAGGCCCAGGATGATGGAGGTCAGGCGCGGGCTGGTCACGAACAGCATCACCAGGCCGCCGAAGAACAGCAGCGTATTGCGCAGCGCCAGCGAGATGCTGGTGCCGACCACGGTCTGGATCAGGGTGGTGTCGGTGGTCAGGCGCGACAGCACTTCGCCGGTGCGGGTGGTCTCGAAGAACTCGGGACTCTGGCGCACCACGTGGCCGTAGACCGCGCTGCGAATGTCGGCGGTGACGCGCTCGCCCAGCCAGGACACCATGTAGAAGCGCGCCGCGGTGGCCACCGCCAGCACCGCGGCCACGCCGAACAGGGCCAGGAAGGTGGCGTTGATGTGTTCCAGGCTGCCGCCTTCGACCGCGGCGCCGGCGGCCGCGGTCGCGCTGGCGGCGCCGAAGCCCAGGTCGATCATCTGCTTGAAGGCCGCCGGAATCGCCAGCGTGGCGCCGGCCGCGAACAGCAGGGCGATGCCGGCCAGCAGGAACTGGCGGCGGTAGGGACGCAGGAAGGGACTCAAGCCCCTGAGGGTGGCCAGGCTGCTCTTGCGGGATGGTTCCTGGTCGGTCTTGCTGGTGTTACGGGTGGTCATCGTGTTGTGGTGTGTCGGTCGTTCTTATTATCGTTATCGGTATTCAAAGCTTCATCGGTTGCACGTAGCCGGTCATCTCGAGGTAGCCGCGGCCCACCCGGCGGCCGTTCTGCTGGATCGTGACCGCGCCTTCCCAGTACACGGCGCCGGTCGAGCGGCGCGAATCGAGTTCCTGGTCCTGCTGCAGCGGCATCACCTGCCAGCTGTCGGTCCCCGTGGTGATCGTGGTCGCGATCGGATACGTGGCGCCGGTGCGCGGCGATTTCCAGTGCGTCTGCGGCGCGAATGCGATCTCCCCGGGGGCGTAGTGCACCACCTTGCCGGCCTTGTCGCGCCGGGTGGCGTGCGCCCACAGTTTACCACCTTGGCGGTCGCGGATCTGGAAAGCCATCAGGGCGCCGCCGTCGTCGAGGTTGGCGCCGACCCAGTCCCAGCCCACGGCGTCCGGCTGCAGCGCCTCGCTCGACCATTCGTGGTCGAGCCATGCGCTGCCGCTCACCTGGGTGGCCGCCATGCCGGCGCGGCCGACCGTGCCGGACACGTCGAGGTGCGGTTCGCTGTAGTAGTAACTCGCGTGCTGGGCGCTGGGGCCCTTGCGCGAATAGCCGCCCTGGCCCTGCACCAGCACCGGCTGCGTCGGCTTCAGGCGCAGTTCGAGCGTCAGCTGGTTGGAGCGGATGGTGACGCGGTAGACGCCGTTCGCGTCGCGGACCATGCGCCAGTCGTCCAGTTTCAGGTCGGTGTTGCCGGGCCGCGCCCAGGCCATGCTGAATCCCTCGCGCGCGCTGCGCTCGTCGTGCACCAGGCGGCCGACCTGCGGATCGGACAGGGCCGCGTGACCGATCACCAGCTGGCGCGGCGCGAAATGGCTAGGGTTGGCGTTGTCGGCGCCGGTGCGGCTGCGGAAGAAGGTGACCTGGAAGCCGAGCGGGCGCTGGTCGGGCGTCTCGACCCAGCCGGTGACGTACCACCACTCGGTGCGAAACTCCGGATGGGCGCCGTAGTCGCGCGGGAACGACAGCCCGGCGCCGGGGGTGACGGGCGCATACACGGGCGCCGCAGCATGGGCAGACAGCGACAACAACACCAGCAGGCACACAATAAAACGCATTACCAATCCTCTCTGACCGCGCGTACCGGGCCGCCGGACAATGCCTGGCGACCCGAGACGAGCGCGGTAGCAACCGATGCAATGACCAGCACCGCGGCCACGCTGCCGAGCAGGGGCCAGGGCAGGTGCAAGCCCATGGTCCAGTGGAAGGACTGCGGGTTGATCACGTACACCAGGATCAGGCTGATTACCAGCCCGAGCGCGAAACCGGCGACGACGCCGAGGCTTGTCAGCAGCCCGCCCTCGAAGGCGAGCAGCTGCAAGACCTGGCGCCGGGTGACGCCGACGTGGCGCAGCATACCGAATTCTCGCGCCCTTGCCAAAGTCTGGGCCGAAAAACTCGCCGCGATGCCCGACAGGCCGATGGCGATCGCGATCGCCTCGAGCAGATAAGTGACGGCGAAACTGCGGTCGAAGATCCTGAGGCTCGCGGCGCGGATGTCGCCGGGCCGCATCAGGGTCAGCGACGCGCCGAACGGCAGCGCGCGCAGGCTGCCTTCCAGCATCGCGGCGTCCGCGCCGCGCGTGGTCCACAGGGCGGCGTCGGTGACCTCGCGCTCGCCCGTCAGCCGCCGGTAGTCCTCCAGCTGGATCACGACCGAGCCGCCCTGGTTGGCGTAGTCGCGCCAGGCGCCGGCGACGAAGAACTCCACCTGCGCGCCGCCCAGGGGCAGGGCCAGGCGCTGTCCGACGCGGGCGCCATACAGGTCGAGCATCGCTTCCGACACCCAGGCCGGGCGGGCGCCGGACGGGATCGTCGCGCTCTCTCCGACCAGGTACAGCAGCCGTGCCGGATCGCTGGCGTCGATGTCGCGGGCGATGACGACGATCGGCGGTCGTTCGGGCGACAGTGACACGCGCCGGGTGCGCAGGAACTGGACCTTCTCGACGCCGGGCAGGCTGGCCAGCGCGGCCTGCTGCTCGCCGCTCAGGTAGCCGGTGCCGCCGGCATCGACCGTGCGTACGTACAGGTCGGCCGGCAGGATGTGGCCCATCCAGTCGTCCACCGAGACCCGGAAACTCGACACCATGATCCCATCGCCACCATCAGGCTGAAGCTGGCCAGGATGCCGCCCAGGGCGATCGAGGCCTGGCCCGGCGCATTGGCCAGGCGCGCCAGCGACAGCGCGAGCACCGCCGGACTGCGCTCGCTGCGCGCGAGAACGGCTTCGAGCGCGCGGAAGGTCAGCGCCGCGAAGCGCGGCATCAGGCCGATCCCGCCCACCAGCAGCAGGGCGATGGCCAGATAGCCGAACAGCGGCAGCTCGAGCACCGGCGGCGCGAGGGAGAATGCGGCGGCCAGCGCCAGGCACATGAAGGAGGGCCAGACCCGCGCCAGGCGCGCGAGCGGCGCTTCGTCGGCCCCGGACTTGATGGCCACCGCCGGCCGTGCGCGCGCCGCCTCCCAGGCCGGCGCCAGGCAGCCGAGCAGCGCCACGCCCAGGCCCAGCGCGAAGAACACGATGGCGGCGCCGGGCGTGAACGCGACCTGCGGCTTGACGCCGGGGAAGTAGCCGGCGCCCAAGTCTCCGCCGAAGAAGTGCAGCGCGGCGGCCGCCAGCGCATAGCCGGCGCCGATGCCGAGCAGCGCGCCGAGCACGCCCAGGCAGCCCCCTTCGAGCAGCACCTGGCGCAGCAGCTGTCCTCGTTCGAGGCCCAGCACCCGCAGCAGCGCGAACTGGCTGCGGCGGCGCATCACCGACAGCGCCTGCGTCGAAAACACGAGGAAGGCGCCGGTAAACAGCGCCACCAGCGCCAGCACCGTCAGGTTGACGCGGTAGGCGCGGCTCATGTTCGCGGTGCGGCTTTCCTGGTCGGCATCGTTCGGCTGGCCCACCGTGAAGCGGCCCGGCCAGGTGCGATCGAGCTGGGCGGCGAGATTGCGCTGGAAGGCGGCGCGGTCGACGCCGTCGCGCAGCTTGAGGTCGACCCGCGACAGCTGGCCCAGGCGGTTGAGACGCCACTGGGCGGCGCCGATGTCCATTACCGCCAGGCGCTGGCCGGCGCGGGCGCGCAGGATCGGTCCGGCCACGCGCAGGGCGACTTCGCCGGTGCCGGCGCGCAGCACCACGGTGTCGCCGCGCCGTTTACCCAGCCAGGCCTCGGCCGCCGGCGACAGGAACAATGCGTCGTCGGCCAGGATGTCGAGCCGGCGGCCTTCGCCCGTCACGCCGAGCAGGTCGGGCGAGATGGCGCCGGCGCGAAACGGGTCGATGCCGACGATGCGCAGCGGACCGTCGGCCCCCGGCACGCCGGCCTGGACGTCGAGGATGGGCGAGGCCAGCGCCACGGCGGGATGTTCGGCCAGGAAGGGGTAGACGGATTCGTCGAACAGCGGCTCACGACCCTCTACCCGTATGTCGGCCTGGCCCGACAGGCTCTTGACGGCGGCCGAGAATTCGTTGAAGGCGGCTGCGTTGATCAGGTGGATGGCGAAGCCCATCGCCACCCCGACGGCGATCGCCGCGATGGCGACCAGCGCCCGCACCGGATGCGCGCGCCACTCGCCCGCCAGCTGCCAGCGCGACAGCTGGCTCAGGCCGGGCATTCCACCGCCAGCGTCTCGATCTGGCGCCGCACCTTGATCCGCGCCGCCTCCCTGGCGTCGCCGCGCGTGCGCGCCAGGTCTTCCTCGAGCCACTGGCGCTGCAGGCGCAGCTTGTCGCAGCGCTTGCGCAGGGCGAGCGCCGCGCGCCGGGCGCGTTCGCCGTCGCGCTCCTCGCGCAGCGTCTGCCCGGCGCGCTCCTTGTCGATCTCGAGGACCATGTCGCGCGCGCGGGCCATGCGCGCCTGCGTCTCGGGGTCGGGCGGTGGCGCGGCGCGCAGCGCCAGTTCGGCGCCGAGGGCAGGCTGGGGCAGGGACGGTCGGCGTAGGTCACGCGGCCGCCCTCGTGGCATTTGTAGACAGCGCCCGCGGCCTGCGCCTGGCACAGGATGCAGGCCGTGACGATCGCAAACAAACGGTGCATGCGTGGCTCCCGGTCATAGTATCTTCCCGGGATTCATGATGCCGAGCGGGTCGAGCGCGGCTTTGATGGCGCGCATCATGCCGAGTTCGACCGGCGACTTGTAGCGCGCCAGTTCCTCGCGCTTGAGCATGCCGATGCCGTGCTCGGCCGAGATCGAGCCGCCGCAATCGGCCACCAGGTCGTGCACGATGCGGTTCACGGCCGCCTGGTGCGTCAGGAAGGCGTCGTGCGACTCCCCGGCCGACGGCGCCACGTTGTAGTGCAGGTTGCCGTCTCCCAGGTGGCCGAAGGTCACCGGCTGGCAGCCGGGAAACGCCTGCTGCAGCGCGGCGTCGGCGCGGGCGATGAAGTCGGGGATGCGCGACACCGCCAGCGAAATATCGTGCTTGATGTTCTTGCCGGCCGCCGCCTGCGCCAGCGGGATGTGTTCGCGCAGCCGCCACAGGTCCAGGGCCTGCCTGTTCGAGGTGGCCACCACGGCGTCGCGGCCGACGCCGGCCTCCAGCGCGTCGACCATGCTCGATTCCAGCAGCGCGTGGGCGTGTTCATCCGATTCATTGCTCGAGAGCTCGGCCAGGGCGTACTGCGGGTACCCATCCGCGAACGGCCGCGGCAGGTCGGGAAACTGCTTCGCGACCAGGTCCAGGCAGAACGCGGACATCAGCTCGAAGCCGGTCAGCGCGGCCCCGCAGCGCGCCTGCAGCAGGCCGAGCAGGAGGACGGCCTGGCGCGGCGAATCGAGGGCGACCAGGGCGGTGAGCGCGGCGCGCGGCGCCGGATACAATTTCAGCACCGCCGCCGTGATCACGCCCAGCGTGCCTTCGGCGCCGATGAAGAGCTCGCGCAGCGCGTAGCCGGTATTGTCCTTGCGCAGGCCGCGCAAGCCATCCCAGACCTCGCCCTGGGCATTGACGACTTCCAGGCCCAGGCACAGCTCGCGGGTATTGCCGTAGCGCAGGACAGCGGTGCCGCCGGCATTGGTCGACAGGTTGCCGCCGATCGTGCAACTGCCTTCGGCCGCCAGCGACAGCGGATACAGCATCCCGGCCTCGCTGGCCGCGGCCTGCACGTCGGCCAGGATGCAGCCGGCCTCGACCGTCATGGTGCGGTTCAGGGGATCGACGGCGCGGATGCGGTTCAGGCGCCGCAGCGACAGCACGATGGCCGCTCCCGAGTCGTCGGGGACGCTGCCCATGACCAGGCCGGTGCGGCCCCCTTGCGGAACGATGGGGACGCGCGCCGCTGCGCAGGCGGCGACGATGGCGGCCACCTGCGCGGTATCGAGAGGCAGGACCACCGCCAGGCCGCGTCCGCTGTAGCGGCCGCGCCAGTCGGCCATGAACGGGGCCATCGTTGCCTCGTCGGTGATCACGTGGGCGTCGCCGACGATCGCGCGGCAGCGCGCCAGCAGGTCATCGACATGAGTGTCATCGACATGCGCGTCAGCCATGCGGTACTTTGACCTTGTCCAGCAATTCCTTGGCCAGGCGCTGTGCTTCCTTCTTGTAGGGGCGCAGGTAGAGCAGGGCGCAGAAGTAATACACCACGACCAGGGCGATCTCGCCGATGGCCATCTGGCGCGAGGCCGCGCTCTGGTCGGCCCAGGCGCGCACGACGCCTTCGGCAAAATAGATCAGGATCAACATCGACGACCACTGCAGGGTGTACAGGTCGCGTTTGATGACGCCGCGCAGCGGCAACAACAGGGGCAAAGCCTTCAGGGCCAGCAGCCAGCTGCCGGGCTGCAGGGGCGCCACATAGGCTTCCCAGGCGACCAGCCAGCCGATCAGCCAGATCAGGCTGGCGATCGCCCCCATGTGAAAGACTTTTTTCCCTGTTCCCATCAGCGGCTTCCCTGCAGTTTCAGGGCCGCCTCTGCCAGGCGGCGACCGAGCGCAATCGCCAGCGTACGCTCTTCTTCGGTGACGGGGCGCTTGCCATCGACGCCGGCCCAGTGGGTCGCGCCGTAGGGGCTGCCGCCGCTGGCGGTGTTCATCAGTTCGGGATGGGTATAGGGCAGGCCCATCACCATCATCCCGTGGTGCAGCAAGGGAATCATCATCGACAGCAGGGTCGCCTCCTGGCCGCCGTGCAGGCTGCCGGTGGAGGCGAACACCACGGCCGGCTTGCCGGACAGCGACCCATTGACCCATTCGGTCGCGGTACCGTCGAGGAAGTATTTCATGCTCGCGGCCATATTGCCGAAGCGCGTAGGCGAGCCCAGCGCCAGGCCGCGACACTCGCGCAAGTCGTCCAGTTCGACGTAGGGCGAGCCCTGGTCGGGAATCCCGGGCGCGGTCGCTTCAGCCACCGACGAGACCGGCGGCACGGTGCGCAGCCGGGCTTCGGCCCCCGGCACGCTGTCGATGCCCTGGGCAATCAGCTCGGCCAGCTTGCGCGTGGCGCCATGGCGCGAATAGTAGAGGACGAGGATGCTCAGAGGGGTCGTGTTCATCCTTGGTATTATAGTGCGGTTTGTTGAAATAACATGTTTGCGACAATGACGAATACGGTGAATCCAACACCATGCTGAACAAGACGGTAGAAGGGTTGTCGCGTGCCGGCGGCGAGTTCGTCAATGGCAGCGACGAGCGCGGCCTGACCTGGCCGGAAGCACGGGACCTGGTGCGCTTCGCCGTGCGCCGCCTGGGCGAAGAGCGCCTGCCGCAGGTGGCGGGCAGCCTGACCTTCACCACCACCCTGGCCATGGTGCCGCTGCTGACCATCGTGCTGGCCATCTTCACGATGTTCCCGGCCTTCGGCCAGGTGCGCGAGATGATCGACGCCTGGTTCGTGCAAAACCTGATGCCCAAGGCGATCGCCAGCACCATCAGCGGCAACCTGACCCAGTTCGCCGACAAGGCCAAGGGCCTGTCGGCCCTGGGCGCGGTGGCGCTGCTGTTCACCACCGCCGCCACGATGAGCCTGATCGAGCGCGTGTTCAACCAGATCTGGAGCGTGCGCCAGCCGCGCCCGCTCCCCCAGCGCCTGCTGGTCTACTGGGCCTTGCTGACCCTGGGTCCGCTGCTGTTCGGCCTGTCGATCAGCTTCACCTCGCAACTGGTCGACGTGACCGGCGGCCTGGAGCGCGATGCGTCCCTGCTCGGCACCCTGTTCTTCACCCTGGCCTCTGTGGCGGTCACAACCGCCGGCTACACCTTGCTGTACGTCGTGGTTCCCAACCGCATGGTGGCCTGGCGCGACGCCTTCTGGGGCGCGCTGGCGGCGGCGATCGCCTTCGAGATCGCCAAGCGCGGCTTCGGCCTGTTCATCCGCCAGTTCCCGACCTACGCCATCATCTATGGCGCGCTGGCGGCGTTGCCTTTGTTCCTGGTCTGGATCTATGTGACCTGGATGATCACGCTGGTCGGCGCGGTATTGACGGCGGCGCTGCCGGTGGTCAAGCACGAGCGCTGGTGGTACCAGCCGGCGCCGGGCGGCGCCTTCGTCGACGCGATGTCGGTGCTCAAGGTGTTGTACGGCAGCGCCAGGTTAAGCGGCAATGCGCTGGTGGCCGGCAGCACGATCCGCGATCACACCCGGATCGGCTACGACGAGATGGGGCGCCTGCTGGACCGCATGGTGGCCGAGGGCTGGGTCGGCCGGGTGCAGGACGAAGCCCCGGCGCGGGTCGGCTGGCATTTCCACCGCCGCGGCAGCCAGGAGAACTGGGTGTTGCTGGCCGATCCGGCAAGCTTGCGCCTGGCCGACGTCTACCGGCTGTTCGTGTTCGATTGCGCGGCGGCCGAGACGATGCAGCGCGAAGACGGTGTTGCGGACACGCCGCTGGCGCTGGACGTCGGCGACCTGGCGCGCCAGGTCGAGGAGGCGGTCGAGGCGGGGCTGGACCAGACGCTGGCGGCGCACTTCGGCGATCCCGAAGTAGCCGTGATGGCGGACATCGAGGCGCGCGCCGCCAACTGAGCCTGCCGGCCCTGCATGGCCACGCGACTGGCGATGGGTTGACCCAGGCGGTGTTTCGGCGTGCCGGACCAGCGTAGCCAAGGTCGACCTGGGCGAGAAGCCGTTGTTCGACCCGCCTCCCGCGTTCCAGATGATGGGCTTGGTCGGAGCCTGCAACACGACCAACCCGGCCGAAGCCCGCTCTGCCGTCGCTGGACGGGGCATCCAGGCAATGTCCATACCAGGCCAGCCGTCTTTTCCCGCCGTCGAGCGATCAGACCAAGCGGCCTCAGCCTTTCGACTGAGCCTCGTGCGCTTCTCGGGTGAAGCGAAGCAGGGCGTCGAGCACCGCGTTCGGCGCTTCGTTCATCATCGCGTGGCCGGCGTCCACGCCGATGACCCCGGCATGCGCGATCACGCCGGTCAGCAACTGCGCCGAGCGCGGCGGCGTCATCATGTCCTTCTTGCCCTGCACGAACAGCGTCGGGCAGGCAATCGAGGCGGCCGCGGCTTCGCCGTTGGCATAGGCGTTGCAGGCGGCGAAATCCGTGTGCAACAGGCCATCGGCGCCGCGCGCCGACATGCGTTGCATCAGGCGTCGCGCCGTATTGATCACCGAGGCCCCCGGGCCCGCGGTCGAGGGGCCGGGCAGCCACGAGGCATGCGACCAGGCGGCAACCATCTCGATGGCCGCGTCCTCTTCGCTGCGCGCGGCTTCCAGCAGCGTGTCCGACACCCGCATCGGGTAGGTGGCGCCCAGCAGGGCCAGTCCGCTCACCCGCTGCGGCGCGAGGTGGGCCGCCTCCAGGGCGATGAGCGAGCCCATGCTGTGCCCGACGAGCAGGGCGCGACCGGCGCCGGCCGCATCGAGCAAGGCGAGCAGCCAGGCGGCCATGGCCTCGACCGAGGTCAGGGGCGCGCCGCCGCTCCTGCCATGGCCGGGCAGGTCCGGCGCCAGCACCGCGTAGCCGCGATGGGCCAGGGCGCGGCTCTGCAGGGCCCAGACGGAATGGTCGTTCTGCGCGCCGTGGATCGGCACGATGACCGGCAGCGCGGGATCGAAGGCCTTGCCGCCGGTGTAGCAATACGCCTGATGCGAATGAACGGTCAGCAGCATCGTCACGCTCCCTTGGCGGCCTGCTTCAGGCCTCGCTTGAGGTCGTCGATCAGGTCGTCCGGGTCTTCCAGCCCGACCGACAGGCGGAGCAGGCCCTCGGTGACGCCGCTGGCCGCAAGGTGCTGGGCCGGCACCCTGAAATGGGTGGTCGACGCGGGATGGATGACGAGCGACTTCGCGTCGCCCACGTTCGCCAGATGCGAGAACACCTGCAAACCGTCGGCAAATCGGCGCCCGGCCGCGCGGTCGCCTTTCAGCTCGAAGCTGAAGACGGCGCCGCAGCCTTTCGGCAGTAGGCGCTGCGCCAGCGCATGGTCGGGGTGCGATTCCAGCTCCGGATAGGACACCGACGCCACCATCGGCTGCGCGGCGAGGAACTCGACCACGCGCCGGGTGTTGGCGACGTGGCGCTCCATGCGCAGGCCGAGCGTCTCGATGCCCTGCAGGATGGCGAAGGCGTTGTGCGGGCTCATGCTTGCTCCGAAGTCGCGCAAGCCTTCGCGCCGCGCGCGCAGGGCGAAGGCGCCGACGGTCGATTCCTCGCTGAACACCATGCCATGGAAGCCGTCATACGGCTCGCACAGGGTGGCGAAGCGCCCGCTGCGCTCGTGCGCCGCCTGCCAGTCGAAGGTGCCGCCGTCGACCAGCAGGCCGCCGATGGCGGTGCCATGGCCGCACAGGAATTTGGTGGCCGAGTGGAACAGCAGGTCGGCGCCCAGGTCGAAGGGACGTTGCAGGTACGGTGTGGTGAAGGTCGCGTCGACCATCAGCGGCAGGTCGTGCGCGTGCGCGAGTCCCGCGATGGCCGGGATGTCGAGCACGTCGAGCCCCGGATTGCCCAGCGTTTCGCCGAACAGCAGCCTAGTCGATGGCCGGATCGCGGCGCGCCAGGCATCGAGGTCGCGCGGATCGACGAAGGTGGTCTCGACGCCGAACCTGCGCAGGGTATGGGCCAGCAGGTTGTGCGAGCCGCCGTACAGGGCGCGCGAGGTCACGATATGGTCGCCGGCGCCCACCAGCGTGCTCAACCCCAGGTGCATCGCCGCCTGGCCGCTGGCGGTGGCGATGCCGGCCACGCCGCCTTCGAGCGCCGCGATGCGTTCTTCCAGCACCGCATTGGTCGGATTCGAGATGCGCGAATACACATGGCCGGCCTGCTCCATATTGAAGAGCGCCGCGCCGTGCCCGGCATCGTGGAAAGCGAACGAGGACGTGAAATGGATCGGCGTGGCGCGCGCGCCGGTGGTGGGATCGGGGGCGCCGCCCGCGTGCAGGGACAGGGTGTCGAAACCGGGAGGTCGGGGAGCGCTCATGCTGGACCGATTGTGAGTGAGGATGGCGCATCCTAGCAGTTATGGGTCTTTGCGCAATCTGCGCTGCACCATCGATGAACGTCGCGCGCACCATGATGCAGCGCAACGCTGGATTTTTTGGCGGGCATAGGCTACAGTCGGTGTTATGCCTTATACAAATCTATCCAGTATCAGCAATATTGACGAAGCGGGGGTGGCGAACATGAAAGTTTCGGAAATCCTGCAAGTGAAGGGCAATATCCTGTACACCGTGACGCCCGACCAGCCGCTGGTCGACGCGGTGACCACGATGTCCGAGAACGATATCGGTTCGCTGGTGGTGATGGAGTACGGCGACCTGGTCGGCATGCTGACCTTCCGCGAAGTGCTCAATGCGCTGCACGCGAACGGCGGCTCGGTCGGTTCCGGCACCGTGCGCCGCCACATGAACGACAGCCCGATCACCGTGACGCCGGACACCGAGGTCAATGAGGTGCGCCGTATCATGCTCGAAAAGCACGCGCGCTACCTGCCGGTGATGGATGCCCGCACCCTGCTAGGCGTGATCTCGTTCTACGACGTCGCGCGCGCCGTGCTGGAAGCGCAAAGCTTCGAGAATCGCATGCTCAAGGCGTATATCCGGGATTGGCCCGCCGAGCAGAACGCGCCGGACTAAGTACCGCAAGGTTAACGGCCTTGCCGCCAACCCGACGGGGTCATGCCAGGGTCACGCCGCGCGCGTCATCGGATTCCCCGCCAGCCACTCCAGCAGACCTTCCGGCGACAGCGGCCGCGCATACAGGAAGCCCTGCGCCAGCGGGCAGCCGAGCTGGCGCAGGATCTGCGCCTGCCGTTCGTCCTCGACCCCTTCGGCGATCACCGACAAGCCCAGGTTGCGGCCCAGCTGCACCACCATCTGCGCGATGCTGCTGCCGCGCGCCGATCCCGTGATCTCGGTGACGAAGGTGCGGTCGATCTTGAGCCGGTCCACCTGCAGCCGCTGCAGATGCGAGAGCGACGAGAAGCCGGTGCCGAAATCGTCGATCGCGATCGACACGCCGGTGCGCTTGACCTGGGCCAGCTTCTCGACCAGCAGCGCCGGTTCTTCCATCGCCATCGATTCCGTGATTTCCAGCTCGATGTAGTCGGGCGGCGCGCCAGTGTCGGCCAGCGCGCGTTGCAGCATGTCGACGAAGTGCGGATGCCGGAACTGCACCTGCGAGACGTTCACCGACATCGTGAAGTCGCGGTGGTCCGCCGCGCGCAGGCGCATCAGTTCGGCGCAGGCCTGGCGCAGCACCCATTCGCCGATCTCGACGATCAGGCCCGAGTATTCGGCGATCGGGATGAAGCGGTCGGGCGGCACCAGCCGGCCGTCGTCCAGGCGCCAGCGCAGCAGCGCCTCGGCGCCGAACGGGCGATTGGTGGCCAGGTCGACCTGCGGTTGATAGTGCAGGAACAGCTGGCCGCGCTGGAAGCCGCTGCGCAGCGCGTGCATCATGCGCACCCGCTCGCGGATCTCGACGCCCATGCTGCGCGAAAAATAGAAGTGGCCGGCGCGCTGCTGCGACTTGGCGCGCTTGAGCGCGATGTCGGCATCCTTCAGGGCGTCGGCGCCGCTGCCGTCGTGCTCGACCAGGCGCACCAGGCCGAGCGTGCTTGACACCAGCACGTCCTGGCCGTCGATGCGGAACGATTCGCGGAACAGGGCCTGGATCTGGGCCGGCTGCAACGCATCGGTCTCGCCCAGCAGGCAGAAGATGTCGCCGCCGATGCGCCCGATCTCCAGGCCAGGGGCCAGGCGCGACTTCAGGCGCTGGCCGACCGCGACCAGCAGCAGGTCGCCGAAATGGTGGCCGAGGGCGTCGTTGGTTTCCGAAAAGTGGTCGAGATCGACCAGGGCCAGCACCGATCCGGCGCGGCGCGGATTGGCCAGGGTGGCGTCGAGCAGCTCGATCATGCGGGTGCGGTTCGGCAGGCCGGTGAGCGGATCGTGGAAGGCCGACTTGTTCAGGCTGGTGACCAGCTCGCAGTTGTCGAGGCATACCGCGACCATGCCGCAGAACACCTTCAGCAGGCGCCGCTCCACCTCGTCGATCGGACGCTCGAGCGGGATGCAGGCCACGAAATCGCGTCCTGCCTTCCCCGGGAAGTACATGTTCAGCAGGCCGTCCTCGGCGCCGCACTGGCGCTGGAGCAGGGTGCGCTCGGCGGCGACCGCGAAATGGCCGCTCAACTCACGGCCGTCGAGGTTGCGGCAGGCGCCGGCGGCGGCCACCGCGCGCAGGGTCTCGGGGCGGCCATGGCCGCTGTCGCGGGTGCACAGCACGCCCTCGGGCGGCTGGCCAACCAGGCGCCCGGCCTGGGCCAGGATGCCGGCCGCCACGTCGCGCACGCCGTGCAGTGCCATCAGCTCGGCACAGGCCGCGACGATGCGCTCCATGCCGATGCGGTTGGCCTCGAGCGCGCGGATCTGCTGGTAGGAGCGGATCGCGGCCGCCACCGTCGTATACAGCTTGGTGCGGGTCAGCTCGGACTTGGTGCGGTAATCGTTGATGTCGTAGCCGCGGATGGCTTCCATCTCGGGCGCATAGCCGGGCTGGCCGGTACGCAGGATGATGCGCACGTCGTGCAGGCCCAGTTCGTCGCGGATGCGGCGCACCAGCAGCAGGCCGGCGTCGGCGCGTTCCATCACCACGTCCAGCAGGACGACGGCGATATCCGGTTGATGCGCCAGCAGCGCGAAGGCTTCGCTGGCGGAGTAAGCGTGCAGGAAGACCAGCTGGCGGCCCTGCATCTCGACGTTGCCGAGGGCGAAGGTAGTGGTCGAATGCACGTCGGCATCGTCATCGACCACCAGGATCCGCCATGCGGGACTCGGGGATGCGGCGGCGGCGGCTTCGTCGGCAAAGACGAGGTCGTCAATAACGCTGTCATCCTTCAGTGGTCCTGAGGGCGTAATCGATGCTGGCATGTGCTACGTCTCCAGGTTGGCTCGGCATGGATAACTTCAGTATATATGCAATTGTAAAAAGGCAAGGGTACGAACTGGCTGGTCAATGAAAAATATATCCTTATGGAAACATATTTGCGACAGTCGCTCGTGCGATGTTCGTTTCTGCTTGCCAGACGGCCTGTTAAAATGGTAATTCGATCAATCCGAACTCATCACTCCCATGTCCGGCAATACATTTGGCAAGCTGTTTTCCGTCACCACCTTCGGCGAATCGCATGGTCCCGCGATCGGCTGCGTCATCGACGGCTGCCCGCCCGGCATGACCCTCTCCGAGGCCGACATCCAGCCCGAGCTGGATCGCCGCAAGCCCGGCACCTCGCGCCACGTCACCCAGCGCCAGGAGGCGGACCGGGTCGAGATCCTGTCCGGGGTCTACCAGGGCGTCACTACCGGCTCCCCGATCGCGCTGCTGATCCGCAACGAAGACCAGCGCAGCAAGGACTACGGCAATATCGCCGACAGCTTCCGCCCCGGCCATGCGGACTATACCTATTGGCATAAATACGGCGTACGCGACCCGCGCGGCGGCGGCCGTTCGTCGGCGCGCCTGACCGCGCCGGTGGTCGGCGCCGGCGCCGTCGCCAGGAAGTGGCTGCGCGAGAAGTACGGCACCGAGCTCATGGGTTATATGAGCGCGCTGGGCGATATCGCCGTGCCCTTCGAGGGCTGGGAACACGTGCACGCCAATCCCTTCTTCGCCGCCACCGGCGACGCGGCCCTGCTGCAGCGCATGGAGGAGACGATGGACCAGCTGCGCCGCGACGGCGATTCGATCGGCGCGCGCATCGACGTGGTGGCGCGCGGCGTGCCGGTCGGCCTGGGCCAGCCGATCTACGACAAGCTCGACGCCGACATCGCCTACGCGATGATGGGGATTAACGCGGTCAAGGGCGTGGAAATCGGCGCCGGCTTCGCCTCGGTGGCGCAGCGCGGCTCGGAGCATGGCGACGAGCTGACCCTCGAGGGCTTCGTCGGCAACCATGCGGGCGGTGTGCTGGGCGGGATCTCGACCGGCCAGGACATCACGGTGTCGCTGGCGATCAAGCCGACCTCCTCGATCCGCGTGCCGCGCCGCTCGATCGACAAGGCCGGCAATCCGGCGACGGTCGAGACCTTCGGCCGCCACGACCCCTGCGTGGGCATCCGGGCGACGCCGATCGCGGAAGCGATGCTGGCGCTGGTGCTGATCGATCACGCGCTGATGAACCGGGCGCAGTGCGGTGACGTGCAGGTTGCGACGCCAAAGTTGAAATAAGGCGGGATGGACGTGGGGTGGACGGCCGTCCACCCCACCGTGGCCCGACTGTGCTCAAACGCGGGTAGCGATCGCTTCCGTCTGATGCCGCCGCTCCACCGTGCGCACCACCAGCGCGCGCAGGTCGTTCAGCAGCGAGAACTCGGTCTGGCTCAGGACCACCTGCGGGAAGGTGCCGTCCCAGTCGCCATAGATGAAGCCCGCCGGCTGGCCGTGGGCGGTCAAGGGGATGATCACGAAGCAGTGCGCCTCGGCCAGCGTGCCTTTCCACCAGCCAGGCAGCTTGGTCGCGAACTTGGCGTCGTGCGCGTTCTCGATGAAGATCACGCGGTCGCTGCCCAGCGCCGCATGGAACACGTCCGGCTCGTAGGCGTCGTCGAACGCCAGGTTCGGCAGCATCGCCTTGACGTCCTCGCCCAGTCCCAGGCGCGCCGCATAGCGGCCTTCGCGCCGATTCCGGAGAAAAGCGAACGAGCGGGTGAACGACAGGCCCTTGTGCATCGTCTCGAGGGCCATCGAGATCATCTGGCCGGCGGTGGCGTTGGCGCCGGCGTCGCGCATGTCGGCCACGCCGCTCATCAGGATCTTGTTGCCCGCAATGCGCTTCGTGGTGGCGGCGGCCTGTTGCGCGCGTTTTTCGGCCGGCTTGGCCAGCGGCGCGATCGACAGGTCGGACGCCGCTTCCACCTTGGCCTTGTCGATCGAGGCCAGGATGCCGCTCGCCGGCAGGCCCAGCATCGGCGCGAAGCTTTCGGCCAGTTGCGCGACCTTCCCGGCGCTTGCCGCGTCGTCGGCCCACAGGGCGGCGGCGGCCTGGGTCGACATGCTGCCGAGCGCCGCCAGCCAGTCCTCGTGGGCGAAGCCCTCGAAGCGCTCGCCCGGCTCGACCCGGCGCATGCCGGCCACCAGGTTGCGCGGCAGGCCCCAGTGGGAGGCGGTGGCGCGGCCGACTTCTTCCAGCGACAGGCCGAGCACCTCGTGGGCCGCGCTCTCTTCGCGGCCTTCGCCGGCGGCCTCGCGCATCCTGGCCCAGCGCTCCGGCATGTAGAAGGTCAGCATCATGCGGCCCAGCGAGTGCAGGATCGAGCACACCACGGCTTCTTCCGGGTCGCGCGAGCGGGCGTCGGCCGCCAGCTGCTGCGCCACCATCCCGGCCAGTACCGCCTTTTCCATCTCGACGTGGGCGGCCTCGGTGTCCGGGCTGCTGCGGCTCAGTTCCTCGATCAGCTTGAGGCCCAGCGCCAGGTGGCCGATCGACTCGGTGCCCAGCACGAGGACGGCCTTGGAGATGGTGTTGACGTGCTGGCCGAAGGCCGCATACATGCTGCTGTTGGCCAGGCGCAGCACCTTCTGGGTCAGCACCGGATCGGACAGCACCGTCTGCGTCATCGAGAAGTCGCGCTCGTCCTCGCCCCGCATCGACGCCAGGATGGCGCTGATGGCCTTGGTGAAGCCCGGCATGTCGCCCTGGCGCCGGATGCGCTCCCACAGCAGGGCGAGGGTGGCTTGCGACTTCGCCGAGTGCGGGCTGGCGGCCGGCGCAGTGGCTGTGGTGCTGGCTTGTGTGATCATGATTTTCCTGTCCGGTGGTCGACCGGCAGAAGCGCGGTATAGAGATTTTCCTTGAGCGCCGTGACGGCCACGTTGGCCGGCATCGGTTTGCCCGTCAGGTAGCCCTGGACGTAATGGCAGCCCTGGTCGTCCAGCCAGGCCAGCTGCTCCTCGGTCTCGACGCCTTCGGCCACTACCGACAGGGAGAGGTGGCCGGCCAGGTCGAGTATCGCGTTGCAGATGGCCGCGTCCTTGGTCGACGCCGGCAAGTCCTTCACGAAGGCGCGGTCGATCTTGAGCACCGAGATCGGGAAGCGCTTGAGGTAGGCCAGCGACGAGTAGCCGGTGCCGAAATCGTCGATCGCGATGCGCGCATGGCGCTCCACCATGCGCGCCAGGATGTCTTCGGCATGCGCCGGATCGATCATCAGGGTGCCCTCGGTGATCTCGAGCACCAGCTGGCGGCCGTCGAGGCCCGACAGCGCCAGCGCGTCGTCCAGCACGGTCAGGAAACGGTCGCTGCGGAACTGGCGCGGGCTGATGTTCACCGAGATGTAGAGCTCGCGCCCTGCCACTTCCTGGAACTGGCGGACCTGCATGCAGGCCGCCTTCAGGGCCCAGGCCCCGAGCAGGTTGATCAGGCCGTTGTTCTCGGCGATCGGGATGAAGCGCGCCGGCGGCACCATGCCCAGGGTCGGATGCTTCCAGCGCATCAGCGTCTCGAAGCCCTCGATGACGCGGCTGCGGGCGTTCATGATCGGCTGGTAGTAGAGCAGGAATTCGCCCTCGCGCACCGCATTGAACATGGCCGCCTCGAGCGAGATGTCGTGTTGCGGCGGGCCCTGGTCGCCGGGGCTGTAGACCACGGCGCGGCCCTTGCCGGTTTCCTTGGCGCGCGACAGGGCGGCGTCGGCCAGCGTCACCAGGCGCACCTCGTCTTCGGCATGGTCCGGATAGACCGCCACGCCGATCGAGGCGCCCAGGTAGATCGTGTGGCCGCCGGCCTCGAATGGCGACTGCAGGGTGGCCATCAGGCGGCCCGTGACGAGCTTGATCTGCGGCTCGGTGAAGGTCCCCGGCAGCACCGCGACGAATTCGTCGCCGCCGACCCGGGCCAGGGTGTCGCTGTCGCGCAGGGTGCGGCGCAGGCGCACGGCGGCCATCTGCAGCACGGTGTCGCCCAGCGGGTGGCCCAGGCCGTCGTTGACCTTTTTAAAGCCGTCCAGGCCGATGGCGGCGACCGAGAAGCCGTGGCCCGAGCGGCGTGCGTTGGCGATCACCACCCGGATCCGGTCCGACAGAAGCACCCGGTTGGGCAGTTCGGTCAGGGCGTCGTGGGTCGCCATGTGGCGCAGGCGTTCTTCGGTTGCATGCTGGACCGACATGTCGCGGCCGATCACCAGCAGCGGCGCCTCGTCGCCGGTGGCCAGGCGCGCAATGCGTAACTCGAACCAGATGTCGCGCTCGCCGGAGCGGAACCGGGTCTCCACCAGCACCGCCTCGTTGCCGGCGGCGGCGCCGGCCAGCGCGTTGCGCAGCGCCGGCTGGTCGATCTCGTGCACCAGCGACACCAGCGAGCAGCCGGCCTCGAAGCCCGACAGACGTCCTGCACGCGTGCCGGCCGCATGGATCGCGCCATCCGGCGCGACGCGGAACACGGCGTCGCCGGCCGTCTCCAGCAAGCCGTCGAGCAGCGCCGCGGGCAGCACCGCCGCCTGCACGGGAGCGGCGGCCGGCTGGGGCGGGGGCACGGCGGAGGAACTGGTGAGCATGTTGTCCAGGAGCTTTCTTGCTTTATTGTTGCGGCACGGCCACGTCATGCCAATGTCACGTGTGAATCCGTGCAAGTCTACCAAACCAGGGATGACTCTAGCACTGAAAAATTCCGCAAAGCATTAGAAAGCACAAGCCATCCGTGATTTCATCCTTTGTTGAAGCTGAGGAGCCTGCTTGCCCGGCAAGCATGTTGGCGCTACCCTTCTTGTCGGACGGTCAAGATTGTCACGCTATATTGTCGCTTATTCTTGATTGTAACGACATAATTAACTGCAATTATGATGCCGCAATGCAACATTCTATCATGGCGGAGGGGCATTCGAGGAGGCATGATGGACAGATTCGCCACCCACCAGGTCGAGAACCAGGCGCCGGCTTTCACCGGCATCAACCTGTACGCCTGCGATCCGGCGCTGCAGGAAGCGTTGGCGCGCGAGGGCGGCGGCTGGGCGGCGGCGCAGCTCGAGACGCTGGGTGCGCGGCTCGGCAGCGCCGAGGTGCAGGAGCTGGCGCGCCTGGCCAATGTCCATGGCCCGCTGCTGGCGAGCTTCGACCGCGCCGGCCGCCGCATCGACGAGCCCGAATTCCATCCCGCCTGGCATGCCCTGATGACTATCATGATCGGCGCCGGCGCCCATAGCGCGCCCTGGAGCGATCCGCGCCCCGGCGCCCAGGTGGCGCGGGCGGCGCAATACCTGCTGTTCGGCCAGGCCGAGAACGGCGCCCAGTGCCCGGTGACGATGACCTATGCCGCGGTTCCGGCGCTGCGTCGCGCGCCTGGACTGGCGCAGGTGTGGCTGCCCAGGATCCTGTCGCGCGACTACGATCCCCGGCCCTTGCCGGTGGCGCACAAGCGCGGCGCCCTGGTCGGCATGGGCATGACCGAGAAGCAGGGCGGTTCCGACGTGCGCGCCAACACCACGCGCGCCACGCCGCTGGGCCCGGACGAACTGCAGCAAGAGGGTGAGGCGGGCGAGGGCGCCTGGCGCGTCGTCGGCCACAAATGGTTTTATTCGGTGCCGCAGGCCGATGCCCACCTGGTCCTGGCACGCTGCGATGGGGCGGGTGAAGGAGCGGGTGAAGGCGCGGATGAAGGCGCGGATGAAGGCGCGGGCGGCCTCGGCTGCTTCCTGGTGCCGCGTTTCCTGGCCGACGGCCGGCGCAACGCGGTGCGGGTCCAGCGCCTGAAGGACAAGCTGGGCAACCGCTCGAACGCCTCGTCCGAGGTCGAATTCTGCGGCGCGCTCGGCTGGCTGATCGGCGCCCCGGGGCGCGGGATCCCGACCATTCTCGAGATGGGCAGCCATACCCGTCTCGATTGCGTGCTGGGCAGCGCCGGCATCATGCGCGCCGCGCTGTGCCATGCACTGCACCACGCGCGCGGACGCCTGGCCTTCGGCCGCCCGCTGGTGGAGCAGCCCCTGATGCGGAACGTGCTGGCCGACCTGGCGCTGGAATCCGAGGCGGCCACCGCCTTCGCCCTGCGCCTGGCGCGCTGCTTCGACGAGGCGCAGGACCCGGCCCAGGCGCTGCTGGGGCGTATCCTGACGGCGGCCGGCAAGTACTGGATCTGCAAGCGCGGCCCCGGCTTCGGGGCCGAGGCGATGGAAGTCATGGGCGGCAACGGCTATGTCGAGGACGGCCCCTTGGCGCGCCTGTACCGCGAGCTGCCGGTCAATTCGATCTGGGAAGGATCGGGCAATGTGATGTGCCTGGACCTGCTGCGTGCGCTCGGCAAATCGCCGGAAGACGCGCGCGCGGCGCTGGCGGCCGAGCTGGCGCCCGCGGCAGAGCTGGACGCGCGCTTCGCGGACTACGTGGCGGCGCTGCTGGACGGGCTGGCGGCGCGCCTGCGCGACGAAGCCGGCGCGCGGGTGCTGGCCGAGCAGGTCGTGGTGGCGGTGCAGGCCGCGCTCCTGCTGCGCCACGCGCCGCCTTATGTTGGCGAGGCGTTCTTGCTCACGCGCATAGTGCAGCCGGTGGGCGGGGCCTACGGGCGGCTGCCCGCCGCTGTCGACCCGGAAGCGATCCTGGCGCGCGCGCTCGTGTCATGAAGTACATTTTTTTCACGTGCGGACCGGGACAAACGGCCGCGTGGCTGGGATAATGCGCGCTTGCATGCTTCATACAGAATCTTTTGAGTCCCGCCATGAAACAAGACCCGCGCTTCCCGAACCTTTACATCCTGAACCACCCGCTAATCCAGCACAAGCTGTCGCATATGCGCGAGCACGATACGTCGACCCGCACCTTCCGCGAACTCCTGCGCGAGATCACGCTGCTGATGGGATACGAGATCACGCGCGACCTGCCGCTGACGACGCGCTCGATCAGGACCCCGCTGGTGACCATCGATGCGCCGGTAATCGCAGGCAAGAAGCTGGCCGTGGTGCCGATCCTGCGCGCCGGCATCGGGATGAGCGACGGCCTGCTGGAACTGGTGCCGTCGGCGCGCGTCGGCCACATCGGCGTGTTCCGCGACCCGGAAACCCATGAGCCGGTCGAGTACATGGTGCGCCTGCCGGATACCGCCGACCGTACCTTCATCCTGTGCGACCCGATGGTTGCCACCGGTAACTCGGCGGTGCATGCGATCGACGTGCTCAAGAAGCGCGGCGTGCAGGACGAGCAGATCCTGTTCCTGGCCCTGGTAGCGGCGCCGGAAGGCGTGCAGGTTTTCCAGGACGCGCATCCGAACGTCAAGCTGTACGTGGCCTCGCTCGACTCGCACCTGGACGATCACGCCTACATCATCCCGGGCCTGGGCGATGCGGGCGACCGCATCTTCGGCACCAAGTAAGGGGCGCCGATGGCACCCGTGCAGCCGGCCGACCAGCAGTTCTTCGCGCGCCTGGCCGAACTCAACGAGAAGTTCGCGGCGCGCCTGCCAGCGACCCTGGAGCGCCTGGCGGCGCTGTCGCAGCAACTCGAGCGCGCCGGCGAGCCGGCCTTCGACGTCGCGCCGGCGGTGAACGAGGTACAGGCCATGCTGCACACGCTGGCCGGCTCGGCCGCCACCTTCGGCTTTCGCGGCCTGGGCCACCATGCGCGCCTGCTGGAGCAGCGGCTACGGGTGCTGCGCGCGTTCGACGTGGTCGCCGCCACGGAGTGGCAAGCCTGGCGCGCGGAACTCGACGAATACATCCGCGTCGCGCATCGCGATCCAAAGTCTCTTGCTTGAGCCCTCCGCAGGGCGCCCACTCGCGCGTGGCGCTACGCAAGCCGCATGCACAAACTCGCGGCAGAGCGGAATTTGATTCATCGCAAACATTCGGTCTGGTCTTGCGCCTATATTTTCCCTCGTACGGGATAAAAACGCGCGCTGTCCTGTTTATTGAATTTTAGAATCGTTGTGGCCAGGCGGTTTTTTTATTTAACGAAGAGGGTGCGCGTCGGTTTTATTCGGTATAATACGGGATCGTTGGGTTCGAGGTAGTAGTGCAGTCTGTCTGTCATTTCTTTCTTGCTTCTTCAAACGATCTGAAACGGGCGCAAGCCCAACTAACCGAAATAGGAAATTGTAATGGCAACTGGCATCGTTAAATGGTTCAATGACTCGAAGGGCTTCGGCTTCATCACCCCTGATGAAGGCGGCGAAGATCTGTTCGCGCACTTCTCGGCTATCCAGAGCACCGGCTTCAAGTCGCTGCAGGAAAACCAGCGCGTTTCGTTCGACGTGACCACCGGCCCTAAGGGCAAGCAAGCCTCGAACATCCAGCCTCTGTAATAGCCTAAGGGCTTTACGAGACAAAAATCCCCGGAATCGCCGGGGATTTTTTTTGCCTGTCCATCCCAGGCGTGCGCCCCGCGCGGACCGCACGGCGGCGTCAGGAATGCCGCCAGTAATCCGGCGCGGCGTAGCTGCGGCGCAGGAAATCCACGAAGGCGCGGATGCGCAGCGGCAGGTGGCGGCGCTGGGCGAACACGGCGTGGACGTCGTTGCCGGGCGCCGCGAAGTCGTCCAGCACGGTCACCAGTTCGCCGCTCGCGATCTGGCCGCCCACTTCCCACATCGAGCGCCAGGCCAGGCCCTTGCCGGCCAGCGCCCAGGCATGCAGCACGGCCCCGTCGTTGCACACCATATTGCCGCCCACTTTCAGGGTCACCTGCTTGCCATCGTCCATGAAGGTCCAGCCGCGCTGGCTGCCTTCGCTGCTGATCGGCAGGCAGTTGTGGCGCGCCAGGTCGGCCAGCTGGCGCGGCCGGCCATGGCGCTTGAGATAGGCGGGCGAAGCCACCACCACGCGCCGGTTGTCGGCCAGCTTGACGCCGACCAGGTTCGAGTCGTCGAGGCTGGCGATGCGGATGGCCACGTCCACGCCTTCGGCCACCAGGTCGATGATGCGGTCGGAGAGGTTCAGGTTGATGGTCACGTCGCGGTGCTCGGCCAGGAAGGAGGGCAGCAGCGGCGCCACGTGCTGGCGCCCGAATCCGGCCGGCGCCGACACCGTCAGGTGGCCCGAGGCGCGCATGCTGTGCTCGGAAATGGCCGACTCGGCGTCGCCCACCTCGGCCAGGATGCGCTGGCAATCCTCGAGAAAGGCCGTGCCCTCGTCGGTCAGGACCAGCCGCCGGGTCGTGCGCTGCAGCAGCTTGACCCCGAGCCGAGCCTCGAGCGCGTCGAGGCGGCGGCCGATCATGGCCGGCGCGATGCCCTCGGCGCGCGCCGCAGCGGACAGGCTGCCGCGCGCGACGACCTCGACGAAGGTCGCCATCTGGGTGAATTTGCCCATATTCCCTACCCGTTCCCGCCTATCATTTGATACAAAAACACACAGATGCTGTGAGATTTTGTATGGTTTAGCGCTATTCCAGTGAATATACTTGATGCAAAGACAAACGCCAAGCAGCGCCCGGATCGGGCGCCGGCGTCCCACGCATTCTTCATTCAACTCAGGAGGCAATATGTCCCTCACCATCCCTGCCGGCATGCAGATCACGGGCGAGATCAAGCCCGGCTACGAGAACATCCTGGTCCCGGAGGCGCTCGCGCTCGTGGCGCAACTGGCGCGTGCCTTCGCCCCGCGGCGCCAGGAATTGCTGGCCGCGCGCGCAGAGCGGGCGCGGCGCCTGGACGCCGGCGAACGCCCGGACTTCCTGCCCCAGACCGCCCACATCCGCGACGGCGACTGGCGGATCGCGCCGATCCCGCCGGCGCTGGCCTGCCGGCGCGTGGAAATCACCGGTCCGGTCGAGCGCAAGATGGTCATCAACGCGCTCAATTCGGGCGCCGACAGCTATATGACCGACTTCGAGGATTCGAATACGCCGAACTGGGACAACCAGATCCAGGGCCAGGTCAATCTGTTCGATGCGGTCCGCAAAACCATTTCGCTGGAGCAGAACGGCAAGTCCTACCAGTTGGGTGACAAGGTGGCGACCCTGATCGTGCGCCCGCGCGGCTGGCACCTGGACGAAAAACACGTGCTGGTCGACGGCCAGCGCGTCTCGGGCGGCATCGTCGATTTCGCGCTGTTCATGTTCCATAACGCCAAGGAATTGCTGGTGCGCGGCGCCGGCCCCTATTTCTACCTGCCGAAGCTGGAATCGCATCTGGAAGCGCGCCTGTGGAACGACGTGTTCGTGATGACCCAGGACGCGCTGGGCCTGCCGCAGGGCACGATCAAGGCCACGGTGCTGATCGAGACCATTCTCGCCGCCTTCGAGATGGACGAGATCCTGTACGAGCTGCGCGAGCACAGCGCTGGCCTGAACGCCGGCCGCTGGGACTACATCTTCTCGTGCATCAAGAAGTTCAAGCTCGACCGCGACTTCTGCCTGGCCGACCGCGCCAAGGTGACGATGACGGCGCCGTTCATGCGCGCCTATGCATTGCTGCTGCTCAAGACCTGTCACCGGCGCGGCGCGCCGGCCATTGGCGGCATGTCGGCCCTCATTCCGATCAAGAACGATCCAGAGAAAAACGAGATCGCGATGGGCGGCGTGCGCACCGACAAGGCGCGCGATGCCACGGACGGCTATGACGGCGGCTGGGTCGCGCACCCCGGCCTGGTCGGGCTGGCGATGGAAGAGTTCACCAAGGTGCTGGGCGACAAGCCGAACCAGTTCGAGAAGCAGCGCCCCGACGTCGAGGTGACGGCCGCGCAATTGCTTGACTTCCAGCCCGAGACGCCGATCACCGAGGCCGGCCTGCGCTACAACATCAATGTCGGCATTCACTACCTCGGCGCCTGGCTGGCCGGGAATGGCTGCGTGCCGATCCATAACCTGATGGAAGACGCGGCGACAGCCGAGATCAGCCGCTCGCAGGTATGGCAGTGGATCCGCTCGCCGAAGGGTGTGCTGGAGGACGGCCGCAAGGTCACGGCGGACATGGTTCGGGAGATGATTCCCGAGGAGCTGGAAAAAGTGAAGGTGGTGGCGGCGGACGGGACGCATGCGAGCTACGAACGCGCCGCCGTCATCTTCGAGGAGATGTCGACGTCGGATGACTTCGCCGAATTCCTGACCTTGCCGTTGTACGAGGAGATCTGATGCACGTACGGTTGGCGGAATGGCCGCCAGCCATGCGATGAATCAGAAGGTATTCTTCCACTCGCGCAGCGCCGCGAAGACGTCGACCGGGGCCGCACCTGGCGCCAGGCGTCCGGCCTCGACCAGGCTCTGCACGATGCGCGCCTCGCCATGGCGCAGGAAGGGATTGGTCGCCCGCTCGAGGCCGATCGTCGACGGGATGGTCGGCTGCCCGGCGTCGCGCTGCCTGCCATCGTCCCGCACCCGCGCCGCCAGCGCGGCATTGTCCGGTTCCACCGCCTGGGCGAAACGCAGATTCGACAGCGTGTATTCGTGCGCGCAATACACCAGCGTGTCGTCCGGCAGCGCGGTGAACTTCCCGAGCGACAGCATCATCTGGCGCGGCGTGCCTTCGAACAGCCGCCCGCAGCCGGCGCCGAACAGCGTGTCGCCGCAAAACAGCCAATCGGCGCCCGGGTCCTGGCCTGGACTGCGGCGCACATACGCGATGTGACCCAGCGTGTGCCCCGGTACATCCAGCACGTCCAGCGCGAGATCCAGCCCCGGCACGTCGATGCGCTCGCCTTCGCCGAGGGGATGCGTGACCAGCGCGATGCCGTCGTTGCGTGGCCCGAACACGGGCACGTTCCAGTCCTGGAGCAAGCCCGGCACACCCCCGATATGGTCAGCATGATGATGGGTGAGTAGAATGGCGGTCAGGCGCAGCTTGTGCGCGGCGAGCGCAGCCTTGACCGGCGCGGCGTCGCCCGGGTCGACGATGGCTGCATTGCTGCCGTCGTGTATGAGCCAGAGATAATTGTCTTTAAAGGCTGGAACCGTCAATACAGCGAGGTTCGTGCGCAGCGGAGTCGTCATGGTAGAAGCAACCTTCCAGCGAAGGTCAAAGGGGTGGCATGGATAGCGTATCCGAAAAATCCATTATAGCGCTCGACAACTGGCTGCAATCGCCGGCGGGCGGCTACGTGCGCGCGTTCGAGCAGGCCTGCCTGGACGAGCTCACGGTGGACATCTTCGGCTTCAATGCGCTGCAGATCGGCGTGCCCCAGCTCGATGCGCTGGCGGCCAGCCGCATGCCCAATAAATGGCAGGCGGCCACGCGCGCCTCGCATGCGGACGAACTGGCGTTTGCCGCGGGTGGCAAGCAGATCGCGGTCGCGGTCGACTTCGAGGAACTGCCGTTCGCCACCGGCAGCATCGACCTGGTGGTGCTGCCGCACGTGCTGGAGTTCGCGGCGGAGCCGCACCAGGTCTTGCGCGAGGTCGAGCGGGTCTTGATTCCGGAAGGGCAGGTGATCATCTGCGGCTTCAATCCGGCCAGCCTGTGGGGCATGCGCCAGGGCGTCCGGCGCGTCACGCGCAGCGACTACCTGCCCGAGTCCGGCGAATTCATTTCTTTGCCGCGTCTGAAAGACTGGCTAAAATTGCTGAATCTGGGCGTGACACGCAGCCATTTCGGCTGCTACGCCCCGCCGTGCCGCACGGCTCACTGGCTCAGCCGCTTCTCGATGATGGAATCGGCAGGCGCGCGCTGGTGGCCGTATCTCGGCGCGGTCTACGTGGTGCATGCGATCAAGCGGGTCAAGGGCATGCACATCATCGGTCCCGCATGGAACAAGAAAGCGAGCAAGCGGCCGGCGGCAGTGCCGGCAGCGAACAGGGAATGAGCGAACAACAATCGAATGCAACCTCCTCGACCCAGGTCGAGATCTTCACCGACGGCGCCTGCAAGGGCAATCCGGGCACGGGCGGCTGGGGCGCGCTCCTGGTCTCGAACGGGCACGAAAAAGAAATCTTTGGTGGCGAGCCGAACACTACCAATAACCGCATGGAATTGCGCGCCGTGATCGAGGCGCTCGGCGTCCTGAGCCGTCCGTGCAAGGTCGTGCTGCACACCGACAGCCAGTACGTGCAGAAGGGCATCTCGGAATGGATTCACGGCTGGAAGGCGCGCGGCTGGAAGACCGCAGCGAAGGAACCGGTCAAGAACGATGACCTGTGGAAGGCGCTCGACCAGGCGCAGCAGCAGCACGCCGTCGAATGGCGCTGGGTACGCGGCCACAACGGCCATCCTGGCAACGAGCGGGCCGACGTGCTGGCCAATCGCGGCGCGGCCTCGGTGCGGCGCTGAGTCTTTCATCGCCGGAAGGCAAGGGCGGGCTTTGCTATACTTCGCTCCGCTTCATCTCAGTTTCAATTTATCCAGTAGAACACCATGCGCCAGATCGTCCTCGACACCGAAACCACCGGCCTGAATCCTCGCACGGGAGACCGCGTCATCGAGGTCGGCTGCGTCGAAATCTTCAACCGCAAGCTCACCGGGAATAATTTTCACCGTTATATCAACCCCGAGCGCGAGTCGGACGAGGCGGCGCTGGCGGTGCACGGCCTGACCACCGAGTTCTTGAGCGACAAGCCGAAGTTCCATGAGATCGCCGAAGAATTGCGCGAGTTCGTGCAGGGCGCCGAAGTCATCATCCACAATGCGCCGTTCGACCTGGGCTTCCTGAACCACGAATTCACCCGCATCGGCCTGCCGCCTTTCGTCGAGCACTGCAGCGGCGTGATCGACACCCTGGTTCACGCCAAGGAACTCCATCCGGGCAAGCGCAATTCACTGGACGCGCTGTGCGACCGCTACGAGATCTCGAACGCGCACCGCAAGCTGCACGGCGCACTGCTCGACTCCGAGCTGCTGGCCGACGTCTACCTGGCCATGACCCGCGGCCAGAACTCGCTGACGATGGACGTCGAAGTCGAAAGCGCGAACATCGGCGACGCGCTCGACGTGGTGCCGCTGGGCGAGATCATCGTGGTCGCGGCGAGCGGCGACGAACTCGCGGCGCACGACGAAGTGCTGGCCGGCCTCGACAAGAACGTGAAAGGCAGCTGCGTGTGGAGGAATTATGCTCCGCAGGGGTGACGGGACAGTGATTCTGTGCCATAATACGCCTCGCTTCGGGAGGTTAGCTCAGGGGTAGAGCACTGCATTCACACTGCAGGGGTCGCAAGTTCGAAACTTGCACTTCCCACCAGAATTCACAAGGGCCAGCAGCAATGCTGGCCTTCTTGTTTTCGGCAAGCGGCAGGTATCGCTGCCTGCTCGTGTTTCTTTCGAGATCACGGCATTGGTACAAATAAGTTGGTCAATTGCCATTTGGAATAATCAAGACTCTATGGCATAATACGGCCTCGCTGGGAGGTTAGCTCAGGGGTAGAGCACTGCATTCACACTGCAGGGGTCGCAAGTTCGAAACTTGCACTTCCCACCAACAGGATTCCTCGAAACGCCCGCATCTCGCGGGCGTTTTTCTTTTCAGGCCCGTCTTCACCGCCGGTGCGACCTATCGAGGCCGCGCTCCAGGCCACCGCTCGTTCTGCTGCTTGAGTTCCTACCTGAGCTCCTGCCTAAGCTCCTGCCTGAGCTCCTGCTTAAGCTCCTCCGTGATCGTCCACGCATACAGGGTCTTGTCGCGCACCCGCACGATCTGTTCCGGCGGCCATTGGGCGCCCATGTGAAAATCGTGCGAGACGACCCGCGCGCCGACCCGCAACTGCCGCCACAACTGCGGCATCAGCTGCAGGTTCACCTCGAACAACAAATACAGCATGACCACGGTGGCCGGGCTGAAATCACTGCGGAACAGGTCACCCTGGCGAAAGCGCACGCGGTCCTGCACCCCGGCCGCGCGCGCGTTGGCGGTCGCTTCCCGGATCCGTTCCGGATCGAGATCGATGCCCACGCCACGCGCGCCATACTTGCTGGCGGCCGAGATCACGATGCGGCCGTCGCCGCAGCCGAGGTCGTACACCACGTCATTGCGTCCGACCTGCGCCATCGACAGCATGCGGTCGACGATGGCCTGCGGCGTCGTCACATACGGCACCTTGGGCAAGGGCTGCTGCGCGAGCGCGGACGGGATCGCCACCGGGGCCAGCGCCAGGCTGGCCAGCGCGGCGGCGCCGTGCAGCAGGGCGCGGCGCTCATGCAGGATGGATGGGGCGGTCGTTGGTGCATCCGGCAATGGACTTCCTCCTGAAGCGGGCGTTGAACGGGCATGCAAGCGTACCCGATATCGCCGGCCGGGTCGTGTACACTGGCCGCGAGCGGCATGCCGCATGCCGACGAGAACACGATAAGAACGGGACAACACCGATGGTGAACGGGTACTACGAACCCCTGCTGGTCTTCGTGTCGATCCTGGTCGCCATCCTGGCCTCGTATACGTCGCTCAGCCTGGCGCTGCGGGTGCGCCAGGCCCAGGGCCACGCGCCGTACTTCTGGATCGCCGGCGGCGCGCTGGCGATGGGCAGCGGCATCTGGGCCATGCACTTCATCGGCATGCTGGCCTTCCGCCTGCCGATGCCGGTCGGTTACGATCCGCTGATCACCGTCGCCTCCTGGTTGCTGCCGGTGGTCGCGTCCGGTCTGGCGCTATGGCATGTGCGGCACCGTGCATTCCGGGGCCGCCAGCTGGCCTGGAGCGCCGTCCTGATGGGCCTGGGCATCAACGCCATGCACTACACCGGCATGGCCGGCATGCGCATGGACCCGGCGATCACCTACACGCCCTGGCTGTTCGCGCTGTCGGTCGCGATCGCGATTGGCGCCTCGGCGCTGGCGCTGCAGATCGGCCTGCGCCTGCACGAGGCTGGCAGGGAGGGCGGCCGCGCGCGGCGCGCCGTGCAGTTCGCAGCCAGCGTCATCATGGGCGGCGCCATCGCCGGCATGCACTATACGGGCATGGCCGCCGCCCACTTCGAGGCCGGCAGCGTGTGCCGCGCGGCGCTCGGCGGCGTCGATCAGGATCAGCTGGCGGCATTGGTGACGGTGGCCACCGTGTCCCTGCTCAGTATCGCGCTGCTGGCCACCATTTTCGATGCGCGCCTCGAGGCGCGCAACCGCACGATCGCCGAATCGCTGCGGGCGGCGGCCGAGCGCCAGCAACTGTATCTCGACGAGCAGCGCGCCCGGGTCGAGGCCGAGAACGTCAGCCAGATGAAGGACGAATTCCTCGCCACCTTGTCGCACGAGCTGCGCACACCGCTCAACGCCATGCTCGGCTGGTCGCAACTGCTGCTGCAGGGCCAGCGCGACGGCGCCATGCTGCGCCGCGGCCTGGAAACCATCGAGCGCAATGCGCGCGCCCAGTCGCAGCTGATCGAAGACATGCTCGACATGAGCCGCCTGTTGGCCGGCAAGGTGCGGATCGACGCGGCGCCGATCCAGCCGCAGGACTTCGTCCACGCGGCGCTCGAGACGGCGCGCCCGGCGGCCCTGGCGCGCAGCGTCGGCCTGGACGCCAGCATCGACCACCGCGTCGGCCCCGTGCGCGGCGACCTGGCGCGCATGCAGCAGGTGATGTCGAACCTGATCTCGAACGCCGTCAAGTTCAGCGAACCGGGCGGCGTGGTGACGGTCACGCTGCGGCTGGAAGGCGAGGGGAGCGAGCGCGCGGTGGCGATCGACGTTGCCGATACCGGCGCCGGCATCGCGTCCGCATTCCTGCCCTATGTGTTCGACCGCTTCCGCCAGGCCGATTCCTCGTCGGCGCGGCGCCACGGCGGCCTGGGGCTGGGCCTGGCGATCGCGCGCCAGCTGGTCGAGCTGCAGGGCGGCGCGATCAGTGTCGCCAGCCGCGGCGAAGGGCAGGGCGCCACCCTCACCCTGCACCTGCCGCTGGCGGCGCCCGGCGCGGTGCCGGCGGCGCGGAGTGAGTCCCTTGCCGGCCTGCCGCTGGCGCCGCCCGAGATGGCAGGCATGACGGTGCTGGTGATCGACGACGAACTCGACTCGCTGGAACTGGTGCAGCAGGTGCTGGCCGCCAGCGAGGCCACGGTCCTCACCGCCACCGGCGCGCGCGAGGCGCTGCGCCTGGTCGAGGCGCGCCGGCCCGACCTCGTCATCAGCGACATCGGCATGCCGCTGGTCGATGGTTTCGAGGTGATCCGCCGCATCCGATCGATGCCCGATCGCGAGACGGCGGCCGTGCCGGCCATCGCCCTGACCGCGTTCTCGCGGCGCGAAGACCAGCAGCGTGCGCTGGAGGCGGGATTCGACGACTACCTGACCAAGCCGGTGGCCCCGGCGACCCTGCTGCAGACGGTGGCGGCGATCGTCGCCCGCCGCAACCTGCTGCGTTCGCTGTAACGTCCCGCAACCTGCCTCTTTCGCTGTAGGCGGGGAGGCGATGCTTCCCACGCGTTCAGTTCACGTTTGCATCCTCGTCACCCCGCGACACCCGGCAGCACGAGGTCGAGTTCGAGCCCGCCTTCGGGACGGCGCAGGCCGGCGACGATATAGCCGCGGTTGCGGCCCGCTTCCTTGCCCTTGTAGAGCGCGCGATCGGCCAGCGCGATCGCCTGTTCCCAGTCGGGCTGGATCGTGGCTTCCGGCCTGGCCCCGTCGTCATTCGGCGCGAACGGCAGCGACACCGCGCCAGCGGTGGCGCTGACCCTGAGCGCGGTGCCGTCTTCCAGCATGATCGGCGTGGCGGCGATCGCGTCGAGGATCCGGCCTACCAGCAGCGGGCGCTGGTCCTGGGTCACGCCCTGGGAGTACACGAGGAATTCCTCGCCGCCCCAGCGCAGCACCATGTCCGATTCGCGCATCGCCGCGCGCAGGCGCTTGCCGACCTCGACCAGCACCGCGTCGCCCGCCGCGTGGCCATACTCGTCGTTGATGCGCTTGAAGTGGTCGATGTCGAGCAGGGTGTAGCAGTCGGCCGAGCCCAGGCGCGGCGCCGCTTCTCCGGTGCGGCTGCGCATGCGGTCGAGGAAGGAGCGCCGGTTGAACAGGCCGGTGAGCGGGTCATGGGCCGAGCGGTAGGCCAGCTCGTCGTTCAGCTCGGCCAGGCGGCGACCGGTCAGCACCGACTTGCGGTACATCCATAGCACGCCCGCGCACATGAAGAGCGCCAGCGAGGCGCCCAGCGAGGCGGCGGTCTGGAGCAGGCTGCGGTGGCGCAGCTCGGCGTCCTTGACGGCGTTCTCCTGGCGCAGGGCGTCGATCTGGGCGGCGCGCTCGCGCGCCTTGAACTGTTCTTGCAGCGCCGAGATCGCCATGTTGCGCTCATCGAGCGCCAGTTCCTGAGTCACGGTTTCGCGTTCGCGCGTGGTGGCCAGCGCTTCGCGGAAGCGTCCGGCGCCCTCCAGCGCCTGGCTCTTCTCGGCCAGCATGCGGCCGACGGTCGACATGGCGCCGGCCTTGCGCATCGCGGCGATCACCGCGTCCACCTGCTGCATGCCTTCACGCTGGCGGCCCTGGCCGAACAGGGCGAACCCGAGGTTGGCCTTCGCCATTTGGAGGCTGATCCGGTCTTCGCTGCGCTCGGCCGGCGCCAGCGCGGCGCGCGCCGCCTGCTCGGCCTCCTGGAAGCGTCCCGCCTTCAGGTGGGCGTTGGCGATATTGCCCAGCACATTGGCTTCGAGCGCGATCAGCTGATGGGCATGGGCCAGTTCGAGCGCGCGCTCGAACGCTTGCAGGGCGGTCTCCAGTTCGTCCTGCGCCACCAGGGCCCTGCCCTCGAAGAAGTGGACCGCCGCTTCGGTGCGCGGCGGCAGCCGGGTCGGGCCGGTGCGAATCTCGCGCAGCGTCTCGAGCGCCCGGCTTGGGTCGCGCGAGTTGACGTACATGCGCGCCATCGCCAGCCGGATGTCGGCTTCGCGCGGGCTCCACAGGCCGGGATGGCGCTTCACCATGTCCAGCGCGCGCAGGAAGTGGTGCAGCGCGCGGTCGTACTGGCCGACCGCGCTGTAGGCCATGCCGTGCAACCCTTCGGAGGTGGCGGTGAATTCGAGACTGCCCAGCTTGCGGTAGCGGGCGCCGAGCGCCTCGAGCTGGCCCAGGGCCTTGGCCGGATCGTTGTTCTCGATCAGGCGCAGCACCCGCGCCAGGCTGGCCAGCGCGAGATTGAGCGGATCGCGTTCGGCCTTGGCCAGGCCGATGATAAGCTCATTGGTCTCGAAGGCTTCGCGGAAGTTCCCCGCATCCGCCTGTACCCGTCGCAACAGGCGCAGGTAGTTGATGCGCACCGAATAGGGCGCACCGGCAATCAGCTTTGGACCTTCCTGCACCAGGATAGTGCGCGCCTGCGCATTGTTTTGCTCGGCCATCGCCGCGATCTCGTCGAGCCGCGCCTCCGGCTGCAGGGCCGCCGTCCCCGGACCGGCAAGCGAGGCCAGCAGTGCGCCGATCGCGAGCAGCGGCTTGAATCTGGTCAGGCGTCCATTGGGAACAGTCATGGTGGCGGGGGCGGGGGGGTAAGGGCGGAGCGGCGGGGGTAGGGCGTGATGGCCCGTTCCCATTATCGAATGTTGATTTGAGGAAATCAAGCACCGTGGCCCAGGCTGCGATGTTTACGCAACGGCGGCCTTTTAGTAGTAGAATTTGCCTGCCGGCACGTAAATTGCAGAAGATTTGTCGGATTGCTTTGATTCGCAACAGCATTCTGGTTATATTTGCACGTCTGCAAAAAGTTGACGGTTTGCAGGTGCAGCAGCGGTTTCATGTCAGGCATGCCGGCCCAACAGGCAGGATCTCGAGAGCGTGCCCGCACGACCTGCGCGCACGGCGCAATGACAAGACGCGAGACCACATACCTATTTGATTGGAGAACACGTAGTGAGTATTTTTAGAACCAAGAATCTGGATGCCATGCTGGCCGCCAGCGCCAAGCCGGGCGGACTCAAAAAGGTGCTCGGCCCGACCGACCTGATCCTGCTCGGTATTGGCGCCATCGTCGGCACCGGTATTTTCGTGCTCACCGGCACGGGCGCCGTCACTGCCGGCCCTGCGCTGACCCTCTCCTTCATCGTGGCCGCCATGGCCTGCTGCTTCGCCGCCCTGTGCTACGCCGAGTTCGCCTCGACCGTGCCGGTTGCTGGTTCGATCTATACCTATAGCTACGCCACCCTCGGCGAATTCGTCGCCTGGATGATCGGCTGGGACCTGCTGCTCGAGTACGGTCTGGCCACCTCGACCGTCGCGGTCGGCTGGTCCGGCTATTTCCAGTCGCTGATGTCGGGCTTCGGCCTGGTGCTGCCGGACGCGCTGACCGCCGCCCCCGGCGCCCGTCCCGGCGTCGACACCCTGTTCAACCTGCCGGCCTTCGTGATCATGATCGCGCTGACCGCGATGCTGTCGCTGGGTATGCGCGAATCGGCGCGCGTCAACAACGTCATGGTCATCATCAAGACCGGCGTCGTGCTGCTGTTCATCGCCGTCGGCGTGGGCCACGTCCGTCCGGAGAACTGGGAGCCGTTCATGCCATACGGCATGGGTGGCGTGATGAGCGCCGCCGCGCTGGTGTTCTTCGCCTTCATCGGCTTCGACGCCGTCACCTCGGCCGCCGAGGAAGTCAAGAACCCGAAGCGTGACCTGCCGATCGGCATCATCGGTTCGCTGGTGGTCTGCACCATCCTGTACGTCGTGGTCGCCGCGATCATGACCGGCATCGTGCCGCACCTGGACTTCAAGGGCGTCGACCACCCGGTCTCGCTGGCGCTGCAGGTGGCGGGCGAGAACTGGGTCGCCGGCTTCGTCGACCTGGCCGCGATCCTGGGCATGAGCACCGTGATCCTGGTGATGGCCTATGGCCAGACCCGCATCCTGTTCGCCATGTCGCGCGACGGCCTGCTGCCGGCCAGGCTGTCGAAGGTGCATCCGAAATACGGCACCCCGTTCTTCGCTACCTGGCTGGTGGGCATCATCTTCGGCCTCATCGCCGCCGTGGTGCCGCTGAACGTGCTGGCCGAGCTGGTCAACATCGGCACCCTGGCCGCCTTCACCCTGGTCTCGATCGCCGTCATCGTACTGCGCAAGAAGCGTCCGGACCTGCCGCGCGCCTTCCGCTGCCCTGGCGTGCCGTTCATTCCAGGCCTGGCGATCGTGTTCTGTCTGGTGCTGATGTCCTTCCTGAGCTGGCATACCTGGCTGGCGTTCGTCATCTGGCTGGCGATCGGCGCGGTCGTCTATTTCGGCTATGCGCGCCAGCGTTCGCTGCTGAACAAGCCGCAGTAGCTAGCCGCAGTAACAAGCCATTTTTCGCGGCAGGCCCGCCCGGCCTGCCGCGCGCCCTTCGGCCGGCGACGGCGCTTCATGTTAATCTGCCATCTTTGACGCAGCCTGTGCGTCCTTGAAACGGAGATGTCTCATGAGCGCCATCGTGCTCGGCCAGGGCGATGCCCTCCTGATCGTCGACCTCCAGGTCGACTTCCTTCCCGGCGGCAGCTTGGGCGTCCCCCACGGCGGCGAGGTGATCGCGCCAATCAATCGCTTGATCGCCCTGTACCGGGCGCGCGCGCTGCCGATCTACGCCTCGCGCGACTGGCATCCCGCACTGCATTGCTCGTTCGCCGAGCAGGGCGGGCCGTGGCCGCCGCATTGCGTGGCCGGGACCGAAGGCGCCCGCTTTTCCTCCGAGCTGAACCTGCCGGACGACGTCATCGTCGTGTCCAAGGCCGATACCGTCGAGGTGGATGCGTATTCCGCCTT